>JASJDN010000145.1 GCA_030065205.1 Crocosphaera sp.
TTTATAATATTCTAGTTGTAGGGTGGGCAAATGCTGAAGACAGAGGATGAGGCCACTTAAGGGTTAATTTTGCCCACCTTCATCGGGTTTATGGTGGGCAAACCTTAACCATTCCTTGATCATTCTCAAACTTATTCCCTCTTGCCCACCCTACGAATTGCCCGTTACCTTTTCCTAATTTATTAATGTTTGGGATGGCAATTCACCAAACAGTTTCTGATAATCTTTAGTAAAATGATTGAGACTCTATGTATCTTGAAATATATTTTATAATATTCTAGTTGTAGGGTGGGCAAATGCTGAAGACAGAGGATGAGGCCACTTAAGGGTTAATTTTGCCCACCTTCATCGGGTTTATGGTGGGCAAACCTTAACAATTCCTTGATTATTCTCAAATTGATTCCTTCTTGCCCACCCTACGAATTGCCCGTTACCTTTTCCTACTTTCTTAATGTTTGGGATGGCAATTCACCAAACAGTTTCTGATAATCTCTACTAAAATGATTAAGACTCCAAAATCCCCATTCATGAGCTACACTCATAACCCTTGTTGAGCTAGGGTCAGCATTTTTCAAAGTGCGATGAACACCATGAAGTCTTTGTATTTTAAGATAATTCATGGGACTAACACGAAAAATCTCTTTAAACCCCGCAGATAAAGCTGTACTACTCGTTCCTAATGTTTCACACAATTGTTGAAGAGTAATGGGTTCATGAAGATGGGAGAGAGTAAACTCTTCTGCTTTTTTTACAATAGCATAACGACCGTAAGATTTTACTTGAGTATTTTTAGTATTACGTTCTCTAATAATTTGACCAAACGTATTAATCAGTAAAGGAAGAAAATTCTCAACAATTAGATTTTGTTTCGTTTCTCTCAAGGAAGTCCGTTGCTGCAATAAAATTTGATTAATTTGTTGATAATAGTTTCTCAGTTCAGCAATTTGATGAGGACGAAATCTAGCAATATTTGGCTTTAAAATTTCATCATTAAAGGGTTGATAGCCCATTGTTTCAGCGACAGTATCAAAGAATTGACGATTAATAGCTATAGTAATGACTTGAGTTCCTTGACCCATGATCAGATTAGCATCTCGACAAGTATCAAATCCGAATAAATCCCATTTTTTAAGTCGAGTTCCATGACTCAACATTGGTGATCTCTTAGGGGAAAATACCATACAAAAATGTAAACAATTTTTAAATTTCGGACCCTGTACATATAGGGTTTGATTTTGTACTGTGCTGATGATATTCATTTCCCGAAGGTGAAGGGAATTGATGCGTCCTTGAAATGTACCTGGTGTTAGTTTCAGGGAACATTGAATATTAAAAGACTTAACAAACTCCATATAAGCTTCAAAATCGTCAAAAACTGCCATAAATCATTAAATATTTCCTATGTTTTTCCAAACAAACTTAAGTGTAAGTCAAAAATGTACATTGTTCTACTAAGCTTAAGGGGCGCAAACTGAACATAATTATATAAAAACCAAATTTTATGGATATTATTAACCCAAAAAAATTGATTATTACTGTTTTTGAGCAAAAACAAAGTAGGAATTTTCGTATATTCGTTAAGCTTATCCTATGATAACTTTTAGTAGAGTCCAGATAAATGCTGATGTTTAGATATTTGTCCTAACTTTTGTCACAAATATCGATATTTTTCGCATTTTTTAAGAAATAAAACCAAATTTTGAGGATTTTTTCATGCAACGAGCCATGAAGACAGGGATCGCTATGGTGATGTCCCTGTTGCTTGCGCTGTCAGGGATGCTGCCTTGGTTCCCTACAGCCTCCGCTTTTGCCCAAGAAACGACCGCTAAACCCAACATCCTTGTGATTATGGGGGATGATATTGGCTGGTTTAACATCAGTGCCTACAACAACGGTATGATGGGCTACCGAACCCCCAATATTGATAGCCTTGCCAAAGAAGGTATCCTGTTCACCGACTTCTATGGGGAACAAAGCTGTACTGCCGGTCGTGCTGCTTTTATCACCGGTCAAGCCACCATTCGTACGGGGATGACCAAAGTCGGTTTACCCGGTGTTCCCATTGGCTTAGAAACAGCCGATCCCACTTTGGCAGACTTACTGAAACCGTTAGGGTATCGTACCGGTCAATTTGGAAAAAACCATTTAGGTGATTTAGATAAGTTTCTGCCCACCAATCATGGGTTTGACGAATTTTATGGCAACCTCTATCACTTAAACGCTGAAGAGGAACCCGAAAACGAAGATTATCTACCCGAAGGAATCTATCCTGCCTTTGATGCGTTTCGGCCCAGAGGGGTACTCCATAGCTATGCCGATGGTAGTTCCCATCAATGCGAAACCGGAAAAGCTTGGGAAGGGGGACCTCCTATTGAAGATGTTACCAATACCGATAAAACGGATGAAAATCTTTACAGTTACGGCCAGCGAGTGTGTGATACCGGACCTCTGAACACAAAACGGATGGAAACCATCGATGAAGAGGTTTTAAAACAGACAAAAGAGTTCATTACAGAAGCCAAACAAGCGGATGAACCCTTCTTTGCTTGGTTTAACAGCACTCGTATGCACGTCTTTACCCACCTAAAACCCGACTCTCAAGGGGTGACTGGCCAAGGGATTGAAGCGGATGGTATGGTAGAACACGATCAGCACGTGGGTGAACTGGTTCAATTTATCAAAGACGAAGGCTTAGAAGACAATACGATCATTGTCTATACCACCGATAATGGTGCAGAAGTGTTTGGTTGGCCTGATGGGGGGATGACTCCCTTCCGAGGGGAAAAGAATACCAACTGGGAAGGTGGTTTCCGTGTTCCTGCGATCGTTAGCTGGAAAAATCATTTTCCTGAAGGCATCGTTTCTAATGAAATCATGTCTCATCTTGACTGGGTTCCCACTTTGATGGCCGCTGTTGGGGTTGAAGGTATCCAAAAACAACTACTTAAGGATGAAGATCAACAAAAACAACCCGCCGTCTTCCCAGAGTATGAAAAATATGATGTTCATTTAGACGGTTACAACTTCTTACCTTATCTGGAAACGGCTAACATATTAGCAGATGACCCAACCTTAAAGAAAGATTGTCTTCCCAACCAATCTGCCTTACCTGACTATTGTCCACCCCGTCATGAATATATCTACTTTACCGATGATGGTTATCCCTCAGCTATGCGTTATGACGATTGGAAATTAGTCTTTACGGAACAGCGTGAAGAAGGGTTTAATGTCTGGGAAGAACCCTATGTTAGCTTACGGGTTCCCAAGTTATTCAACTTGCGTCGTGATCCCTTGGAGAAAGCAGACATCGAATCAGACAATTATGTTGATTGGCGTTTCCGTCGCATTTTCTTACTCGGTCCTATTCAGTTAGGTATTGCTAACTTGCTCAATACTTTTGTTGCCTATCCTCCTCGTCAAAAGCCCCCCTCTTTTAGCATCAATCAGATTGTTGATGGGGTCGTCAAGAAAATTCAAATTGACAGGGCGCAAGAGGAATTTCCTGGCATTACCAAGCTAAGAAAAATCATCGAAATGATCCAAGAACCCAGTGGCAATTAACCCCACTAAAAACTGACTCTCTCACTTGTAGGGTGGGCAAATGCTTAAGACAGAGGATTAAGGAACTTCAAGGTTAATTTTGCCCACCTTCATGGGGTTTATGGTGGGCAAGCCTTGACAATTCCTTGATTATGCTCAAATTGATTCCTCTTGCCCACCCTACGAACTATTAAATCTATGTTGAAGTTATCTGAAGTTATGACGAACTTTCAAACCATTTACCGAAAAACCCTCCTATTTTTCCTCTCCCTTGTGGTTGCATTCTTTTGCTTAGGAGGAACTGTCGGTTGTCTTCCTGCTTATGCAGCATTAGACTCCTGGAATGACAATGCTGATAGCAAACAAGCCATTATGGATTTTGTGAACAAAGTTAATGCTGATGGTATTCCAATAAAAGATCGCATTGCTGTTTTTGATAATGACGGAACTTTATGGGCCGAAAGACCTCATTATTTCCAAGAAGATTTTATTAAGAGCAGATTGTCTGATTTATCTAAACCTAAAGTTAGTCAACTACTGAAAATGACGCAAAAAGAAATTGAGAAAACGGGAGGCGATCCTATTTCTGAGGAAGGGAGAATTTCTTTAAGTGAAATTCCAGTTTTTAGTGGATTAACCACAGATGAATATAATACCCTAGCTCGCAGTTTTCTTGATAACATTCATAGTAGTGTTACTTCTGAGGATGACGGAAATTTTCAACGGTTTGATACTAAATATATCAACCTGACTTATAAACCTGTCATTGAATTAGTTAACTACCTCAAAGAGAATGATTTTAAAGTCTATATTTGTTCTGGAGGTGGCATTTATTTTGTGCGATCTTTTTCTGATGAAGCTTATGGTATTCCCACTGAAGAAGTGATCGGTTCTGCTATTAAGACAGCCTATGATGACGCGAATAATACCGTAATTCGTCAATTAGGGTTAGCTCATTATGACGATCAAGAGGGTAAACCAGTGGGAATTGAACTGTTTATTGGTAAGAGACCTCTGATTGCCGTGGGTAACTCTGGTGGTGATTTTGAAATGTTTAAATACACAGACTCTGGCGTTGATAATTCCTTAATCGTACTTATTAATCATGATGATTGTGAGCGAGAATATGAATATAATAACGTCCCAGGTGCAAAAGATCCAATGACACAAGAACCTCTTAATGAATCTCTCGACTATGCCCAAGATCATGAAAATTGGATTGTAGCTAGTATGAAAGACGATTTCAATACTATCTTTGAATCTAATCCATCAAGAACACCTCCAATGTGTAACTAACATTTAATTAGTAGGGTGGGCAATGCCCATCTTCTTATAACTTAACGAGGTTTTATTCTTTGATAATACTTGTTAGTATTTTAAGCGATCGCAGTCATCACTAATTGGTAGACTTTTCTACTAATTATTTCTTAAAAAAAATTCACCTTTAGCAATATCGATAGATTCTACGATTAGTCATAATATGAAAGCGACATCTTCAGGGATTTGTCCAACATATTCAATGGCTAAAGGTTGCTCAGGAATTGAAGATAAAGCTTCATATATTTCGGACTGATCAACAGAATGAGCAAGCACTTCTCCTTCTATAACTTGCATTTGATCATCGAGATCCTTATAAGCAATTAATAACCACTCCCCTTGATAAAGCTGTTTCATTTCTTCAAAGGTCATTAGCTTAGACATTTTCTTGACTGTTTAACCGTTACTATCTCATCCTAGCTCAAATTATCTAACGACTATGAAAACTTTTTGGCTAAAATTACTGATTCTTTGTTTGCTAACACTATCTTTTATTTTCCCTTTTTCTACTCAAGTACAAGCCTCTCCTACAGATAATAAATGTCCAGAGGGAATGGTATTTATTCCTGGGGGAATCTTTAATATCGGTTCCGATACTAACTATGAGTCAGAAAAGTCGGCTAGTGATGTTACGGTAGATAGTTTCTGTATGGACCGCCACGAAGTCACTAATGCAGAGTTTCGTCAGTTTGTGGAAGCCACAGATTACAAAACCATCGCCGAACGTCCCTTATCAAAAGAACAATTTCCCACCTTAAGGGAGGAACAAAGACAACCCGGTTCCCTCGTCTTTCAACCCCCCGAAGAAGGGATACAACAGGTCGCTTACTTAAGTTGGTGGCACTGGACCGTTGGTGCAAACTGGCAACATCCCTACGGACCCGACAGTAATATTGAAGGCAAGGACAACTATCCTGTGGTTCACATTGCCTATGATGATGCTGTGGCCTATGCCAACTGGAAAGGTTTAACCATTCCCACCGAAGCACAATGGGAATATGCAGGGCGAGGGGGACTCAAAGATCAAGAGTTTAGTTGGGGGAATCAATATTCAGCCAAAAAAGCCAACACTTGGCAAGGTATTTTCCCTTTCCTCAATACCAAAGAAGATGGTCATCTGGGAACCGCCCCCGTAGAATCGTTTCCACCTAATGGCTATGGACTCTATGACATGACAGGGAATGTCTGGGAATTAACCTCAGATTGGTATAGTGTGGGCCATTCAGGGAAAGATAATAGCGTTAATCCCGTTGGTCCGACTAAAAATGCCAGTTTTGACCCCAAAAAACCCAGTGAAGGGGCTTTGCACGTGATTAAAGGAGGATCTTATCTTTGTGCTAAGAATTATTGTAGTCGCTATCGACCGGCAGCGCGGGAGTCTCAAGCGCCGGATACGGGAACCACTCACGTTGGGTTTCGTTTAGTGGCCACTCCTCTTTGAACGATGGGAGTATCACCTTTTTCCCGTCTTTCTGAACAATTAATTACACACATCTTCAACCCGTAGCTTTTGTATTAGGTACAGTATTTTCCTATGAGAACTTTCGACAAAACTTTAGAAAACCCTAAATTCTCTGAAACTGAGCGTCACTCGTTAGAGAATAAAAAATTTGTCGCTCCACCACTGGATGATGAGCTTTACGCTGAAAGTTATCAGTTAAGGAAAGCAGCTTCAACGATGACGGTTACTGCCATTGAGTGGTTTCGCAATAATATCAAGCTAGTGACATCGCAACAAGACGATACTTTGTCAATCCAGAGAATTACCTCAAAAACGAAGCGACAATCAACAGTTTTAACAAAGATCACACAACAGAGGAATTATCTGAATCTCAGAGTATGAGTTTGGAGCAGTTACTTTCTAATCCGAAAATGGAAACCTACTTAAATTCATTTATTCAAAACTCCGTTTATTATTTTCCTCAAGAAGTTTGGTTGATATCTTTTCAGGGCAGATTATAAATTGGCATTTTTTACTCAATAATCAATCACATCTGTCTTTCTTTGTATTGTTGAAATAAGGCTAGGGGGACTTAAAGATAAGGCGCATTGCACCTCATTAAAGGGGGATCTTTCCTCTGTGCTAAGAATTATTGTAGTCGCTATCGACCGGCAGCGCGGGAATCTCAAGCCCCTGATACCGGAACCACTCATGTTGGCTTTCGCTTAGTTAAAAATGTTTCAATCAATTGATAGGTTTCTTCTGGAGATTCTTCGGGTAAAAAATGTCCACAATCAAGAGCTTTTCCTTGAACATTTATGGCTCGTTTTTGCCAACTTTGAATTACATCATATTTCTTTTCAATCACCCCTTTATTTCCCCATAAAACTAATAAAGGACATTCTATGTTTTTGTCCATATCTGTGCGATCGTGTTCTAAATCAATAGTTGCTGAGGCACGATAATCTTCACAAGTTCCGTGAACGGTTTGCGGATCACGAAAACATCGTAAATATTCTTCCATTGCTTCTGGAGTAAAGGGTGATGCAGTTTTACTCCAACTTTGTAAACAATGAGTTAGAAAAAAGTCAGGATTTTGATTAATTAAAGTCTCAGGAAACGGAAACGGTTGAATCAGAAAAAACCAATGATAATAAGCAGTCGCAAATGCTTGATCCGTTGTGGTGTACATTTGATAGGTGGGTGCAATATCTAATAAAGCTAATTTTTTCACTTTATCAGGATAATCTAAGGTTAAACGATGAGCAACTCTCCCCCCGCGATCGTGTCCCACTAAGTAGAATTCTTCATAACCTAATTGTGACATCACTTCAATTTGATCCTCTGCCATCACTCGTTTAGAATAGTTATAATGATTGTCTATTCTTGATGGTTTATCACTGTCTCCATAACCTCGTAAATCAGGTATAATGACAGTAAATTTTTCAGCCAGTCTGGCAGCAATTTTATGCCACATAACATGAGTTTGAGGATAACCATGTAATAATAATAAGGGATATCCTTTTCCCCCTTTAACTAAATTGATTTTGACCTCTGACGTTTGTATAACTAGGGTTTGAAAATCAGGAAACATTAACATGATATTAATTTAGAGCTTAACTTTATAGTAGATTAAATCAGTTAAATACGGATTAAAATATTAATATTCTTTACTTTTGGTTGACAATTATGGCTATTGAAATTGAGCGTAAATTTTTGGTAATTAATGATGATTGGCGTTCTTTAGGACAAGGAGAAGTTTATCGACAAGGTTATCTTCCAACAGGAAATCAAATGACAACGGTGAGAGTAAGAATCATCGGAAATGAAGCTTATTTAACCATTAAAAGCAAAACAGAAGGCATTACTCGCAATGAATTTGAGTATCCTATCCCTTTAAAAGATGCTCAAATTATGTTAGATACTTTATGCGATCGCCCTTTAATTGAGAAAATTCGTTACAAAATAACTCAAGATAATTTAGTCTGGGAAATTGATGAATTTCAAGGAGAAAATAAAGGACTAATCATAGCAGAAGTTGAATTACAAAATGAAAATCAAAGCATTAATATTCCTGACTGGGTTGGAAAAGAAGTTAGTCATGACCCTAAATATTATAATGTTAACTTGACTAAACATCCTTATCAAACATGGTAAATCATAATAGTGAATTTAGCAGTAGTCTTTATACTCAATAGTTTGTGTGATCTTTGTCACAGTTCATCAATTTCAGAGATGAGATAATTGAAGAGATTTAATAAATAATAATAGTTAATTATGGTTGAAAAATCTAAACACCAGCAAAAATTATTACAAGAGTTAGTTGGAAAAGATCAAGAAACCAGCCTCATTAATTTATCACCAGAAGAAATTGCAAATCCTATCAATAAAAATCTTAAAAATCGCTATCAAGGACTCATTGAGGAAGAAGAATCAGATAGCTTAAGTGTGTGGGAGTCCAATGAAATTATTAAACAGTTAGATGCAGAAAAATCTATTTCAGAAATAAATGTTGATCAATTAGTTGTTGATGATCCCACTCAAAAGATGTTGGGGGTATTACCTTCAAATACCCTCAGCATAAATAGAGAACCTTCTTCTATCAATTCTTTGATATTTTCTCCTATTTCTATTGCTTTAATTACCGTAGTTTTTGGTATTATTTTTCTTCAAAAAAAAGATAGTATAGCTCAATTTTTATGGGAAGAAGATGGAATTATAGATCAAATCATGGAAAAATTAGGTTTGGCTAAACCTAAAGTTTCAGAAACAGCTATTTTTCTCCATAACCGAACAGTAGAAAATGCAAAACTACTAGCAAAATCTGCTCAAGCAATGGATAACAATAAATTTAGTAATAATGAATTTTTATTATTTGCTAAGATTAAATTTTGTCTTGAATATAACCGAGAAGAATATGAAGGATTAAAACAGAGTATTCATCTTTTTAAATCTGCGGTTAAAGCTCAAAAAAGTTATGTTATTATTAATCAAATTGAATCTAGATATCAAGGAATTAAACAAAAAGAGTTTTATGATTGCGTTTGTCGAAAATTAGAAAAATTTGATAATTCAGAGACATTTAAAAAACAAATTAATCAAAAATTAATAGAAGTTTTACCTCAAATTAAAACAGAAGCAGGAAAACAAAAAATACAAACCTATGCTACAGAATTAATTAATTTATCAGAAAACACATTTAGTTTACAACTCTTTTCTTGGTTTAACAAACAACAATTAAAAGAATTTTCAATACTAAAGTCTATTAGTGAGCTTATTAATAGTTTAAATGAAATTGATGTTATGAACTTGAAATCATTAACTTGTTTGGTTATGGTTCATTATGATGATTTTGAAGCCTTGGGACATATTATTGGTGTGACTGGTAAAAACAGTAATCCTGATATCTACGCACGAATTATTCAATATATTGCCCTTGAAGAAAGACATAAAAAATCTTATGGTCAATTTGAACAATTAATTAATGTCATGCGTCAATGGTATCCTCTATACGAAGCCATTCAAGGAATTCGTGAAGAATATCCCGAAAAAGATTATAGAAAACCCAAAGATTTTATCAAAGTCATTCCCGGCATGGACCTGTATCATAAATATAAAAAATATTTGACGGATCAAAAAACAGGTTATCGTTACATAGACTTTGGGGAAGGTCTCATCAACATTTAATCCGTCGTCCCGTCACTCCCATTTCTCTATTTTTTTCTGAGAGAATTGTAGATAAGATGGTCAGAGCTTGTCATTGTGAAGTAAAGTATGTTATTAAGACTCAAGCAGATTACAAAACTTAATTAATTTTCTCTCATATTTTAGGATAACTAAGCGATGACCCAGACAAAACGCGCCCTGATCACTGGAATTACTGGACAAGATGGTTCTTATCTCAGCGAATTGTTACTAGAAAAAGGTTATGAAGTTCATGGTATTATCCGCCGAACCTCAACCTTTAATACCGATCGCATCGATCATATGTACGTTGATCCTCACCAAACCGAGGCCAAGTTATTTCTACACTACGGAGACTTAACCGACGGAACCACCCTCAGACGAATCTTAGAAGAAGTCAAACCCTTTGAGATTTATAACTTAGGGGCCCAGTCCCATGTTCGGGTTAGTTTTGACTCCCCAGAATATACCGTCGATGCTGTGGGAATGGGAACCCTGCGTCTGCTAGAAGCCATCCGAGACTATCAACACCGTACTGGGATTGAAGTTCGCTTCTATCAAGCCGGTTCTTCGGAAATGTTCGGCAAAGTTCAAGATATTCCCCAACGGGAAACTACCCCCTTTTATCCCCGTAGTCCCTACGCTTGCGCCAAAGTGTATGCCCATTGGCAAACCCTGAATTATAGAGAATCTTACGATTTATTTGCCTGTAACGGCATTTTGTTCAACCATGAATCCCCCCGTCGTGGAGAAACCTTTGTCACTCGGAAAATTACAAGAGCGATCGCCCGCATCGTGGCCGGAACCCAGAAAAAACTCTATTTAGGTAACCTCGACTCAAAACGAGACTGGGGCTATGCCAAAGACTACGTGAAAGCCATGTGGTTAATGTTACAACAAAATGAAGCTGATGATTATGTCGTGGCCACTGGTGAAACCCACTCTGTACGAGAATTCCTGAAAATTGCCTTTGAATACGTTAACCTAAACTGGGAAGATTATGTAGACTTCGATGAGCGTTATTTACGGCCTGCCGAAGTCGATTTATTAATCGGTGATCCCACCAAAGCTAAAACCAAACTGGGATGGGAACCCTCCGTTACCTTTGAACAGTTAGTGCATTTGATGGTAGAAGCGGATCTGGCAGTTTTGGGACTCTCTTCTCCCAACGAAACATCTAATGACAAAGTGTTACTCTTCAAGGATAATGCTTATGTGCGTCAACCTATGAGCATCATGGTGGACTAAATTGGGGAGTCAGTTGTTTCTTAATTAGGGCTTAAGTTCACACTCAGCCACTAATTATGAGCAACTGTTCACTGACTTCAGGGATCAAGGGAGTATCAACACAATGCTAGATTTAACGAATAAAAGGATTTTGGTAACCGGTGGGGCTGGTTTTCTCGGCAAACAAGTGGTTAATGAGTTGGTGGCCGCAGGCGCACAACCCGAAAAAATTAGTGTTCCTCGATCTCGTGATTGTGATCTGCGGAAACTCGATCATTGTCAACGGGCAGTCGAACAACAGGATGTTGTGGTTCATTTGGCAGCCCATGTGGGAGGGATTGGCTTAAATCAGGAAAAACCAGCGGAGTTGTTCTACGACAACCTGATGATGGGCGCACAACTCATTCATGCTGCCTACGAAGCAGGGGTTGAGAAGTTTACTTGCGTGGGAACCATTTGTGCCTATCCTAAATTCACTCCTGTTCCTTTTAAGGAGGATGATCTCTGGAATGGCTACCCTGAAGAAACCAATGCGCCCTATGGTATCGCTAAGAAGGCGTTATTAGTTCAATTAGAATCCTATCGTCAACAGTATGGGTTTAATGGCATTTATTTACTGCCTGTTAATTTATACGGACCTGATGATAATTTTAATCCCAATAGTTCCCATGTTATCCCTGCTTTAATTCGTAAGGTATATGAAGCGCAAAAAGAAGGGAAAAAAGAGCTTTTTGTCTGGGGTGATGGTTCTCCCACTAGAGAGTTTTTATACTCCACTGATGCCGCGCGGGGAATCGTGATGGCCACTCAGTTATATAATGATCCTGATCCAGTGAACTTAGGCACAAATCACGAGGTTCCTATTAAATATTTAGCTGAATTAATTTGTGAGTTAATGGAATTTGAGGGAGAAATTGCCTGGCAAACCGATAAACCCAATGGTCAACCCCGTCGTTGTTTGGATACACAACGAGCTAAAGAAAAGTTTGGCTTCGTTGCTGAGATGAACTTTAAACAGGGGTTGAAAAATACCATTGATTGGTATCGAAACCATGCAGAAGAATTATAGGTGAACTCCTCTGTCTCAACAGCCCTTCGGGCGAGGCAGGAGGCAGGGGGCAGGAGGCAGGAGGAAAAATTCTGTCACAAAGTAAGCCTTTCTGCGTCGCCCAATTGGGTCCCGCGTCCCCCACCAAAATCTGCGATTTGGTGGTCTTC
>JASJDN010000146.1 GCA_030065205.1 Crocosphaera sp.
TCAGTTTCGTTGGAGACTGAGCCTAGCAACCCTCAGCAGTTAAATCTGTTCGAGTGGGTGAATGGGGAAGCAATTCCCTGTTAGAATCCCCAACTTCAGCGCAGCAAGTTGGGGTTCTTCAACTAGGTAAATTTATCGAACTCACGTCAATTTAAAAGCAATATTTTGATAGGGATGAACATCAAAATAGAGGAATTGGCCTGAACTATGAATCGTCCAATAGGGATCATGTTGATTGTAGTGCTGAGAACCAATATAACGCTGGTCAATGGAATTATAAATAACCTTATATTCTCCAATCACGGGTACATATATTTCGACATTACACTCCACCTGATAAGGAGTTTCGTTACGGACAAAAATAATATCATCCTTGTGATCTTTGGGATCACTCGATTCAAAACCAACATCCCCACCCCATCGAATAAAACTAAACCATTTTCGCTCATTATTAGACCCATTCCGAATCATAGAATGGATGTTGTGACGGGCCAAAGCTGGTTCATTGCGAAGAAGTTGGTTGAGATCGTGAAAATTGTTAGAAATTTGTTGTTGATGAAGGGCTGCATGATCCCCCGTTTTTGACCAGTCAACCCCCTGAAATACATCAAAATAACCCTCTTCTCCAAACTCATCCCCCTGAAAAATCATCGGGGCCCCCGGTCGAAACCAACATAAGGCCGCTAAACCAATGAGAGGAATATGATTCCCCAATTCTGTGATCAGTCTTACCTTCCCATTAGCACACTCATCGTGAGTGTTCATGGCGTTAACCATCTTTTCCGCACTATTATTATGGATGAGGATCTCGATATGCTCGATCAAACGATGTTCAATGGGAATTTGTAGATAATTGCGGATACGGTGCATTTCACCCATATTTTGGGCATAGGTGAACCCCAGTCCCCCCTCATCCATCGGTGCAGCGAGTTTAGGGAATACCCGTCGTGATTCTTCGGCAATGGTGATAAACTGGGGTGCAGTGTGGCGTAAACGGGCGTGTAAGTCTCGTAAGAAGCGTAACCCGGCAAAATCAACCGCTTCAGACAGCCAGTAACCGCGCTCTTCAAAATAGCGATCGCCCCCTAACCCATTAAACAATTCCCAATTTTCCAGTTCCACCTGTTCACGATCATTTTTGGGCCAGTCCCAAAAACCGCGATCGTAGTCGAAAAAGATTTGAGAAGCTACCGCATCGATACGGGCCCCATCGATGCCTAGTTCATGATACAGATAAGTACACAGTCCGATCAGATAATTTTTAACATAACTATCCCCCACATTGTAAATGCGAGTATTCCATTGATTATTCCAACCTCTTGACCCAGAATGGTGATAAAGATCGGTTCCGTCGTAGTTAGCTAGTCCACAGTCCCAGTCTTGCACCCCAAACCCTAAAGGAACATCGACAATAACCCCAATACCGTGAGCATGGCAATGGTTCACTAAATATTTGAAGTCGTCTACGGTTCCATGACGCTCATAGATCGCATAAGGACAGCCTACCAAATAGCCCCAAGACTGATGAATGGGGGTTTGAAAGGGAGGCATAATCTGAACGTGGGTAAACCCCATATAACCCAGATGATCGACAATTTTGTGAGCAATATCCCGATAATTCCCATCATGAAAGGTTGATAGGTGCATCTCGTAGATGCTCATGGGTTCATGGGGCAGATCAATATGTTTATGGGTCCATTGAAAATAATTGCGATCGCCGACAATACTGTTAAAATTACGGGTACCATCGTCGCTCCAAGTGGAAGCTAACTGGGGACTAAACGGATCAATACGGGCCATTCCGTAGGGTTGGCCCAGGTAATCACTGTTATTCTCAATGTAGTATTTATACTCGCTCCAAGTGAGATCCTCAGCAATGGTGATCTCCCATACCCCTTCTTCATTTTTCTGCATTGGCTCAGCAAAAGGCTCCCATCCGTTCCCGTCACGGAGTAAGCTAACCCCTGTAGCGCGGGGTGCATATACTCGGAAGGTGGTTTCAGTTTGGGTGGTATGGGCCCCGAAATATTGGTAAGGATAATCTTGCTTGATAGTGTCGAGAGATAGTTGTTTCACAAAAAAACTCGCTAAGGAGGGGTAAGAATAAAGAATTTGTAATTAATAATTAAATTCATTTTATATTCTACCTTTATTTGAGGACATAATATTTGAGGACATAATATTATTATGTCCCTACAAGTACACCTTCGTATTTACGTATAGTCTAGATAAATCTCCGATTTGCCCACCTTACCGTCTTAAAATTATACAGTCTCTAAGATAGTAAGAAAACAAGAAAAAAAAAGCACCATATGATTTGATCAAAATGGTGCATGATAGGGAACTAATCTGAAATTTTACTGACAAAAACTAACGGTCAACATAAGCAAAATTAGGTTGGAAAGTTGGTTGAATGGTGACTTGATTATTTTCAGAAACATCTACTTTTACGGTGTCACCGTCCTTAATATCGCCAGCCAAAATAGATTCAGCCAAACTATCTTCTAATCGTCTCATAATAGCGCGGCGTAAGGGTCTAGCTCCGTAGCTGGGATCATAACCTTCTTCCACTACTAACCCTTTAAATTGCTCACTAACGGTTAAGGTAATTTGACGTTGTTCATACAATTGTTGAGCCACTTCTGCTAATAAAATATCAGCAATTTCTGTGACTTCAGGTTTAGTCAGTTGACGGAAGACAATAATTTCATCTAAACGATTCAAAAATTCAGGACGAAAATACTGTTTTAATTCATCGTTAACTGCTTCTTGAATGCGCTTGTATTGAACATTATCGTCATCGCTTTCTGTTTCAAAGCCGAAGTTGTAGCCCCCTTTCTCAATTACTTTTGACCCCAGATTAGAAGTCATAATAATTAAGGTATTTCTGAAATCAACGGTGCGTCCTTTACTATCGGTTAACCGTCCATCTTCTAACAGTTGTAAGAGTAAATTGAAGACATCAGGATGGGCTTTTTCGATCTCATCAAAGAGAACCACACTGTAAGGTTTACGGCGAACCGCTTCGGTTAGTTGTCCTCCCTCTTCATAACCGATGAAACCAGGAGCCGTTCCAATCATTTTAGATACAGTATGACGTTCCATGTATTCTGACATATCTAACCGAATCATGGCATCTTTTGAACCGAATAAAAATTGTGCCAAGGCTTTCGTCAATTCCGTTTTACCCACTCCCGTTGGTCCAGCAAAAATGAAACTAGCAATGGGACGTTTGGGATTTTGTAACCCAATTCTAGAGCGACGAATTGCTTTAGATACCGCTTTTACTGCATCTTCTTGACCGATAATTCGTTCGTGTAAATTATCTTCTAAATACATCAAAGATTCTGACTCGGTTTCTGTCAGTTTGTTGACAGGAACACCGGTCCAAGCGGTGACAATTTGAGCAATATCTTCTTCATCCACCACTGGCACCAAGGAGTCAGGATTAATGACAGGAGCCTCATTTTCTGCTTCAAAAGAAGGCTGCATTTTCATCTGTAAAGAGTGGCGTAAATGAATACGAGATCCTGCTTCATCGATCAGATCAATGGCCTTATCCGGTAAGAAGCGATCGCTAATATATCGCTCTCCTAAATAAGCAGCCGCTTCTAGGGCTTTTTTGGAAAATTTCACTTGATGATGGGCTTCGTATTCTTTACGTAACCCCTGTAAAATTTCGATGGTTTCTTCAACAGAAGGTTCTCCTACCATCACCGGTTGAAATCGTCTTTCTAGGGCTGCATCTTTTTCGATATGCTGACGATATTCATCGAGGGTTGTGGTTCCTAAACATTGTAATTCACCCCTCGCCAAAGCCGGTTTTAAGAGGTTAGACGCATCCATCACCCCACCCATGGTTCCGGCACCGACTAAGGTATGAATTTCATCGATCACGAGGATAATATTACCGTCTTCTTTAACCTGTTTAACAATGGATTTTAATCGTTCTTCAAATTCCCCCCGAAAGCGGGTTCCTGCCACCAATAACCCCATATCTAGGGCAATAACCTGCTGATTCTGTAAAATTTCGGGGATATCTCCTTCTACAATACGTTGAGCTAACCCTTCTGCGATCGCAGTTTTGCCCACACCGGGTTCTCCCACCAAGACGGGATTATTCTTACTGCGACGGCCTAATATTTGGATCACCCTTTCAATTTCTTTGGATCGACCCACCACAGGGTCTAATTGCCCTTCTTTAGCTTTTTGGGTCAAATTTGTCCCAAACTGTTCTAAAGTGGGTTTAGGTTGGGAAAAACTATCGAATGGAGAGGTTTTTTGCCCTGCGGTAACAGGTATCGGTTCTTGTTCCCCTAACTTTTTCACTAATGTGGTACGTAATTGCTGAATATCGATACCCAGAGACACTAAGACCTTGACGGCTACTGTGTTAGGCTCAGATAACAGGACCATTAATATATACTCTGGGGTCACATAACTATTATCTTTACGGGCTATTTCAAAGGATTTTTCTAAAATTTGCTTAACGGTAGGCGTAAACGGTAAATTATTGGGACTAAACCCTGCGCCCTTACCCCTTAATCGTTCGATGGTTTGTCTGGTGGTGGTTAAATTTAGCCCCATCTCTTGTAAAACCTTAGCGGACAAGGAGTTTCCTTGACCAAGTAACCCTAATAATAGGTGTTCTGTTCCAACTAAGTTCTGTCCCATGCGTTGCGCTTCTTCCTGGGACAGCATAATGGTTTTAATGGCTTTATCAGTAAAATTTTCAAACATAAGTTCCTGGGTTACGGTTTGTTACATTTCCCTATATTCGACATAATAGGGATATAAAGAACCCATAGCTGCGCTTAGCCTATAGGGTTAACTTTTGTTAATTGTACTTGACTTTAGAGCATCTCATCAACTAGACAATTAGGGAGAAACCCGACCCTCTTAATTTTAAGTACGTTAAGCTGCATCCATAAAAACCTCCAGCATAGCTACCTTTCCACTGCTGCTACTTTTGACTCAAAGACTGAGAGTAAACCGTACAGAACCCCATAAAACAAGAGGAAAAGGCTCAACTTGAGAAAAAAATTTCAAATAGGGATCGAAAAAGATCAGGCTTTGGGGTATGATTGGGTTCATTAATAATGTTTTAATTTATTGCAGTAAAACACAGAGGGTAAGACGCAGTGATTAGAGTAGCAATCAACGGGTTCGGACGTATTGGACGTAACTTTTTACGGTGCTGGTTAGGCCGGGAGAATACCCAGTTAGAAGTAGTCGGCATTAATGATACTTCTGATCCTAGAACCAATGCTCACCTGCTAAGATACGATTCCATGCTCGGTATATTAGATGCTGACATTGAGGCAGATGACAACTCCCTCACCGTCAATGGCAAAACCATTAAGTGTGTTTCTGATCGTAACCCCTTAAACCTACCTTGGGCAGAATGGAACGTCGATTTAATTATTGAATCCACTGGGGTGTTTGTCACGGAAGAGGGTGCCTCTAAACACCTCGTTGCTGGTGCCAAAAAAGTCTTAATTACTGCTCCCGGAAAAGGCGGTAATGTAGGAACCTTCGTGGTTGGGGTTAACGAACAGGAATACGATCCTGACAAATACAACGTTGTCAGTAACGCCAGTTGTACCACCAACTGTCTCGCACCTGTGGTGAAAGTCTTAAATGATAACTTTGGTATCATCAAAGGCACCATGACCACCACCCACAGTTACACCGGAGACCAACGCATCTTAGATGCTTCTCACCGTGATCTTCGTCGGGCGCGGGCTGCAGCCGTTAACATCGTTCCCACCTCTACTGGGGCCGCTAAAGCAGTTGCTTTGGTCATTCCTGAAATGAAAGGGAAGTTAAACGGTATCGCCATGCGGGTTCCTACCCCCAACGTTTCCGTCGTTGACTTAGTGGCACAAGTGGAAAAAAGCACCATTACCGAACAAGTTAATGAAGTCATGAAGAGTGCTTCTGAAGGCTCCATGAAGGGTATTCTTGGCTACAACGATTTACCTTTAGTTTCTTGTGACTATCGGGGAACCGATGTCTCTTCTATCCTTGATGCCAGCTTAACAATGGTTATGGGTGGCGATATGGTTAAAGTTGTAGCTTGGTACGACAACGAGTGGGGTTATTCTCAACGGGTTGTTGACTTAGCTGAAGTCGTTGCTAATAAGTGGCAATAGTTTCTTCGTCCATTGAATCTAGTCTAAGATTTTTGGGCTTTAATTACCATCAATCAAGGGGGGGAAGTCCCCCCTTTTTCTATGGGATAAACCCTTATAATGAAAGTAAGGCTGTTACAAAACTTTACGGGTTAGGGATATGTCACGCATCGTCGTTATTACTGGGTTTGAATCATTTAATCTGGACTTGTACCGACAAGCTGCACAGTTAGCACAGTCACGGTGTACAGACTTAGACATACAGATATACAGCGATCGCTCCCTTTCTCAAGAACCAGAGATTATTGAGAAAGCCCTCCAGGATGCCGATGTCTTTTTTGCTAGTTTAATCTTTGATTATGACCAAGTGATTTGGTTAAGAGAAAGGGTAGAACATATCCCCATTCGATTAGTGTTTGAGTCAGCTTTAGAATTAATGAGTTTGACTCGCTTAGGAAAATTTGTCATTGGGGACAAACCGAAAGGAATGCCCAAACCCATCAAATTTATTTTAAGTAAATTTTCCAGTGGAAGAGAAGAAGATAAACTGGCCGGTTATTTAAGTTTCTTGAAAACAGGACCAAAATTATTAAAGTTTATTCCAGCCAAAAAAGTCCAAGATTTACGCAACTGGTTAATTATCTATGGTTACTGGAATGCAGGAGGAACAGAAAACTTTGCTGCTATGTGTTGGACGATAGCAGAGAAATATTTAGACATCAAAGTAGGAGAAATTCCCGAACCTATCGAAACCCCAAATATGGGTTTACTACATCCCGACTATGATGGTTATTTTACGTCGCCTCGTGACTATTTAAACTGGTATCAACAAGAAAAATCCTTAGATAATCCTCTTGTTGCCGTTCTTTTATACCGTAAGCACGTTATTACCAAACAGCCTTATATACCCCAGTTAATTCATTCCTTTGAACAACAAGGATTAACCCCTGTTCCCATTTTTATCAATGGAGTTGAGGGTCATGTAATAGTCCGAGATTGGTTAACCACCACTTACGAAACTCAACAACGTAACTTAGGGAATATAGAAATTCGTTCTTTATCAAAAGATGCCATTGAAGTCGATAGTATTGTGTCTACCATCGGCTTTCCTTTAGTGGGAGGTCCTGCCGGTTCAATGGAAGCTGGACGACAAGTTGAGGTAGCAAAACGCATTTTAACGGCCAAAAATATTCCTTATATTGTTGCTGCACCCTTATTAATTCAAGATATTTATTCTTGGACAAGACAAGGAATCGGCGGTTTACAAAGTGTAGTTTTATATGCTTTACCTGAGTTAGATGGGGCTATAGATACGGTACCCTTGGGAGGGTTGGTCGGTAATGATATCTATATTATTCCTGAGCGAGTTAAACGGTTAACTGGAAGGCTTAAAAAATGGATTAATTTAAGAAAAACTGAAGCCAAAGATCGTAAACTAGCTATTCTTTTGTATGGGTTTCCTCCAGGATATGGTGCAACAGGAACTGCAGCCTTATTAAATGTACCCCGTAGCTTACTGAAATTATTACAAGAATTAGAGAAACAAGGTTACAATGTGGGAGAATTTCCTGAAGATGGGGAGATAATTATTAATCAAGTGAAAGAAGCAGATGAGAAAGTTATTTCGCGCAAAGACACAAAGACGCAAAGTAATGAGGGGGTAACTGTTAATGTTAAAAAACTGGAAGAATGGTTGGGGTATTTGTTAACCAATCGGATTGAAAAGCAGTGGAAATCGTTAACGGATACAGGGATTAAAACCTATGGAGATGAGTATCAGATAGGCGGTATTCAATTAGGAAATATTTGGATCGGAGTGCAACCTCCTCTGGGTATTTCTGGTGATCCCATGCGGTTAATGTTTGAAAAAGATTTAACCCCTCACCCTCAATATGCAGCTTTTTATAAGTGGTTACAGCATGATTTTTCTGCTGATGCTGTCATTCATTTTGGAATGCACGGAACTGTTGAATGGTTGCCGGGTTCACCTTTAGGAAATACGGGGTATTCTTGGTCAGATATTTTATTAGGAGACATTCCTAATTTATACATTTATGCTGCTAATAATCCCTCAGAGTCTATCTTAGCTAAACGTCGGGGTTACGGTGTGTTAATTTCTCATAATGTACCTCCTTATGGACGTGCAGGGTTATATAAAGAGTTGATGGCATTACGAGAATTAATTGGCGAATATCGAGAAGATCCTCATAAAAATGAAATTTTAAGAGAGGGTATTATTCAAAAAATTGTTGACTCTGGTTTAGCTGCTGATTGTAAGTTTGAAGAAGGAAAAAAATTGGGCATTGAGTTTACTGTAGAAAATGCCAAGTTGTTCAGTAAACACGCTTTAAGTGAGTATTTTGTCAAGGTCTACGAATACTTACAAATCGTAGAACAAAGACTCTTCTCTTCTGGTTTACATACCCTGGGTGAAATTCCTAATCAAGAGCAATTAGATTCTTATCTAGAGGCGTATTTTACAGAAAAGTTAACCGATAGAGAAAGAAAAGCAATTACGTCTGAGTCTCCAGATTTACAGTATATTTTAGAGTCAGCGAATGGCAAAAAGGAAATGATACAAGAAGCGATTTATATTAGAGACTTACTCAAACAAACCCCCGAAGAGTTAACTAATTTATTACGGGGATTGAATGGGGAATATATTGCCCCTGCACCGGGTGGCGACTTATTACGAGATGGGACAGGGGTGTTACCTACAGGACGAAATATACACGCCTTAGATCCTTACAGAATGCCGTCTCCTGCTGCTTATGAGCGAGGCAGAGAAATTGCCAAAAAAACCATACAACAACATTTAGAAGAACAGGGAAATTATCCCGAAACCATTGCTGTTTTATTGTGGGGTTTAGACGCAATTAAAACAAAAGGTGAATCATTGGGTATTTTATTAGAATTAGTGGGGGCAGAACCGATTAAAGAAGGCACAGGACGCATTGTCAGATACGAGTTAAAACCTTTAGAACAATTAGACCATCCGAGAATTGATGTCTTAGCCAATTTATCCGGAATTTTCCGTGATACCTTTGTCAACATTATTGAACTCTTGGATGACTTATTCCAACGTGCAGCAGAAGCAGAAGAAGACATCGAAAAGAACTTTATTCGTAAACATTATTTACAGTTAAAGCAACAAGGGGTAGAAAATGCTTCCGCGCGACTTTTTTCTAACCCTTCTGGCGATTTTGGTTCCTTAGTTAACGACCAAGTAGTAGACGGAAACTGGGAGTCTAGTGACGAATTAGCGAATACTTGGGAAAAGCGCAATTCCTTTAGTTACGGACGCAAAGATAAAGGACAAGCACGACCCGAAATTTTAAATCAACTCTTACAAACCAGTGAAAGAATTGTCCAAGAAATTGACTCAGTAGAATACGGTTTAACCGATATTCAAGAATATTATGGTAACACTGGCGGCTTAAAATTAGCTGCTGAAAGACAAAGTGGTAAAAAAGTAACCGCAAGTTTTGTCGAAAGCTTTTCTAATGATACTAATCCTCGAAAACTAGAAGACTTATTAAGGTTAGAATATCGGACAAAATTACTCAATCCGAAATGGGCCCAAGCAATGGTTAACCAAGGTTCAGGAGGTGCCTATGAAGTGTCTCAAAGAATGACAGCATTGATCGGATGGGGAGGAACAGCAGATTTTAAGGATAATTGGGTGTATGATCAAGCTGCACAAACCTATGCTTTGGACTCAGAAATGGCAGAAAAATTACGGAAAGCCAACCCGGAAGCATTCCGAAATATTGTGGGAAGAATGATCGAAGCAAATGGAAGAGGTTTCTGGGATGCTGATGAGGAAACTTTAGAAAAATTACGTAACTTATATGAATTAACCGATGAAGAGTTAGAGGGAGTTAGTAATTAGATAATTGTTCATCTTATGATGAAGATATTAATAATGATAATGCAATATACAAATGATCTGCATCTAATTCTAGAGTTTTAATGCGTTCAACTGCATTAGATAATTGTCGTCTCAGTTGATTAATTCGTTTATTTTGTTCTTGTTCACTCATAACTTTGAAATTCTGCTATATTCGAGTTAAATATATCTGCTTTTAGTTTAACTTGGTCAACATTATTTATGATTGAGTTTCTGAAAGCTCTTCTAGTCTTGTAAAAGATGATTTCTACTACCTTATCCACTGAAAATACACCTTTGGTTCTGCAACTTTCACCAGCAATTAAAATGACAGACGAACAATTCTTCGCTTTATGTCAATTAAACCGTGATTATCGCCTGGAACGCAACGCCAAAGGAGAATTAATTATTATGCCCCCCACCGGTTCAGAAACGGGAAATCGCAATGCTAAACTAACACAACAGTTAGGGAATTGGACTGATGATGATGGTACAGGAATTAATTTTGATTCGTCGACAGGATTTAAACTCCCCAATGGTGCAAATCGTTCTCCTGATGCAGCTTGGATGACGTTGGAAAAATGGAATTCCCTGACAGAAGAGCAAAAAAGTAGATTTGCGCCTGTTTGCCCTGATTTTGTGGTAGAAATACGCTCTCCGAGCGATCAACTTCAATCCCTTCAAGATAAACTGCAAGAATATATCGATAACGGAGTAAAATTAGGCTGGTTAATCGATCGCAAAAATCGCCGAGTTTATATTTATCGTCCCCAAACCGCAGTAAAATGTTTAGAGAATCCAATAACTGTCAGTGGTGATCCAGTTTTGTCGGGGTTCCAGTTACAAATGGATAAAATTTGGTAATTAAATTATTAAGCTTATGTATTTATCTGAAGAAAAACAAAGTATTTTAATCACCGGTGGTGCCGGCTTTATTGGCTCTAATTTTGTCCATCATTGGTGTCAGAATTATCCTGATGATCAAGTGACCGTTTTAGATGTGTTGACTTATGCTGGAAATCGTCAAAATTTAGCGGGTTTAGAAGAGAGAAAAAACTTTAAATTTATTCAAGGGGATATCTGCGATCGCTTGTTAATTGATAACCTCTTAAAAGAAGAAAATATTACCACCGTAGCCCATTTTGCTGCTGAATCTCATGTAGATCGTTCCATTCTCGGCCCTGATGCGTTTATTCAAACTAATGTCATTGGAACCTTTACCTTATTAGAAGGTTTTCGTCACTATTGGAATGAGCAAGGAAAGCCAGAAACTTATCGTTTTCTTCATGTCTCTACCGATGAGGTTTATGGTAGTTTAGAAGCCGATGATCCAGCTTTTTCAGAAACCACACCCTATGCACCAAATAGTCCTTATTCTGCCTCAAAAGCAGGGAGTGATCACTTAGCAAGAGCTTATTTTCATACCTATAATGTCCCCACAATTATTACCAATTGTTCTAATAATTATGGACCCTATCACTTTCCTGAAAAATTAATCCCGTTGATGTGTATTAATATTTTATTGGGTAAACCCTTACCCGTTTATGGAGATGGTCAAAATATCAGAGATTGGTTATATGTGGGGGATCATTGTTCAGCATTAGAGACAGTAATTAATAGAGGAAAGCCAGGGGAAACCTATAACATTGGCGGCAATAACGAAGTTAAAAATATTGACTTAGTAACAATGTTATGTGACTTGATGGATGAGTTAGCTTCGGACTTACCCGTTAAACCATCAAAAGAGTTAATTACCTTTGTAAAAGATCGTCCTGGCCACGATCGCCGTTATGCTATTGATGCCACAAAAATTAAAACAGAATTGGGTTGGACACCGCAGGAAACTGTAGAAAATGGTTTAAGAAAAACGATTCAATGGTATCTTAATCATCAAGAGTGGTGGCAACCTTTACTATCAAAAGAATACAAAGACTATTATCAAAAAGTTTATGGATAATATCCCACTGTTTAAGTTTTGCACCAGTCCAAGAAACTGTGTTGTAGAAAATCATCCGTTTTAACTCAATATGACTAAATCTGAACCAATTTCTTATAGTTCTAACTGTTTTACTGTTTTATACATTTTATATAAATCTATACTGACTTCTTCTATTTGGTTCAAAATATCTTCTCCCCACGACTCTAAATACTCTTGAAGAGTTTTTGACTTTCTTTCTTTAACTAATCCGATTAATTTTCCTGTATCTAAATCCACTAAAACAATAATAAATTTACCCTGTCCCTTGACTAAACTGATTTCATCTATTCCTAATCTTTTCAAATTTTTTATGTTGATAGGGAGAATTATTTGACTTATTTGATTAATCATTGATTCCACTTCAGATTCAGTCAAATTATTTCTTTTTGCTACAGACTTCAAATCACTATTAACAACTTGTTCCGTAATATGTCGAGCATATCGATCAGTATATTTTTTTCTTTTTTTGACAAAATCCAACTCTTCGCTAAATGGTTTGGAGCATTTTTCACACTTAAATTGCCTTCTATTAACTTTTAAAAATACTTC
>JASJDN010000147.1 GCA_030065205.1 Crocosphaera sp.
CGGTAATCTAACATTCTAAAGGGAATGTCTTTATCTGGTTGAGTTTGAAACTCAATATGTAAAATTAATTCCTCAGATTGCAAAAAGATTAAACTATCAGCCCGAATGGGTTCTAAAGATAATTCTGATGGTTTTAATTCGGTCAAAGGAAGGGGTTTCCCTAATAACCATCTTGCCATATCTTCGGGGAATTGGGCAGCGATAAATTTACAAATTGAATCATAAGCCATAATATTTATTATCCTCCAGATAATGTTTAAGACGTTCGTAGGTTTTTGCCCTTGCGCTGCGGGGACTTCCTAACTGTCCCCCACTACTTTTAGACTGTTTAATTAAGACATTGGACGCTTTTTCCACTAACTCATGGTGAGAGGGATGATGAGGTTTAGCCGGTGTATCCAAGGAACATCTGGCCATGCGTAAAATGCTCGTTTGCGACTGGGTGACACTATTGCCCTCCTTATCTACCCAAGCTAAGGCATCCGTCCCTTCTGCGGTTCTCAGATACACCATTACCCCTTCTGGTTCCTCGGGTGTGGGACGATGATGACGGGTAGAATAGACCACATTGGCAAGACTCTCTATCTTT
This sequence comes from Crocosphaera sp., assembly GCA_030065205.1. Lineage (GTDB taxonomy): Bacteria > Cyanobacteriota > Cyanobacteriia > Cyanobacteriales > Microcystaceae > Crocosphaera. Next base: position 590 of record JASJDN010000147.1, read on the forward strand.
TTCGCCAGGGTAGGATTAGCATCGGTGGCATTTTTCCAGATTTGCAGAGCTTCTGAGATTAAATCCACTTCTCCTTCTTCTTCTTCGTCAATTACTTCTGATTTTTCCGTATATAAATCCATAATGACTTGATTTTCGTTCCCTTCAAAAAATGCCTCATCCGTTCCCACCACCTCTGCATTCTCTTGTAAACGGTTGATTAATCTTCCCTGTAGGTTGATCAGTTTTTCGACTCCATCTGCCGGAAAAAAGGAGTAACAGAGTATGGTGTCTGCTGTTTGGCCAATACGGTCCACCCGTCCGGCCCGTTGAATTAAGCGTATAATCGCCCAAGGTAAATCATAATTGACGATAATGGCGCAATCTTGCAGGTTTTGACCCTCACTTAACACATCTGTCGCAATGAGTATTCTTAGCTCATCATTAAGGGGAATTAATTCCTCCGTTGCCCAACTTTGATCGATAATTTCTGCTAATTCTTCTGAAATATCCACACAAAAGTTATCATCCCATCGGTCATTAAACCAGGTTTGCAATTTTTGGGTTGCGTCGTGGTCGAGAATATCCACATTCAGTTCCCCTTGTCCGGAGAGTCCAGAAAACGTTAAATTACTACTCCCTAAAAAAGCAATCGCGGCTAAGTTAGCATGGTTTTGGGGGATTAAATAGAGTTTGGCGTGAAGGGGATGACGACCATAGAGTTTAACGATTAATTTCTGAGACTGAAGTTGTTTTTTAAGTGTTTGCAGTCCTTTTTCATCTTCGTTGGTGGGGGTTCCCATTAATAACTGTTGGCGAAACTCTTGGGCCACTTGTTTACGTAATCTTGTAACTTCTGCTGAACCCATGCGTGTCTTTTTATTACCTAACCCTAACCTTTGATGGAGTTCATCTTTGGGTAAACGTTGCATTCCCACTAACAGACGACAACAGGAATGTTTACCCCCTGAAAATTGTTCAATTTCATCCTGAATTAGTTTCCATCCTCTTAAATTGAAATATTTGAGAAAGTCTAACAGTTTCTCGTCGATATTATCAAAAATACGGGGCATATTCGATTCATATTAAAAGGGACTTAATCATCTTAAGTCCCTAGGTCACTTAATAGAAAGTTTGCCTAATTTCCTAACATTCGCTGCACTTTTGCTTGTAGTTGTCTATTGTTGGAGACAATTTTTTCAATTTCTAGAAATCGGTTTAATTTGAGTCCTTGAGTTTGGACGGTACCTTGTCGCTTTTCTTCAGCATCATCCATAATTTCGTTGAATTTGACAACAACATTTCTAAATTTTTCTAAGTCTGCTGAAGAATTAACCGACTCCGATCGCAACTGTCTTTGACTTTCATTAATTTCCATGAATCGTTCGGGGGTTAATCCCTCTTTTTTTAACGCTTTGGCCATTTCTCGCTGGGTCATTGCTTCAATGCGTTTAAATTGTTTAATGATCTGCACAAACTGTTGTAACTCCAAAGGACTTACTTCGGGGTCAACGACGGTTTCTGTTTCGATGGTGGGTGAGATAGGACCATTAAATTGACCGTAAGCAACAGTGGGACTCATTAATCCGACTATCGTGATCACACCTCCCACCACAAGAGATTTAAACATACAATTTTTCCTTAATCCGCTTCGTCTACAATTCCAGTATAGTCGACGGCTTTGTATAATTATTGTTCATCAATAATGCTGTCTCGATCCAATAATAAGAGGTTTCGCAGTTGATCCGTATCTAATTCTGTTAACCATTGTTCTCCTACATCAACGGTTTGTTCGGCTAATTTTTGCTTACTTTCTAGCATTTCGTTAATTTTTTCTTCTAGGGTTCCAGTACACACAAATTTATGCACTTGGACATTCCGTTTTTGTCCCAAACGAAACGCGCGATCGGTTGCTTGATTTTCTACCGCAGGGTTCCACCAGCGATCGATATGAAAAACATGGTTAGCGCGGGTTAAATTTAAACCGGTTCCTCCTGCTTTTAAGGATAAGATGAAAATTCTCGGTCCGTTGGGATCTTGTTGAAAGCGATCGATCATTTCTTGTCTTTGAACCCTACGAGTGGCACCATATAAAAAGAGAACTTCTTGCTGTAATTTTTTCTGAAGATAGGGTTGTAATAGTTTGCCCCATTCTGAAAATTGAGTAAAGATTAAAGCGTGATCCCCTTCTTCGATTAATTCTTCTAACATTTCTTCAAGCCTTAAAAGCTTACCAGATTTTTCTGCTTTTGTCAAGTTTTTTTGTTTAAGAAAATGAGCGGGATGGTTACAAATTTGTTTCAGTTTCATCAGCAAACTTAAAACTAATCCTTTTCGTTCAATTCCTGTTTTTTCTTCGATTTCTTTGAGGGAATTATCCACTAATTCTTGATACAATTTTGCTTGTTCTGAGCATAACCCACAAAAGACGTTCATTTCTTGTTTTTCGGGTAAATCTTGGATAATCGTTTTATCTGTTTTTAAGCGTCTGAGGATAAAAGGACGCACTAAAGAACGCATAATTTGTAATGATTGTTTATCTCCATATTTTTCGATGGGAGTGGCAAAGCGACGGCGGAAAAATTGCTGTGTCCCTAAAAATCCTGGGTTGAGAAAGTCTAGAATTGACCATAATTCTGTTAAGCGATTTTCTACAGGAGTCCCTGTTAAAGCAATACGAAACTGTGTAGAGAGTTGACGCACTGCTTGAGATTGTTTGGCTTGAGGATTTTTAATATTTTGTGCTTCATCTAAGACAATACCCTGCCATTCTACCTGTTCAAAGCTTTTGATATCTCGATGAAGTAAGGAATAGCTAGTGATGATAATATTTTTTTGATTCACTTCTTTAACAAAGGCTTTCCCTTTACTGCGTTTATCTCCATGATGGATCAAAGTAGACAAACTTGGCGCAAATTTTTTGACTTCTCTTTCCCAGTTATTTAAGACAGATGTGGGACAAATGACTAAGGTTGGTTGCTGTAACATTTCTTCGCTTTTTAGATATAAGAGAAAGCCAATTAATTGCGGGGTTTTTCCTAATCCCATATCATCAGCAAGACAAGCACCTAATCCCCATTTTTCTAAGAAAGCTAACCAACCCACCCCTCGCTGTTGATAGGGACGTAATTGACCTTTAAATCCTGTTGGATTTTCGATGATAGGTATAGATTCATTATTATTTATGGTATTAATGAGATTAGCCAATTCTCCTGTAGCTTCAAAGTTAGTAATGGGTAATTTAGCAATGGTTGAACTGTCTCCTGTGCTGAACCGTAAAGCATCTTCTACCGAAAGTTCTAAGGGATCATAAGACTTATTTAAAATTTCCTGTGCTGCTTTAACATCCGAAGGTTGTAGGGCAATCCATTCTCCTTTTACTTCTACTAAAGGGGATTTTTGAGCCAATAATTTTTCAAAGTCTTTTTTAGATATAGTTTTATCCCCAATAGCCAAGTTGAGCTTGTAATTTAATAAACTTTTTAAGCTAAGTCTTTGTCCTTTTCTTGTTTTAACTTCTGCACTTAAACTAATCCCTAGACGTTTTTCTTCAACCCCTTGTTCTAAACTAGATGGTAAGACAACGCCTAACCCATTATCCTTAAGAATATTGGCAATAGAGCGAATAAATTCATAAACTTGAATAGGATCTAATTCGCAAAAAATAGGTTTATTTTCTTGTAAACTTTCTTCAACGATATAGTATAAACGCGAGGCTAAACCCAATCCTTTTAATAGGGTTTCTTGGGGATAATTGATAGTTCGATCATTCCAAACCAATTTAGTAACAGGATGATTCCAAATAACGTCAGCAGAAATTAAAAAATTGGGATTATCTAAAGCTTGTAAACAATAGGTTAAACACCAGTTGCTTTGCTCTGATGTTTTCTTATTTTTCTTCGGTGTCTCTAATTGAAAACAGACTCGAAATTGATTAATACCTAATTGTTGATTATTAGGGCTAATAATATATTCATCTAAAGAAGAAGTCCAATTACTGAGCGCATTGTTTAATCCTTTTATTTCTAATTCTGCTGCTTCAAGTTTAGGTGATTTTTGTGTTAAAGACTGTAACCATTTTTGGATAAATGAATTAGGGGTAATGGAAACATCAAAAAATTGCCGAACCTGTTGATCAATAATCTGGGAAAAGAAATCAAGGATAATAGTTTGTTTTAACCATGTATCAGATAGTTTAGCCTCACTTAAATTATGATAAGCAAGACAACTGTTAGGTATAGTTTGTAGAAAGGTAGAGAACCTTTGCTGATCTACTAAACTATCTAGTAAAGGATACCATCGTCCATAATAGTCGTTTTCTTGTTGTTCTATTCCTGGTAAATATTTCCCTCTGGTTAATAAGTCTAGACTCCAACGATATAGATGAGTCCAAAACTTTAAATCTTCTCCTATGAAATTTTCACTATTATTAGTTAATCCTAATGGTAACTGCTCTAAAATATAGACTACATTATCAATGTTTAATTTTATTCCTTCAATTTGCCAAGGAATTAAGCTTATGGCATCTTGAGCAACATCAGATTCTTTTAATTCAGTTGATAATAGAGGAATAGGTTGGTTTGATGAGTCATTATTTTTACTAGGCAAATAAAATGTTTTTGTAATCTCCTCTATTTTTTTACTATTTTGGATTTTAATATTGTTTGACTTTAATTTTTCAAAAAGCTCCTCTTGTTTGATACCAAAAGGATAAACTAAAATAGAATCTTCTGATGATGTATCATTAGATAAAGATTGCCAAGTCTCTCCCCAAATAAAAAAATATTTTTCCTGTGTATTTTCAATCCACGTTCCATGTAAAACTGTCATATTTTTCCTTATTTATGTTTTTCAATTGTTGTCTGAAGACTGGAAAGCTTATCTGACATACCTTTACTCATACTATCAAATTAATGGCTCTATTTTACTTTGATCATCACTGTCAATCATTTACAAAAATGGGTGGTTATTGTTTGAGCAAATATTATCTTTAACTTTCAGTAATGATAACTCATATTTATAAAATGAATTAAATTATTATGAATTTCTTATCATTAAGCAAAAGGGTCAATCATAGCATTTTGAGAGAAAAAAAGGAAAATTTGAGTAACGAAGTTGCGCCCTTTGACCTACTTATGATAGATTATTTATCGATAATCTCAGGCTTGTTTGTGTAAAAAAGGCAAAATAAGGCGATCGCCACGAAGTCAAAAACTGGTAATTAACTAATAATAATCAATAATTATGAAAGTAACCTTAGATATTGCTTCATCGGACTTAGAAAAACTGTTAAATCCGATGATGAAAGAAAACCGTATTGCGCTTAACGATATCAGTTGGGATGAATACGAAAGTCTTTTAAGCATTTTCAAAGATAAACCCTTGTTACGTTTAAGTTATCTGGAAGGAAATCTTGAAATTATGACCAATTCTCCAGAGCATGAAATGATCAAAACGTTAATAAGAAGATTAATCGAAATTTACGCGCTAGAAAAAGCAATAAGTTTATATGGATGTGGTTCAGCAACTTATAAAAAAGAGGCACAAGTAAGAGGATTAGAACCAGACGAAAGTTATTGTTTTGGTAGTCGTAAAGAGATTCCTGATTTAGCCATAGAGGTGATTATAACCAGTGGAGGTATTAATAAATTAAAAATCTATCAAGGATTAAATGTTCCTGAAGTTTTATTTTGGCAAGAAGGGAAATTGACCCTTTATCGTTTAATTAATGAGTTAGATGGTTATCAAAAAGTTGAGCAAAGTCAATTCTTACCTGAACTCAACTTTGAAATATTACAACAATACATTAACCCAGAAGAAGAACCAAAAATGGTTTATGAGTATCGTCAACTGATTAAAGAATAAAAAAGATTAATTGATCATTTCTCGTAAATCATTGATAATAGGTAAGGAATCGTTAAACACAAAAGAAGGAATAGATGCTTAAAGCTGGAATCGTTGGACTCCCTAACGTCGGTAAATCCACATTATTTAATGCTCTTGTTGCTAATGCTAAAGCAGACGCAGCCAACTTCCCCTTTTGTACCATAGAACCCAATGTCGGGGTGGTATCGGTTCCCGATGAACGATTAGCTGTCCTAGCCGAACTTTCCAAGTCTGAGAAAATTGTTCCCACTCGCATCGAATTTGTAGATATCGCCGGTTTAGTCCAAGGTGCATCCAAAGGAGAAGGACTCGGTAACCAATTTTTAGCCAATATCCGAGAAGTCGATGCCATTGTTCACGTGGTGCGCTGTTTCGATGATGATGATATTATTCATGTATCTGGTTCCGTTGACCCGGCTAGGGACATCGAAGTTATTAACCTAGAACTCGCCTTATCTGACCTTGCTCAAAGCGAAAAACGTCTAGAACGAGTGAGAAAGCAGATAAAGGGCAAAAAAGAAGGCCAAGAAGAAATACCCGCCTTAGAGAAGATTGTCGCTGCGCTCAATGAAGGAATCGGAGCGCGTCACGTCGAATTAACCGAAGAAGAAGAAGAATTAATTAAGTCCTTAGGACTCCTCACCCGTAAACCGATTATTTATGCGGCCAATGTGTCCGAGGATGACTTAGCAACGGGGAATGATTGGGTAGAAGCAGTCAAGAAAATTGCCGAAGCGGATAAAGCGAAAGTGGTGATTGTTTCGGCGCAAGTGGAATCAGAATTAGTCGAAATTCCCGATGAAGAAAAAGCCGACTATTTAGAAGCATTAGGTGTCAAAGAAGGCGGTTTACAATCTCTCATTAAAGCGACATACGAATTATTAGGACTGAGAACCTATCTAACCACTGGACCCCAAGAAACCCGCGCATGGACTATTTTAGCCGGTATGAAAGCACCTCAAGCAGCCGGGGTTATTCATACAGATTTTGAACGGGGGTTTATTCGGGCCGAAACGGTGTCTTACGAAGATTTAGTTGAGTGTAAAACCATGACCGTTGCTAAAGAAAAAGGGTTAGTGCGTAGTGAAGGAAAAGAATATGTGGTCAAAGAAGGAGATGTGATGTTATTTCGGTTTAACGTTTAAAAATTTTTTGATAAGGCTTTGGTTAAACGTTTCAAAGCTAAAGAACTATCTTGGGGGTCTAAATGAACATCTAATAAACAAAAACCCTCTTGATAATTTTGAGCTTCCAATAAAGCAGATTCCAGTTCATCTTCGGTTCTAATATCAAATCCTTTCCCCCCATTAAAAATGCTAGGAAGCTGACTATAATTCCACAATAAAATGTCATTAAACTTTCCATCCTGCATAGGTCTTTCCGTTCCGTAGCCTAAATTATTGAGAACAATAATAATCGGATTTAACCCATAACGAACAATGCTAGATAATTCCATTCCGGTCATTTGGAACGCCCCATCCCCAACAATAACTAGGGGACGAATGTGAGCATTAGCCATTTGTGCGCCTAAACTAGCAGGAACAGCGAACCCCAAAGACGCATAATAAGCGGGAGAAAGAAAGCGAGTTTTTTGATGTACTAATAAATCGGCCCCTGCAAACAACGCATCTCCCACATCAGCCATCACAATCATATCATTGGTAATGAAAAGATTTAAGCGTTCAAAAAGTCTTTCAATGGTGATTTTTTCTCCTGATTTAACTGTATATTCTCGAGGAAGTTGGGGACGAGAAGGTAACTTAATTTGGCGATAATTGAGGTTAGCTGTTAGTAACCCGTTCAGAAAATCCTTTAACGAAATATCCTCATAATGATGGAAATGTATCGAAGCTTTTTCACTGGTAATATAAATAAAAGATTTAGGATTTAAGTGAGCCGTAAAAATCCCTAAATTAACATCAGATAAAAAAGTTCCCAATAAAATTAAACAATCACTTTCTTCCACGTATTGACGAGTCAATTCATTGCCCATTGCTCCTTCATAAATTCCTAAATTATTGGGGTGCATTTCATTAATTACAGATTTTCCCAATAAGGTTTCAGCCACAGGAAGATTGGTTTTTTCTACTAATTTCAGCAGAGTATCTTGTAACTTAAACCGATGAAGTTCTACCCCCGCCAAAATAACAGGACGTTCAGCTTTATTGATAAGATTAAACGCTTCTTCTAACGCTTCCTGTAGGGCATCAGGGTTAGATGAATTAAGGGAAGGAGAGGGGATAGAATCGAGATTTCCCTTTAAATAAACCACATCTCTAGGTATTTCAATATAGACCGGTCTTTTATAGCGTAACGCTGCCATTAAAACCCGTTCAATTTCTAAATAAGCGGTATCTGAATTATCTAAAACTGTGGAAGCAACGGTTATTTCTTGAAACACTTTATATTGTGTATCAAATTCTCTAACTTTATGATGAAGGAGGGGATTTTTGATGCGTTCATTAATACCAGGAGAACCACTAATGACCACCACAGGGGATTTTTCAGCAAAGCATTGGGCGGTGGTATTAGCAATCTTTAAACCTCCAACACAGTAGGTGACACAAACAGCACCCAAACCGCATAAACGAGCATAAGCATCAGCAGCAAAACCAGCACCTTGTTCATCACAAGTGTTAATAAATTCAATATCACTGTCTTCTAATAGTTTATTAAAGCCTAAAACAAAATCTCCTGGCACTCCAAAAACGTGATTAACGCCTAATTCTAAAAGTCGTTTAATAAGATAGTTACCAATGGAATCATTACTTTTCATCTTTTTGACCCTTACACTTTATTTTTGTAGGTTGAAATTAGGTTAAAGTAGGGACTAATGCTGGTTATCTATATCTATTCTAACGTGCAATCAAAAAAAACAGCCCAAGAAATGCTTGGACTGCTACAAAGAGTAGCCGATGCAGCGAATGATTGAAAACGAACGGCTAACTCTTTTTACGGAGACACTTTAAAAATTTGGATAGTTAACAGGAGATTAAATCTGTTGCCTAATTTAACTTAAGTGACCCGTTATGTTGACTTTTGTTCCCAAACTAATCACAAACGTAATCAGAACGAACCCATCCTTCTCGACCATTAATATAAATGCGTTGCCATCGATAACCGCCTCCATCATGGCCCATCGTACTGTCATAAATGGTTACCGTTTGTCCATTAGAAATCTGTGTCCAATAGCCATAATTGGTTCCTGGTCCTTGTCTAACATTTAAACGGCCATTACGGTCATTGGTACAAATCTGTCCGTAGTGAGCTTGTCCCCCTTGTCCTCTGCAGTTGTCATAAGGACCGCATCCAGGCCCTTGTCGTTGTGCTTGCAGGGGTAAAGCCGTTGCACCCAATAAAATGATACTCGCCATCAAAGTTTTTAACATGGTTACATCCTCCCGTGTGTGAGAAGTAAAGAAAGTAAGAGTAAGAATTAAACTTGTAACTTGACCTCTAAATATTGCGGTCGATACGTATGAACGTAGTTCAACACTTGGTCAAGGTCACGTTTATTGGTTAGGGCGATACATCCTTCTGTTCCATCTTCTCCGTTGGTTTTTTGGAAAGATGGGTCATAATGAATCCCTAATGCTGACCTTCCGGTGGGAAAAAGGGGTTCAACGGGGAGAAATCTTCCCCCAACTTCGGGATGAGTTCCGGCCACCTCTGTACTCGCTACCTGATATTGACCATCCGGTAACGGTGCTTCTGTTCCTGCTTGGTGGCGATTTCTGTTTTGACTTTCAGCGCGTCCTGTAACGGTTTGATACGTAGCAATTAAGCGACCATTGCCATACAGTCGTAATTCATAAATGGGGTTCCCCATCGTGTTACGGGTATCGGTAGGGGTCAACGTCATATAGCTACCTTGAGCAACTTCTGCCGTTTCGTAGGGTTGAATCGGTTCTGCATCAGAGGTGTCTAAAGGTTCGGTACGGTTCGGTTCCTTTTGCCAAGATTGAACGTTTTGTTGATACTTGGGTTGTGTATTCTCGGACTGGTACGGATTACTGTTGTAAGGATTAATAGGAATGGGCGGTTTTAACGGTTGTTCTGTGTTAAGGGTTGAGAGATTTTGACTGGTAAACTCAATATTGCTATGTTCCTCGATGGTTTTAAAAGGTTCCTCTTCTTGTTGTTTTCCATAAGAAACATAGGCAAACATAACCATACAACTTAATAAAGCCAATGTCAGTTTAAATTTCATAATCCATACCTATTTATTTAAAAGTGAGAAAAATTTGGTCTACTGAATGTCGACGATTAATAATTGAGGTTTATAGGTTTCAACAAAACTTAATAAGGTAGTGAAATGGGAACGAGAACTCAAACCAATACAACCAGCCGTTCCATCTTCTCCATTATTTTTATTATAACTGGGATCATAATGAATTCCCAAGGCACTTCTACCCGTAGAAAATTGAGGATAGACGGGTAAAAAACGGCCCCCCACTTCCACTAAAGTTCCGGGAACACTATGGGAACTGATTTTATAATTTCCATCGGGTAAAGGGGCCTCGGTTCCTGATTGATGACGGTTACGGGTTTGGGTAAAATACCGACCAGCAACGGTTTCAAACGTATATAAAAGTTGGCCTTGATGATAAACTCTCAGGAAATAAATGGGATTTTTTTGTTGATTGGTCATCCCCGATGGCACTAAATGTAAACAAGTATTACAAGGTCGCGCCATGTTATAAGCTATCTGTTGAGGTTCGGCGCTGATTCCGACATGATTAGGGGTCATTAAAGGGGACAATAATCCTAACACTAGAGAAGAAAATAACCAACGAGTCATCATATTTCATTCCTTAACTTTATATTCACAAAACTTAATTATCCACACCAAATTTGAGCATTAGCTGACTAGGAATCATCTCCAATGAATCCCTAACCTGATTTAGTCTGGAAACCTTGCATTTCCTGGCTCAATGCCAGGTCAAATAACTCTCACACCTCTAGTTAACTATTACTGTATCTCTGAGTTTCTGAGTTGAGGGGGATTCTTTTATTTTTTTTTATAATCTTTGTTACAAAAATAACTTCTATCAAAGCTTAATTCTATTCTATCGGGACTTAATCGTATTAATCTGTCACGGTAAATATCAGATGAATTCACCGAGGGAAACCACACCATTTTGGGTCGAATAAACCGTATTGTCTCCTACTTTTCCTCTGGTTATGATGAAGACAAGCAATAAAAAACAATCAATAAGCACCATCAGGAGATTAAAATTATGGCACTGGTACGTTATAACCCTTGGAAAGAAATGAACGCTTTACAACGTGAAATTAATCAACTCTTTGATGAAGGATTTTTAACCAATTCACAACGGGAATCTCAAGACCTAACCTTTGCCCCTGCTGCTGAACTTTCTGAAACTGATGACGCAGTAATGTTGAAATTAGAACTTCCTGGAATCAAGGCCGAAGATGTCGATATTCAAGCGACAAAAGAAGCTATCTATATCACAGGAGAACGGAAACAAACGGTTAAATCAGAAGAAAACGGTGTGACTCGCAGCGAGTTCCGTTATGGAAAGTTTTCTCGTTCAGTGGCGTTACCTGCTCTCATTAATAATACTAAAATCAGTGCAGAATACAAGGACGGAATTCTTCACCTAACGTTACCGAAAGCTGAAGAAGAAAAGAATAAAGTGGTCAAAGTTACCCTTGGTTAATCTTCGCAGCTAGGTAATACCAAATTCCTAACGTTTGGTCACATATTTCCGTAGGGGTCAACGGCCGTTGACCCCTACAATATACACATCTTTATTGTGTCATTCCGAGGAACGAGGAATCTCTGTAATGTCCTAACCCTAATGAGTAGTGTAATATTTGTCGTTCCAAGTAACGAGAAATCTCATTTATTACTATTAGTTACCATTATTCACGCTACTAAGAGTTGATAAATGGCAGTTTCTATTAGTTTCTCTTTGTCTTCTATTCCTTAAAAGTTGCTTCTGATACTTTTCTTATTCTGTCATACAAAATTATTCCTTGTTCTATGCAAGTAGTATCAACACATAATTTTCCTTCTTCAATAAATTTAGCTGTACTATGTAAACAATCAATAATATAAGTAGCTAGGCAGAATTAAATAGAAAACGTTCAGTGTGATATTTTCCTTTTTGAGCGCGAGCTTCGATCCCATCGATAACGGCGATCGCTAAATCATATTCATCTTCAAAAATCCGACCAGCCAGTTCATGTGTT
>JASJDN010000148.1 GCA_030065205.1 Crocosphaera sp.
CAGAGGGAGCAGAGGGAGCAGAGGGAGCAGAGGGAGCAGAGGGAGCAGAGGGAGCAGAGGGAGCAGAGGGAGCAGAGGGAGCAGAGGGAGCAGAGGGAGCAGAGGGAGAGAGAATATTACTCTACAATCATAACTAGTATGACTGTCAATAAACACCAATGACGGCCGTTGACCCCCATCACAAATAAGTTATATTAAGAAAATATTAAAAATTGTGATAAAGTAAAACCTGTTTAATTGTATTCGGGAGTATAAGAGAACTTTATTGATCTAACCTACGTCTAAATGACCACTACCAGCCTGATCGGGCAATCGTATAATGACACAATTACACCACGCCTTTACCTTATTCCTCAGTTTGCTGGTGGAAGCTTTCCCTTTTCTGCTGTTGGGAGTATCCTTATCCAGTGCCTTACTCTTATTTATCGATGAGGGAAAATTAATTGCCAGTGTTCCCAAAAACCCCTTATTAGGGGCGATCGCCGGTAGTTGTATCGGCTTTCTATTTCCGGTGTGTGAGTGTGGAAATGTACCAGTAGCGCGACGGTTTCTTTTGCAGGGACTTCCGAACTCAGCGGCCATTGGTTTTTTATTAGCGGCCCCGACGATTAATCCTATTGTCATTTGGTCTACCTGGGTAGCGTTTCGGGGTCAACCGGAAATCGTTTTTTATCGCATTCTTTTCTCCCTGATCATCGCCATTGCTATTGGTTGGATTTTCAGTGTGCAAAAAGATCCTCGTCCCATGCTACACCCTCTCTTAGCGCAACGGATCACAATGTTATCTCGTCAACCGAGGTTTGCCCGTTCGAGGAAATCAGAACCCAACTTAAAAGAGTCGATGTTATTACAGTCAGGGACGTTTTTACTGGGAAGTAGTAACGGCCCAATGCGACTGGAGGAAATGTCCGTGGGAACCTTAAGCCTGACGTCTGATTCTTCATCAGTGATGATGCGACGGTTAAAACTGTTTTTGGAAAACGTCACCCAAGAACTCAGAGAACTCGGGGGAATGTTAATCTTAGGTAGTGCGATCGCTGCTTGTCTGCAAGTCTTTGTTCCCCGTGAGATTGTGTTGAGTTTAGGACAGGGAACTATTAGTTCTATACTGGCCATGATGTTATTAGCGGCCATTGTTTCTATTTGTTCCACCGTCGATGCGTTTTTTGCCCTATCTTTTGCCTCAACCTTTACCACCAGTTCCCTTTTAGCCTTTCTGGTGTTTGGGCCAATGATTGACATTAAAGCGGTTGGTTTAATGCTTTCGATTTTTCAACCTAGAATGATAGTGTATTTATTTGCACTTGCAGCGCAGTTAACCTTTATCTTGACTTTATTTCATAGTTACTTTCTCTAAAAGAACTGTGATTCAACAGGTCAAATAATGTTTATGAATGTACTATCTAAATTTAAACCGTCTCCTCAATTAAAGCGTCTTTTTCCAGGGTTAGATATCCTTGCTATTCTTGCTTGGGGTGTTCTCCTCTCCAAATATTGGGTCACTGGTCAACTCAAATTATTAATTCATCCTAACTATAACTTGCTGGTTTTTGGCACTGGTATCCTCTTAATGATTTCAGGCGGGATTAAAGCATGGTTATGGGTTAAAACCCTGCGTCAAAAAGGCAATAACGGAGAAACCGTACAACATATTAGTATTTTTCCCCCTGGATGGGGAAGCACTTTGTTGCTTATTTCTGCGATCGCTGGTTTGATCATTCCCCCCACCATTTTTGATAGTCAAGTAGCCTTACAACGGGGAATTTCCGAATCTTTACCCATCACCCAAAGCCAAACCCAAAGCTTTGCATTAAATGTTAAACCAGAAGAGCGATCGCTCATTGACTGGATCAGAACCCTCAATGCTTATCCCGAACCAGACGCTTATCAGGGGCAAAAAGCCAATGTAACGGGGTTTGTGGTGCATTCTCCCCTCCTTCCCGAAGATTATATCCTTTTGAGTCGTTTTATCATTACCTGTTGCGCGGTGGACGCTTATCCGGTGGGACTTCCCGTCAAAGTAGAACGGGGTCGTAGTAATTATCCGCAGGATACTTGGTTGCAAATAGAAGGGGAAATGATGACCGAAACCCTGGCCATTGATACCCAAACCATGCAACAAACGCCGACACAAAAACGACAGTTAGTGTTATCTGCTAACAGCATTACAACCATCCCCACTCCTGATGATCCTTATGGTTATTCTAATTAGTTCAGTCATCAGTTATTAGTTATTAATTATTTATTACAATGCTCAATAAACTTAGATTACAAGAACCCATTGATAGACTCTCTGTGTTGTTAATTGGAGGGTTTACTGTTGTTATTGCTAGTTTGATGATTGGGGATAAACTTTGTGGTGAAAATTGTTTTTTAAGAAAAGGTCCCCAAGTTGAAAATTTTACTTGGGAAAAAGAAACCGTTAGTGGCAAAGATCGAGCGTTTATTCTCACCTTTGATCGTCCTATGGATAAAGCAACCGTAGAGAAAAATTTAGTCATCGATCCCCCTCTTCCTGGTAAAATCAGTTGGGCGGGTCGTCGCTTAGCTTATACGTTAGAAACCCCTGTTCCCTATGGACAAACCTACACCGTCCAATTAAGCCAAGCCAAAGAAAGATTTAGGGAAAATAATCAACAAGGACAAGAAATGGAACCGTTTGTGGGAACGTTTCAAAGTCGCGATCGCGCGTTAGCCTACATTGGAACCCAAGGAGAAGAACAAGGAAAACTCGTTTTTTATAACATCACCCAACAACATAAAAAGATGTTAACGCCATCAGATTTAGTGGTGATGAATTTTGAATTTTATCCTCAAGGCGATCGCATTTTATTTTCTGCTTATGAGAAAGGATTAGGCATTGATGGCCTACGACAATTAAAACTTTATACGGTTACGACAGGGGTTAATAATGGAGTAGAAGATACAAATAATAATACGGCTGGCAAAATAGAAGAAATTTTAGACAATGAAACCTATCAAAATAATCAATTCGATCTCTCTGCCGATGGGGAAACCATTGTTATTCAAAGAGTTAACCGTGAAAATCCTGCTGATTTTGATCTGTGGATAGTTAAAAAAGGAGAAAAACCAGAACGATTGAAGGTTACAGGGGGGCATTTTGAAATAACTCCTGATAACCAAGCCTTAGCGGTTGCCCGAGGAGAAGGTATTGGCATTTTACCCCTAGAACCAGAAGCCGAACCCTTAGACTTTTTGCCTAAGTTCGGTCAATTATTAGATTTTTCTCCTACAGGAAATTCTGCGGCGATGGTGGATTTTAATACCGATAATGCGAATTTACGCTACACCAGATCGTTATTTTATGTTAATAATCAAGGCATTCAAAAAGAACTATTAAATACTCAAGGCTCAATTATTGATTGTCAATTTACCCCCACAGGAAATCAATTATATTGTTTACTAACCGAACTCTTAGAAGGAGACGAATATCAAGAACAACCCTACTTTGCCAAGTTTGATATTAAAACAGGAGAAGTAACCCCTTTAGCGAAATTATCTGATTATCAAGACATCAAAATTAGTTTATCTCCCGATGGGTTAGCGTTATTATTTGACCAAGTTTTAACCAGTGATGACCCCAGTTTAGACGATAATTTAACCAATAATTCAGGTCAAGCAATCGTCGGAGGAAAACTATGGTTATTAATTCCCCCAATTAACAATAAACCTGACAGTAAAGCCGACTTAAAAGAGTTACCTCTAGTGGGTTTTCGTCCTCAATGGTTACCTTAAGCTAAGCTTGTTTTGAGAGGGAATCACCGAGCTTTAGCCGAGGGTAGGTCGAGTGAGGAGGTCAAAACATAAAAAAAGATAAAATCATCAGGAACCATAATTTGAATTTGCCCGTCTACAGTGCTAACGTGAGGAGAATTATGCGTTGGGTAAACTTATGAGTCAAGCAATTACAGGACCTAGAAGACTACTTCGCCAGTGGGAAAAGCAGTTAGTAGTGTCCCCAGAAAAGCTCTCAAATTACGATTTGATTGTCAGGTGTCAGGAGGGTTCTCAACCGAATCGTGTAGCGTTTGCTGAACTTTTAAACCGTTATCAGTCCCATGTGGATAGAATACTCTATCATTTAGCCCCTGATTGGCAAGATAGGGCTGATCTCGCCCAAGAAGTTTGGATTCGCGTTTACCGCAACATTAAACGGCTCAACGATCCGGTTAAGTTTAAAGGGTGGTTGAGTCGGATTGCGACAAACCTGTTTTATGATGAATTACGTAAACGCAAACGGGTTAGCCATCCTATTTCATTAGATGCTCCTCGTCGAGTGGATGATGGAGAAATCGAATGGGATATTGTCTCAGACTACCCAAGTCCCGATGACAATTTAGCGACTCGTGAATTTTATGATCGTCTCAAAGTGGCGATCGCTGATTTACCTGAAGCGTTTAGAACAACGATTGTTTTAAGAGAAATCGAAGGTCTAGCTTATGAAGAAATCGCAGAAATGACTGGGGTTTCTCTCGGTACGGTTAAATCTCGTATTGCTAGAGCCAGAGGTAAATTACAAACGGTTTTGCAAAAGTATATTGATTAGTTGGGATCATTGTCATCTCAATCATCATCTGTGAGGGGTGTCATGACTGTGCTTTTATGAGCATTCGTCTCCGCTATTAAGGATCTCTAAGGATCTAGGAGAGATTAATCATGATGTCTGATTTTGAACACAAACAAGGGTTTTTACCCACTGATTCAAGTGATATGGATAATCAGTTTGAGCGTTTTGAGTTGTTAAGTGCCTATATTGATGGGGAATTGACGGCGCAAGAACGTAAACAAGTCCAGCAATGGCTAGATAGCGATCCTGAATTCCATCAGTTGTATAAACAACTGTTACGGGTTCAACGAGAGGTTCCTACCCTTCGAGTTCCAGAAAGTGCTGTGTCTGTTGATGACTTATCTCAAGGCGTTTTTGATGCCATTGATAGTCAAGATCGCAGAAAACGTGGCTTAATTGCCAGTGGTTTAGGAATCGCTGCAGTTATTATTGGTTCCATTGCCCATATCTCGTTACAAGATGGGTTATCCCCTCGTTTCGCCCAAACTGGCAAAGATCAAGACGCTTTGACCATTGCTCTTAACCGTCCTGTGGTGGAAATTCCCCCCACCCTTCGCTAACCTAAAGCAGAGGAACCCAGATCAGGGGGAATATCTTGCCAACGGCCAGGCCCGACAGCCCGAACAGCCTCGGTTAAACTGACATCCCCTGTATATAACGCTTTACCAATAATTACGCCAGTTACGCCGATGGGTTCTAAAGACAACAACCCTAAGACATCACTCAACGAACTAACCCCCCCAGAGGCAATAATAGGGATATTGATGTGATGGCCTAATTCTCGCAACGCTTCCCGATTAGGCCCTTGTAACGTACCATCACGGTATATATCGGTGTAAATAATGGCACTGACCCCAAATTCAGCCATTTGTTGGGCCAAGTCTGTGGCTAAGACTTCTGAGGTTTCTAACCATCCTCTGGTGGCTACTTTCCCATTACGGGCATCGATTCCCACCGCAATTTTACCCGGAAAAGCTTGACAGAGTTCTTGCACTAAAGAAGGATTTTCGACGGCCACCGTACCCACAATGGCGCGTTCAATCCCCAAATTAATCAGTTGGGCAATACTTTGGCGATCGCGTAATCCCCCTCCCACTTGCACAGGAATGGAGATCGCTCTAACGATAGCTTCTATGGTATCAAGATTCATTGGGTGACCCTGTTTTGCCCCATCTAAGTCCACTAAATGCAAACGGGTTGCTCCTTCATCAGCCCATTGACGGGCGACTTCTACAGGATTTTCGTTATAAACTTGGGACTGTTGATAGTCACCTTGGTAGAGACGGACACACCGTCCTTCTAACAGATCGATCGCGGGGATAACATCCATGAAAAGTATATTGCTTGCGGTTTTCAAATATTACAATTTTATCCTACCTTGAATGTTTCTGATACATTGACTTTTCAAGGAGATTTCATATTAGAATAAAAAGTCTCTAAAACTATTTTTTGAATACTTGTTAAAGGTTGATTAAACTTGCTAGCAATAGCTGCACAGTCTTCATACTCAGGGTGTACATTAATGATAGTTTTATTTTTCCCTTTTCCTCGAGTAGCTATTTTAACTCGAACTTCTCCATATTGTGTGTTAACTATTTTAATTTCTCGGTCTAATATTGAGCGTTTCTGTATGGTTTGACGAATGCCTAACGTGGTTGTTTCTCTAAAAATAATAGTTTCACAAACTTCTATTTTATCAACTGGGCAAATAGCCGTTAATAAAACGCCAGGACGTGACTTTTTCATCATGGCTGACTGGGTAAATACATCTAACGCCCCCACATTCAATAAAACATCAAATAAATAACCAAAAACCTGCGGACTTAAATCATCTATTTGGGTTTCTAAAACTGCAACTATGTCAACATTACTGTTTTTTTTTCTGTCACACTTTCCCCTATCCACAAGCGTAAAATATTAGGCAGAGATAAGTCTTGTGATCCGGCACCCAACCCCACTTTTTCTAGTACCATATTGGGAGGTTCACCAAAACTTTTAACCAGTGTAACAGCGATCGCAGCCCCTGTGGGTGTCACCAATTCTTTGTCAATCTTATTACTATAAATAGGAACTTGACGGGACTCCCATAACTTCAACACCGCAGGAACCGGCACTGGTAAACGGCCATGGGAGGCATAAACTGTTCCCCCACCCGTAGGCAACGCAGAACAATATAACGTCTGAATGTCTAAATAATCTAGCCCCAGACAAGTGCCGACAATGTCCACTATGGCATCGGTTGCCCCCACTTCGTGGAAATGTACCTTTTCCGGTGCAACGCCGTGTACGGCACCTTCTGCCACCGCTAAACGGCGAAATATATCCAGACTCCACTGTGTTACCCGTGACGGTAAGTTAGCCTCTTGAATCATGCCTTCAATTTCAGGGAGGTGACGGGCAGGGGTATGATGATGATGATGGCTCTTATGGGATATTTGGGCAGAAGTTTCAACAGGATGATGATTTTTTCCCCCTCCGCTTCTCTGCTGCCCCTGCTCCCTCTGCTCATCTTTTGGAGAATGCTGCTCTACTAACCTAACATGGACTTTAGTGGCTTGTTGTCCGTTGCGTTGTACCTTGTCTTGAGTTAACTGATATTCGTGGTCTATGTTTAACCCTTTGAGTTGCTCAATCAAGTATTCTAAAGGAACACCACTATCCACTAGGGCCCCTAAAAACATATCCCCGGCAATACCAGTTACACAGTCTAAATAAGCAATTTTGGTCATAATTATGGCTATTTTATACGATTTACACCCCCAAAACCCCCAACCTCGCCGTATCGACGAAATCTGTGACTCCCTTAGACAAGGGGCGATCATGTTGTATCCCACAGATACAGTGTATGCGATCGGCTGCGATCTTAATAGTAAATCGGCTGTGCAACGGGTGCGACAATTAAAGCAATTATCTAATGATAAACCCTTGACGTTTTTATGTTCTTCTTTATCTAATATTGCTAACTACGCAGGGGTAACAGATGAAGCGTACCGTATCATGAAACGATTAATTCCTGGCCCTTATACTTTCTTGTTACCCGCTACCAAAGCTGTGCCAAAATTAGTCATGAGTCCTAAGCGAAAAAGTACGGGTATTCGGGTTCCAGATCATCCAATCTGTCAAGCTATTTTACAAGGATTAGAAAATCCTATTATTTCTACCTCTGCCCATTTACCGGATGAAGACGGAGACTTTCCTACCATTGGTGTAGAAAAAGCGAGGTTATTTGACATCCTAGAAAATCAGGTAGACCTCATTATTGATGATAGTCTAGAACCAGGGTTTGATGTGTCTACAATTTTAGATATGACTTGTGATCCTCCTTCCATTATTCGTCAAGGTTTGGGATGGGAAGAATTACAAAATTGGGTAACAGTAAAAGTTTAATTCAGTTATTAATTATTAATTATGAAAGTTATTCAAACAAAAATTCCTGACGTTGTTATTATCGAACCCCGTATTTTTGGAGATGATCGTGGCTTTTTTTATGAAAGTTACAATAAAAAAGTATTTAAGGAAGCAACAGGAATAGAAAGAAATTTTGTACAAGATAATCATTCAAAATCGCAAAAAAATGTCCTGCGAGGACTCCATTATCAAATTCAACAACCTCAAGGTAAATTAGTCCGTGTTGTGGTAGGTGAAGTGTTAGATGTTGCGGTGGATATTCGTAAAAGTTCCCCAACTTTTGGTCAATGGGTAAGCTGTCGTTTAAGTGCAGAGAATAAACGTCAATTTTGGGTTCCTGAAGGGTTTGCTCACGGGTTTGTTGTCTTATCCGATGCAGCAGAATTTCTTTACAAAACTACTGATTATTATGCTCCACAATATGAGAGAAGTATTTTATGGAATGATCCGGATCTCGCTATTGACTGGGAGTTAGATGGAGAAGCTTTATTATCTAAAAAAGATCAAGAAGGTTCGTCTTTTAAAGAAGCAGAAGTGTTTGAATAAAATCATTTATGAACTCAGTAAAAACGTTACGCAACCTATTAGATAACCCTGGCATTATAGCAGCACCAGCAGTTTATGATTGTATTGGTTCTAAGTTAGCCCAAAAAGCAGGATTTTCCTTTATTTTTACCAGTGGGTTTGGAATGTCTGCTTCTTTATTAGGACTTCCTGATATGGGATTTTTAACCGCAACCGAAATGTTGAATCAAGTTAAAAATATTATCACATCTGTTGATATTCCCGTTATTTGTGATATAGACACAGGCTATGGAAATGTCTTAAATGTAAGAAGAACGGTAGAAGATATTATTAGTTTTGGTGCATCAGGAATTATTTTAGAAGATCAAGAATGGCCGAAAAAATGTGGTCATTTTGAAGGAAAAAAAGTGATTGAAACTCAGGAAATGGTCAAGAAAATAAAAGCAGCAGTAGATGCTAAAAATAACAGCGATTTAGTCATAATAGGAAGGACGGATGCAAGAGCAGTTTATGGACTAGAAGAAGCCTTATATCGAGGCAAAAAGTATCAAGAAGCTGGTGCAGATATTATCTTTATAGAAGCACCCCAAACCAGAGAAGAATTAGAAAAAATTGCCAACTATTTTCCTGATATTCCTTTATTAGCTAATATTATCGAAGGAGGAAAAACTCCCTGTTTATCCCTAGCAGAATTAGAAGAAATGGGCTTTAAAATAGTTGCTTATGCCTTATCAGGGTTATTAAGTTCCACAAATTCTATGCTTCACTGTTTTCAACAATTACAAGAAAAAGGAAGCACAGATATGACTAATAATACCTTTCAATTTGATGATTTTAAAGATTTAATTGAAGTAGAAAAATACAGAGAAATAGAGAACTAAATTTCACTAGGATCAATCCCTAATTCTTTTAACTTTTCCGCTAAAAGATCAGCTCGTTGCTTTTCAGTTTCAGCCCGTTGTCTTTCTATTTCAGCTTGTTGTCTTTCAGTTTCAGCCCGTTGTCGTTCCATTTCAGCCCGTTGATGTTCAAGTTCTGCTTCTTCTCTAGGTAATAAGACTAAATTTCCCTGTAAATCATAAAATCTCAGCCAAAAAGCAGATTCATTTAACACCTTACCTTCCCAAGTTCCTAAATATAACTGTAACGTCTCACAAAATAACCATCCTCTTTGATCCGCTACAATTTCAGTGTAGGTTTGCTGTCCATTTAATCGCCAACCTTGCAGAGAAGTGGCATCATAAGGATCGTAAATATAGTATTCTCTGGTCTTAAAAATTTGCTCGTATAAAGTCTTTTTGTCTGTTTTATCAACATTAGCCGTAGAATCAGACATTAATTCCACAATAACATCAGGATAGCGTCCGTTTTCTTGCCAGACAATCCAAGCTTTACGATCTAGCGTCCCATCTACATTCAACGTCACAAAAAAATCAGGCCCGCGAAAATCTCGGTTCATCCGTTGGGTTGCACTATAATAAACAAACATATTACCCCCTGCAAAAAAGTCCTGACGGGGCAAAAAGGCTTGATAAACCGAGTCAATCAAGACATTCATGGCAATGCGGTGGCGGTTGGTTTCCAAGGGTTCTCCGTCATCAAAAATTAGTTCATCTTTAGGTAAATTAAGGTAAGAGGAAACAGTTTCCATACAAAGATTATGATTAGATCGTATAATTAGTTTAGCAAAAAATAAATAAAAAGTTATATAATTTTTCTCTGTAGGGTGGGCAAAACTAACAATTGTTCATAACTATGATAATGTCTCAAACCATTGCCCACCTAGTTTATTAAATTGATATAAAAAATTGCCTAAAAAATTAGATGAAAATTTTAATTGTTGAAGATGAAATGGAAATCGCCAAAATCATTCAAACCACATTAGAAAGAGAATCTTTTGAATGTGTGGTTGCTTACGATGGCTTAACAGCTTTAGATTTATTTCAACAACAAGAACCAGATTTAATTGTTTTAGATTTAATGTTACCCAAATTAGATGGGTTAGAAGTTTGTACCCGTATTCGTCAAAAAATTACAGCAAAAGACCCTTATATTTTGATGTTGACGGCAAAAGGAGAAGAAATAGATCGAGTCATTGGCTTGTCAACTGGAGCCGATGATTATTTAGTAAAACCGTTTAGTCCCATAGAATTAGTGGCGAGGGTTCGCGCTTTATTAAGACGGAGTTTAAGACATGGGGGAACCCAAAACAATGTTTATGAAACTCAGCATTTTATGGTGGATTTAGATAAACATTCAGCTATCAAAAAATCAGATAATAATACCGAAGAAGCCTTAGAATTAACCACCTTAGAATTTAACTTATTATCCACCTTTATGAGTTATCCAGGACGAGTTTGGAGTCGAACCCAACTGATCGACAAATTATGGGGAAATGACTTTTTTGGAGATGAAAGGGTTGTGGATACTCATGTGAGAAGATTACGCAAAAAAATTGAACCCGATACAGCCAATCCCACCTTTATTAAGACCGTTGTAGGAGTCGGTTATAAATTTGAAGATGAAACTTAAATATAACAGGTTATAAAAATAATCAGGGCGCTCGATTCGTCAGAAAAGCGGCGATCGCCAACAGGGAACAACAACAATAGAGGATATCCCCTGTTTTCAGGAAAATGGTGGGTTACAACGGATTGTTATTTTTTGGTTAATTAGTTAAATTTTCGCCGTCTAACCCACCCTACTCTAAATAATTTTTGAAGTGCAAACAACAGCACCGAAGTTTCCCACAAATGTTAAGATGTCTCAAAGATTCCTAAAAGTATCTTGATATCTTTTCGTTTTATTTAGTCATCTCATGTTAAAATCTCGCCTTTTCAGCCTTAGTTTACCTAGTATGGTTGCTATTTCTTGTCTTCTAGGAATAACAACATCACAATCCGTATCTGCTCAAATTATAGCCCAGGAGGGGATGCCAGACGGAACAGAAGTCCCTGCTGATGATCCCTCTGATCCCAGTAACCTTCGTCCCCTGACTCAAGCAGACAGTCTTTTGAGTTTGCAGGGGGGAGAAAAATTAATGAATGAAGCGACTGAAGCTATTAATCAAGAAAATTATGATCTAGCTGTTACTAAGTTACAACAGGCTCGTAAAGTGTTTAACCAGTTATCTAATTTTTATCTACAACTGGCTAATAGCTTCTCCGGTATTGATACGGAAGTCTATGATTCTCAACGAGAAAGTGCGTTGACAACGGGGCAAATGAGAGATTCTGCTACCTATCAGTTAGCTTTAGTTCATCGGGCCCAAGATCAACCCGAGTTAGCCGTTCCTTTGCTGGTTCAGATCATCCGTTCCCAAAACCCAACCACAGATTTAGGTAAAAAATCCTATCAACAATTATATGAGTTAGGCTTTGTGGATGTTCCCTTTGCTGATGAGGCCCAAGCAGCTACGTCTAACTAAAAAATCTGTTCGGAGTTGAAGAAGGCAGGGGGCAGGGGGAGCAGGGGGAGCAGGGGGAGCAGGGGGAGCAGGGGGAGCAGGGGGAGCAGGGGGAGCAGGGGGAGCAGGGGGAGCAGGGGGAGCAGGGG
>JASJDN010000005.1 GCA_030065205.1 Crocosphaera sp.
TCTTCCCTCTCTCCCCCATCCCTATCTCAACAAATCAATTTTGTTAACCGAGTAGTATTGCGAGGGATTCTTCTTTCAACCAGCGAACTTACTGTAATGATTTTCATCAACACAGAAGACACTCATCTGTGTTGATGCGTTACCCAATATTCTTGGGTGATTCGCCCTACGCTATCTAATCCTTTATCTAGGGGAACGACATACGGAATCAAAAAGCTGATTGAATAATGCTTGCAGCCCTCAGAACTCTCGAATAATAAGTGCGTTTGCTAGGAACAAGACATATCAATTGCTGAACGCAATTCAAATGTTTTTTGAGATGCTTGCTGTATAATTGAGGTAATTGAATCATCTTTCTCTAAGATGACTCCTTAAATCTCTAATAAATTTCCAGAATTGGTATGAGCTTGACCTCCTACCGCCTACCTTCCCAACCCCAGTTGCCTCGATCAATTAATACTTATAACCAGTGAATTTCTTGAGCCTTCTTTGATAATTTAGCTGTTTTTTGTCCTTTACTTCTCGCATAAAAATTAAATAAATCAATAGGCATTTTGATTAGATCAATAGGACTTCCTTGACCTTGTAGTATTTTAATGGTATCTCTCGGTATTTCTTTTAACAGCCAACGTCCACAACGATAAATAACTTCTTGGAGCGTTAAATTTCGCATTAAGTCGACACCATACAATTCGTGTAAATAGAAATTAGAACGCCCATAACGTTCCCATTGACTTCTTAATTCTTTAAACGTAGAACGATGACGATGATAAATAATTGCCTGCGCTGCAAAGGTTAATTGGTAGTTGGTTTGTTGCTGAATTCTCCAGCAAATATCCGCATCACCTCCTGTGGTTAAATAGGGACGAAATAAACCAATTTTTCTAAAAATAAGGCGACGAATGCCTAAATTTGCTGTTTGTCCATAGGGTAAAAAAGGATGTTCTAATAAGAATTTTTGAGATAAAATACTATTTCGTTCGGCATATTTTTCGAGAACTGTCTGTCCGAGAAGGGCTTCAATTTCTCCTACAACAATACCTATGTTTTCATCAATAAATGGCTTAACTAATTCTTCTAACCACGTTTTTAAAGGGCGACAATCAGCATCCGTAAACGCTAAAATTTCTCCTGTTGCTTGACGAATTCCTTGATTACGGGCAGCATAAGAACTTTGGATATTGTTCTCATTTAAGACTTTTAAGTTAACCCCTATTTGTTGAGATTCAATAGTTGCTTGATTGAGAATATTAGCAGTATTATCTTTACTATTATTATTAACTAATAAATATTCAACTTTATCCTTGGGATAGGTTTGAGATTGTAAACAGTTAATTAAGTCAGGTAAGTCTTGTTCACCGTTATAAATAGGAACAATGACAGACACTTTAGGTAAAAAATCTTTATCTTTATTCATTCTTTTAAATACAATAGTTACAGCAGTTTTAAGTTAGTTTTTATTGGGTTAATCGCTGTCTTAAGATAAATTCTGCAATGGCTAAATCTACCGGAGTGGTAACTTTTAAATTAGTTTCTTCTCCTTCTACAATTTTAACTGGTAATTGACACTTTTCAAATAAAGCAGCATCATCAGTCACTTGCCAACCCAGTTGAGAACCTTTTTTATGACAGTCTTTTAGGAGATTAATTTCAAACCCTTGAGGGGTTTGTGCCGCCCATAAGTTAGCACGATTTGGTGTATCTTGAATGAATCGATTACTATCAACAATTTTAATGGTATCTTTAACAGGAATTCCTGCAATTAATCCTTGACAGGTTAAGAGTTCTACTGCACATTTATCAAATAAATTAGGAGTCACTAAACATCTTGCTCCGTCATGAATTAACACCCTTTTTGCTATTTGAGGTAATGCCTGTAAACCATTATATACAGACTCCTGACGGGTTGCGCCTCCCTGGATTAATTCCACTGGTTTGTTGATAGAAATTATCTCTAAAATTCTTTTAAATTCAGAAAAGTCGTAAGGTTGTCCAATAATACCAATCCAATCAATTGTTTGCGAGGTTTCTGCTGCTAGAAGTGTCCAACTTAATAAAGGTTTACCTAAAAGAGTCAGCAGGAGTTTATTACGATCACTTCCCATTCGTTTACCCATTCCGGCTGCTGGAATTAATAGATACATACTCATAAAATCTCATAACTAATTTACTGTATTTTACCCAAAAAAAGACCTTAAGTAGACATGATAATTTTACTAATTTTTTCTACTTGTTGATGATAGTTATCCTCAGAGATGACCGCATAGCTGTTTGATAAAGAAATATCTTGATTAAGTTCAATCCAAGAACGGCATCCTCCATAGTTTGATTGATAAGAAATAGTGACCAGTTCAGGTAAGAGAAAAACACGCAAGAACAAGACAAAAAGTGGTTGATTCGGTTTCCAGTTGAATCGTTTTTTAATAAACTTTTTTGTCCAAATATGATAAGAATAAAGTTGCTCAATAATTAAATAGTCTGTCACCTTAAAAATATTAGTAATGTTAGCCCAACTACTAATAGTAATAGTTTCAGGATGCCATCCCGATGGAACCGCATCAACTAAACTAGCATAATCTGATTTTAAAAGATGGGGTTTTTGATGTTCATAAGTAGGGTATAATAAAATAGGATTATGGTTAACTTTAAACTGTCCAAAAATTTCCTTAATTCCTCCTTTACGTAAGAGCAAAATAGTGTTACCTTTTTCTAGTGCTTTAACAGTAACATTCCACTCTTTTAAAGCAGCACTTACAGATGTTAGCATAAAAAACAAACCTCAACAACAATAATTCATAACTATTGTAAAATGATAAAAAATTGAATAATAAAAGTGCTATTATTAGATAGTTTTTATTTGGTTTTCTATCAAAGTTTACCCATTGCAAACATTAAAATATATCTATGAATGATATTGTAGCCGTAATTTTAGCCGGAGGGTATGGAACAAGGGTTAAACACCTCCTTCCTAATATTCCCAAACCCATGGCCTCCGTGGTCAATCAACCTTTTGTAGAATGGATAATTCGTTATCTAAAACAGCAAGGAATCACCCAACAAATGCTCTCAACTGGCCATTTAGGGGAAGTAATCGAGGAACATTTTAAAACCCATCAGGTCAAAGGAGTAGACATTTACTGCTGCCGTGAAAACGAACCATTAGGAACAGCCGGAGGGTTTATCAATGCAGTACAACAAGTTAAGTTGTCTCCTAGAGCTTGGTTAGTGATGAATGGAGACTCTTTAATTGTAGCTAAGTTTGACCAATTAGTGAATTATTTAGATGACGAAACAGTGGGATGCGTCATTTTGGGCGTATCGGTGGATGATGCGTCTCGGTATGGTTCCTTGCTGTTTGATCAGTCAAATACCCTGATAAGTTTTGCTGAAAAAAAAGTCGGTCAAGGAGTTATTAATGGAGGAGTTTATTTATTTCGCCACGAAACGTTAGAGAAGTTTCCGTCTCGCTTTCCCTTAAGTTTTGAATACGATGTTTTTCCGACTTTACTAAAGAAGGAAATTAAAATCAAAGTACATCCTATCGAAGCCCCATTTTTAGATATTGGGACTCCAGAAAGTTTACCAAAAGCTGAAACATTTATTAAAGAAAACTTTACCAATTTAGTAGAACCATGTTAATTTCACGTGCGCCGGTTAGAATTAGTTTTTTTGGAGGAGGAACAGACTATCCAGAATATTTTTTACAACATGGAGGGGCCGTTTTAGCTACAGCAATTGACAAATTTTCTTATGTTACAGCTAGTCCTTTTCCCAGTCATTTGTTTGACTACTTAATTCGAGTTTCTTATCGTAAAGTTGAGTTAGTTAAAACCATTGAGGATATCGAACATAAAGTCTATCGTGAATGTTTAAAATTTTGCGGTTTAGATAAAGATATCGAATTACATAATGTGGCTGACTTACCAGCTTTTACTGGGTTAGGTTCTTCTTCTGCTTTTACGGTATCATTATTACAAGCATTACATAGTTTTAAAGGTGAATTTGTTAAACCCTTAGACTTAGCTTATGAAGCCATTTATGTCGAACGTCATTTAGTAAATGATCGAGTGGGTTGTCAAGATCAACTCATGTCAGCAATGGGAGGATTTAACTTAGTTGAATTTAGAACAGAGGAAGATATTATTGTTAATCGTGTTTCCATTTCTCCCCAAAGATTAGCAGAATTTGAGTCTCATATTTTTATTGTTTTTACAGGGATTAAAAGACGGGCTGCTCAAGTAGTTGAAAAGCAATTAAAACGAGTAAGTGATAATACAGAAACTTTGAAAAATATGAGAAGAATGGTGGATCAAGGTTGGGATATTTTAACCAGTAATCAATCTTTATCAGCGTTTGGTGAATTATTAGATAAAGCATGGGTAGCAAAAAGAAGCTTAGATACCGTCATTTCTAACCCAGAAATTGATCGAATGTATCAACTAGGACAAGAAGCAGGGGCCTGGGGTGGTAAACTATTAGGTGCCGGTGCAGGGGGCTTTATGTTATTTTTTGCACCACCAGAAGTTCATCCTAAATTAGCAAAAACATTTGCTAATCATCAGATGCTTTCTATTAAAATTAATGCTCCAGGTTCTCAAATTATTTTTTCATAACTTGATGAGAATATTTGCCTATTTTTATCGTGAACCGCTACTAGAAAATGATCTACAAATCGCTATTAATAATCTAAAAATCGAACAAGTTTATTATGATTTAGGAGCAAGATATGAATTAGAAAAGCTGTTTAGAGAGTCGGAAAAAAGTCCTCCTAATTATCTTGTGATTCGTCAATTGCCAGAATTAGGCGATACCCCTGAAATTGTCAAGTATAATTATCATAAATTAATAAACCTAGGAATAAAAATTCTTATTTTAGAGAATCAGAAACTGACTGATTTAGATGAAATAGAATTCTTAGAAAATAAAATAAATATTGATATTAATGATCCCCAAGTATTAGAAACGATTGGCAAAAATCAACGACATTTATCCCTTCAAAAAGGACAAGCCTTAAGACGAATTAAAGCCTTACCCCCTCCAGGAAAAGCCCCTTATGGCTATCGCAGGGGAAAAGACTGTTATCTTATAGATCGCAGTACCGCCCCTATTATTAAAGATTTTTTTGAACAATTTTTATTGTTTGGTTCCCTGCGGGGTGCTGTTAATTATTTAGCCAAAAGATACGGTAAAAAAATCTCTGTTTCTACTGGAAGTCGCTGGTTAAAAAATCCTGTTTATCGGGGAGACTTAAAATATAAAAATAATGAAATTATATCTAATACCCATGTTGCTATTATCTCACGGGAAGAAGCAGCACAAATTGATCGATTATTAGGAAGAAACCGAAAATTATCCTCAAAAACAGCCAGTGCAAAACATTCTTTAGTGGGTTTAGTGAGTTGTCAAAAATGCCATCAGTCCATGATTATCAACCATGTAACCCAAAGAAACAAAAAAAAAGAATATCTCTACATTCGTCCTCAAAACTGTCCCTTACAACCTTCCTGTAAAGCTATTCCTTACCAAGAGGTTTTAGAAAAAACCATTGACTACATTTGTGAAAATTTCCCCAAGAAAGTGAATAGTTTTGACCCTAAGCAAATAGAAAGTTATAAAAATAAGATTCAAGCACAAATTACTGAAAAACAAGACATTATTAACCAACTACCTTCTTTAATTCAATCCAACATTCTTGATCAACAAACAGCACAACTAAGACAATATAATTTAAACATAGAAATGAGTCAATTAAGGTCAAAACTCGAACAACTTCCCCCAGAAAACTTAAAAAATATTGCTGAAGCTGTTTCCTTACCTAGATTTTGGCAAGACTTATCAGAAGCAGAAAGACGGTTTTACTTTCGAGAATTTATTCGTCAGATTTATATCGAACAAACCTCGAAAGTAGAATGGAATTTAGACATTAACTTTATTGTCTAATCCCAGGAATAGAATCACTCACAATACTTATCAATAGACTATAGATCATTTAAAAACACACCTGAATTCTTACCATCTGCGCTTAATAAATACTGGCTTTTATTTTCAATTCAAAAAAAATGATAAGATATCCCATTATATCAAATCCAGTTTAGAAAAGTTTTTTATAAATTCTATATTTCTGTTGAATGTTGATGATAGCAGAATAACAGCAGATGCTAAACT
The DNA here is from genome assembly GCA_030065205.1 of Crocosphaera sp. Lineage (GTDB taxonomy): Bacteria > Cyanobacteriota > Cyanobacteriia > Cyanobacteriales > Microcystaceae > Crocosphaera. The sequence continues at coordinate 6,166 of JASJDN010000005.1, forward strand.
AATACCTACTACTATTATTCCATAAAATACAAACTACTTAAGGATTCATAGATCGCTGTTTTTTAAATAACCCAGTCATACTTAAACCAGTCACTAATAAACCCACTAACCCTAACCCATTCAAAACAGGATAAATCTCATCCAATCCTAGAATTTGCATCGTATGAATTTCCATTAAAAAATGACCAAATTTTCCCATGTGAAACCATTCATCAAAAATAGTGTAACCCATACCTGTGAGAACGGTTAAAATTAAAGGAAGACTAACAGCGATCGCTAAAAAACGATGGTATTTACGAAATAAACGAATCATAAAACTTCTCCACATAATAATTATATTTTCACTCCTCGTTCACCACTAAATTTTTATCACGCAATATGTTCATTAATAGAAATAGTTTGCCATTTGCGACTAACATCGAAAACCATTGAACTCGCCCCACAATATATAAGAAGTATTAAAGGGAGACTGATAAGGAAAGTAACAGAGAAATGATGTTTTTGAAAGAGACGAATCATAATCAAACCTCTTGAAATGTATCAGCAATGAAACCTTAAAAAGCAACCCCAACGGTGAGAACCAAGGAAAAAGCAGACGTAATCACAGTAATCCAAAAAACTTGTCCATCCTCACGATTCATAAGACTTCCTCCTAAACTTGAATAACGCTTGTTTGCTTCGTTATTTATTACTGTAGGGAAAAATAGTAAGGAAGTCGGGTTGATTCTATTTTTTCTCTAACTAACCAGAGGCAGACGAACCTGAAAGCAGCTACCTATACCCACTTGACTCTTAACCGTAATTTCTCCATCATGGTGTTGGGCGATCGCTTGAGAGATGGCTAACCCTAACCCTGAACCGTGGGGACGGTAGGTTCGGGCGGTATCTTCTCGCCACAAGCGATCGAAAATATGGGGTAAGTTTTCGGGGGCGATACCAATACCCGTATCTTCTACGGTAATAATGGCTGATTGCTCTTCTTGTTTCAAGCGAACGGTAACCTTTCCCCCTTTGGGGGTGTATTGCAGGGCATTTTGAACCAAATTAGAAAATAAGCGTAATAATTGATGACTATCCCCTTTGATGAGGGCATCTTTGAGACAGAACAATTGTAGGGTGATGTCTTTCCCTTCTGCATTGGGTTCTAAAAATTCCACCACATCCTCTAATAGTTCCATCAGTGGTATTTTTTGCCAGGTTTGGCGGGTCATTTCCTGTTTCCCGTCCATTCGCGCTAATAACAGTAAATCTTCTACTAAATGGGACATTTGTTCAGTGGCACTGAGAATAATATCCAGTTTAGGGATATCTTCGCTTTGAAACCGTTCGGGATGGCTTTTTAAGAGGGTAACCGAGGTTTTAATGGCGGTGAGGGGACTGCGTAACTCGTGGGACGCATCGGCGGTAAATTGTTTTAACTGTCGAAAACTTTGCTCAATGGGTTTGAGAGACTGACGGGTTAACCACATTCCCCCCACACCGATTAATGCTAGGGCAATGATACCCCCAACCGCAGATTTCCAGCGTAATCGGGCTAAAACCACTTCTACGGAGTCGGTGGACTCACTTACCCTGACATACCCTTCTAAATGCCGTTGTTCTTGGGGATCATGGTAAGCGACAATGGTTAAGATGCGAATTTTTCCCCCGTCAACGGTTTGAAACCCCACTTCGAGGGGCCAAGCGGGTTTAAGGTTCCCAGAATGGGCGAGAGGTTCCTGGCGATCGCCAAACCATTCGACACTTTGTTGCGGTTGACGCAGGTTTTGCCACGCAATATCGATATCTCCATCTTGATCCAGTTCACGGTACGGGGGATTATCAACGGCTTTCGGATTATTTTTAATATCAATTAAACTGTGGGCTGCAGATTGGGCTAAATTGATTAAGCGTTGATCTAGTTGTTCATATAAACCATGAGCAAAGAGTTGATAAATTAAGAAATTTGACATTAAACGAATGGCTACCATAACTAATAAATAAGACAGTAATAATCGCCACCGTAACGCCCGAAATTGGTGATCCAGGGTCTTCTGTTTAACGGTTGTTTTCATCTCTTATCTTTTTTAACCTTGTTTCAGTCGATATCCGACTCCATAAACTGTTTCAATAAAGTCAGGGGGTGCGCCTACTTTTCTGAGTTTTTTTCGTAACTCTTTAATATGAACTTTAACGGCTTCTTCACTAGGAGGATCTTCAAATGACCAAAGGTTATCTAAGATAGCACTACGAGTTAAAACTAAATTTTCGTTACGTAAAAATAACTCTAATAAGCCGTATTCTTTGGGAGTTAAATGTAAAGGTTGATTGCCATAGTTAACTTCATAATTACTGGGGTCAAGGCTTAATTGTTGCCATTCTAAAATGGGGTTAGGTGCTACGTTTCCTCGTCTTAATAACGCACGAATTCTAGCTAATAATTCAGGTAAATCAAAGGGTTTGACCACATAATCATCTGCCCCTACATCTAACCCTGTTACTTTATCTTCGCTGGTATCTTTTGCGGTTAACATCAGCACAGGAATAGTATAACCTGATTGACGAATTCTTTGACATAAACCGATACCTGTAAGTTTCGGTAACATAACATCTAACAGGATTAAATCATAGGAAAATGCTTCAACAAATTCCCATCCTTTTTCACCATCTTCGGCCCAATCAATGATATATCTTTGTTCGGTTAAACTATCAGCTAATACCTTAGCAATGCGTTCATCATCTTCCACTAAAAGGATTCTCATGACGGTTACTCTAACGTTGATACTCAATCAACTATTTCCCTGTGATTGAGTTAATACTTTTATTATAAAATATTGCTTATTTAACTAACTGTTCATCCTTAACAAAAATGGTTAACTTATTTCCACTTGAATTTTAGTAACAGCATATCTATTTTAACGAATAAAAGTAATTGGACACATTCCTAAAGGCACAATTTTATCAAATTCATCTGGAAAAAAAACAATAACAGATGGTAGGGTGGGCAAATCAGAGATTTATCTGAACGACCCCTAAAGTAAAAAACTTTGCCCACCTTACAAAACTATTTTTTAATATTTCTAAAGAATTCATTTGTTAAAAATTTTATTACTTATTATTTAAAAAGTAGTAGAAATTGCTTGCACCGGACAAGCAGGGATACATTGTTCACATACGACACAGAGTGAACGTCTAAAAGTTAACTCAAAGGTTTCAGAATCAAGCACTAATGCTTCTGTGGGACAGACTCCAGTACATAACCCACAGTCCACACATTGATCTTCATTAATGCTAATTTCACGACTCGCTAAAGAAACGCCAATTTCTTGGGCTTGCATCCACTCAATCGCTGCTTCAATGGCATCAATATCCCCTAATAATTCTAACACTAATTTTCCGACTTGGTTCGGAGCAACTTGGGCGCGAATAATATTAGAAGCAATGTTAAAGTCTTTGGCTAAACGATAGGTTAATGGCATTTGTACAGTGCGCTTGGGAAAAGTAAGGGTAACTCGTTTTTTCATAATTAAACTTAAATCTTATTAGGTATTTTAACAGTTTTTTAGAGAAGATTACCAACTAAATACATTAATTATTTTAATCTTAGCCTTCTTGGAATTTTTAATTTCATCACAGCACAAAAAATATGCTACTATATTAGCAAATTCATTAATAAATAGAACATAATGGAAATCTATCCTAGTTTAGTGACACTGATTGCATTATCTGTGTACTTTCTTATTACCCTTAATGTAGGACGTGCTAGATTTAAGTATCAGGTTCCTCCGCCTGCAACTACGGGTGATCCTAATTTTGAACGGGCTTTAAGGGTTCAACAAAACACTTTAGAACAGATGATTTTCTTTTTACCTTTATTATGGTTATTCTGTTTCTATATTGACCCCATTTGGGGAGCGGGAATTGGAGCATTTTGGATCATTGGGCGAATTTTATATGCAGTAGGATACTATCAAGCTGCAGATAAAAGAAGGGTCGGTTTTGCCATTAGTTCCTTGAGTAGTTTGATTTTATTAATTGGTTCTTTAGTGGGTATGATTTTATTCTTCATTAAATAATTTACTCTACCAATCAAGGGAAATAAACATCTTTTATTGTGACAAAGATGTTTATTTTTTATCCAATAATTCAATTAGTTTAGATTGAAATATGCAACCATTATTTATTGTCTTAGAAGGAATTGATAAAGCGGGAAAAACTACCCAAGCAGAACGACTAATGCGCTATTTAATTAAGCAAGGAGATTTAGCCATTATTAGTTCTGAACCCACAGAAGGAGTCATTGGTCAATTAATCAGAAAAGCCATGCAAAATGAAGTTTTTATGATTAAAAATCAAGAAAAATTTGATGAACAAATGGCCTATTTATTTGCTGCAGATAGACATTATCATCTCTATAATGATCAAGATGGAGTTTATAAGCTAATTAAACAAGATCATTATCATGTCATTGCCACTCGTTATTATTTTTCCTCTTTGGCTTATAATTGTAATAATCAAGAAGAATTTAACTTTGTTTATGGATTAAATAACCGTTTTCCAAATCCAGATTTAGTAATTTATCTAGATATTCCTCTAGATATTGCTTTATCTCGTCTTGAAAATGCTCTATATAAAGAAGTCTATGAAACTAAAGAAAAATTGCAACAAGTTAAAGATAATTATCAGCAAATTTTTCAATCTTACCAAGGTCAATTATTAACTATAGATGGTAAAAATAGCATCGAACAAATTCACCAAGAAATTATAGCTTATCTTGAAAAACACTTTAGTTAACGTTATACTAAAAAAAACATCTATATTATATTTTTATGAATTCCAATTCTAATCTTTCCTATTTACCAGAAAATACTCTAAAGGGATTAAAATTTGCTGATAGTCGTTGGCAAGCTTTACGAAATAATAAGTTAACCCCTCCAACTGTCATTACTCAAAGTCAAGAAACGTTGAACGAGTTTGATGCAGATATTATTATTTGTGGAGGAACGTTAGGTATTTTAATCGCTACCACTCTACAAAAGAAAGGTTATCGTATTATTTTAATTGAAAAAGGAAAATTGAAAGGAAGAGAACAAGAATGGAATATTTCTCGTCAAGAACTCAATACATTTGTTGAACTTGATGTGTTATCAGATAAGGAATTAGAACAAGCGATCGCGACAGAATACAATCCAGCAAGGGTGAGTTTTCATAAGGGATATGAACTTTGGGTTCAAGACGTTTTAAATATTGGAGTTGATCCTGTTTTTTTACTAGAAACTCTGAAGCAAAAATTTCTAGAAGCAGGAGGAAACTTATTAGAAAATACCCCATTTAATTCAGCAATCATTTATGATAATGGTGTGTTAGTCAATGCTGGTGATACCGTCTTAAAATCTCGCTTACTGATTGATGGAATGGGACACTTTTCTCCTATTGTTCAACAAGCAAGAAAAGGAGAAAAACCTGATGGCATTTGTTTAGTAGTTGGGAGTTGTGCCAAAGGTTATACTAATAACGATACAGGGGATTTAATTGCTTCATTTACCCCCATTTTAAACCAGTGCCAATACTTTTGGGAAGCATTTCCAGCAAGGGATGGAAGGACAACTTATTTATTTACTTATGTGGATACTCATCCTGACCGTTTTAGTTTAGAATTTTTTATGGAAGAATATTTAAGATTACTGCCAGAATACCAAAACATAGAATTAAATAAATTACAATTTGAACGGTTCTTATTTGGATTTTTTCCAGCCTATCAAAATAGTCCTTTAAAAATGCCTTGGAATAGAATTTTACCCATTGGAGATAGTGCTGGAGGTCAATCTCCTGTCAGTTTTGGTGGGTTTGGATCGATGCTTCGTCATTTAAAACGGTTAACTTTGGGTATAGATGAAGCATTAAACCTAGATATTTTAGATCAAAATTCTTTATCTTTATTGCAACCTTACCAACCCAATATTTCCGTAACTTGGTTATTCCAAAAAACCATGAGTGTTGAGGTTCATCAAACAGTTTTCCCCAACCAAATTAATGACTTAATGAGTGGCGTTTTCCGAGTGATGGATCAACTAGGAGATGATGTTTTGAAGCCTTTTTTGCAAGATGTGATTCAGTTTCCTGCATTAATGAAAACGTTACCGTTAGTGAATCCTAAGTTAGTGCTGCCTATTTTACCGAAAGTGGGGGTAAAACCGCTTTTAGATTGGACAGTACATTACTTTAATTTAGCTATCTATAGTGGGCTATATCCTGTGGGAAAATGGGTTAAACCCCTAACCAATCACCTATCTCCACAACAACAATATTATTATCATCGTTGGTTAGATTCTTGGAAATATGGGTCAGGGGGAGATATAAATTAAAAGATTGCTGATTTTTGCCAATATTCTTTTAACCATATAGCTACTTTTCCTGATAACAACATACAACCCAGAAGGTTAGGAATTGCTAAGGTTAATAACATCATGTCGCTAAAATCAACCACTACCCCTAAACTAACCACAGAACCGATAAAAATACAAGTTAAAAAGATAATTTTAAAAATAATAGAACTGGGTTGACCAAACACATAAACCCAACATTGTTCCCCATAATAGCACCAAGTAATCATGGTCGAAAAACCAAATAAACAGATGATTCCCACTAACACAAACGGGAACCAATCTATGACTTGACCAAAAGCCATTGCTGCTAAAGTAGACCCACTGATCTTATCTCCTACGGATTCCCCATATATTCCTGTCGTAATAATCACTAAAGCCGTCACATTACAGATCATAATGGTGTCAATAAATGGCTCTAAAATAGAGACAATGCCCTCTTGTATGGGTTCTTTCGTTTTAGCCACCGCATGAGCGATCGCAGCCGATCCCAAACCGGCCCCATTAGAAAAGGCACTCCTTCTAATCCCCTGTACCAAAATACCGATCAATCCCCCTTCCATCCCAGAGGGGGAAAAAGCATCTTTGAACATCAATCCAAACGCAGCAGGAATGGCGGTAAAATTGACCATTAAAACCCATGAACAGCCCAAAAGGTAAAAAAAGACCATCACTGGCACTAACTTGCTGGTAATCACCCCAATGCGGCTGATGCCCCCAATAATCACTAATCCCACCAAGAGGGCGAGGGTTAAACCATACAACCAATCGTAGTCTTTCAGGGCTGGAACCACCACCGCCAACGCAGCAAAAGATTGATTGGCCTGAAACATATTCCCTCCGCCAATAGCTGCCCCTAAACCAGCCATACCGTAGAAAATAGCTAATGCTTTGCCTAATTTTTCTTTGCCTAACTCCTTTAACCCTTGGGAGAGATAATACATCGGTCCACCGATAATGGTTCCGTCTGGGTTGACGATGCGGTATTTTACCCCTAACGTACATTCAACGAACTTATTGGACATGCCCAAAAAACCCGCCACTGTCATCCAAAACACCGCCCCCGGTCCACCCATTTGGATAGCAATGGCAACCCCGGCGATATTTCCGAGGCCAATACTGGCCGATAAAGCGGTAGCCAAGGCTTGAAAAGAAGACACTTCTCCTTTGATGTCATCTTCTTGATCATACAAACCTAGGGCAATTTTAACCGCGTGTTGGAAACCAATAATATTAATAAAGCCCATGCGTAGGGTAAAAAAAATACCCCCCATGAGTAACCAAAGGATAATCACAGGAAAATGGGCAACCTCAAAAAAAAGTACCCGTTCAATGACTGTTACCAGACTCGAAAACAGGTGATCGATATTATCTAGAAATTGATTCACAAAATTAACGCAAAAAGCTGCTACTTAGCCAAAAGATAAAAAAGATAGTGATGCCAATCATTGATTGACTCATTTCTCCCGAAAGATTAGCCCCTTGTAACAATTGGGCAATTCCCCATCCTAAAACAAGACCTAAAAATAGTCCCCCTAAAGTAATTAAGATAGCCCGACCCAGCCTATTCTCTTTGCGGTTTAGAAAGTAAATATTAGCAAAAATTCCCAATGCTAAAAAGAGGGAAACTGAAGAAGAAGCCGTATTAGAAAAACCAGTAATTAGGGCTAAAACGAGGAAAATTCCTGTCGGCCAGAGAATATCGTTAGACGAAGGGGTATCAATAAACTGCTGTAACCAGGAAGGGGAATTATCCAAAGAAAGAGACGGAGGTGTGGGAGGGGTTTCTCGTTGACGTTCGGCAAAACGAATTTTATCCGGGACTTTAATTCTACCTTCTTGACGGAGTTTCAGCCGTTCCATAATAATCGAATCATAGGCCGATTCGATGTCTTCAACGGTTTTCACATCGTTACTATATTCTTGTGTTAAACGATTTTTGGCTGCTTGGATTTCCTCAAACGAGGCTGTTTCGCTGACACCAAGCTTTTCATAGGGTGTTTGTTCACTCATCGAGAACCTCCTTGCATATTTCCTTCATCAAATCACTAAAATAACTTGAATTATCATTTTGTTTGTCAAAATATAGCATTACGCATTAAGGTTAGGACATTGAGAAAAGCTAAAACTGTGTTAGAGCTTCCTTTTTCCGATTACACTGAGGGTAGCCTAAGTGTGACCCTTTTTGCCTTTTGCCTAACCCCGAAGGGTTATGAACCATTGACAGGGATTTTGACATCGATTATATCCTTTCTCTACAGAATTGGCTGGCACAACCATCAAAAGAGTTCAAAATGTTTATCAGGTGTATGCTTATGGGGTATCTGTAGTTAGGTATTCATCTGGGTCTTCTCCTTATCCGTTGGGGTAGGATTGGCCATTTTGTTTTCTTCAAGTTCTGCTTTCATGGTGACAGATTCTTCTATTTGTTGGGCCTCGCGTTTAAATTCGTTTTCAAATTCTTTGGATGCGTCTTGAAACCCACGAATGGCTTTACCCAGACTACGACCAATTTCTGGCAGTTTTTTCGGTCCAAATACCAATAAGGCAATCACTAATATTAAAGCCATTTCCGGCAATCCAATGCCAAAAACATTCATAGGTTACTCCTAAATATTCTTTTCTAAGTCTATCCTATTGTGACGTACTCCTACACTGACGCAAGGCGTACAGTGTAGGCTTCTCAAGATCACTCTTGAGAATTCCTGGATCGGCACTTATCTAGCCAGTCACAGACTGACCCCGACAGATCGCCATTACCAGGCAGTTTCCTTTCCGCACCGTCCATGCGTACTTCTTGAACTGAGTCCAATCCTCGTTGCAAGAGAACTTCGGCTGCTGCGTGATCTCTTGTGGTTTGATAATTACATTCAGAACAAATATGTTGGCGTTGAGATAAAGGTTTTTTGCCCGTATGAGTCCCACAATTAGGACAAATTTGACTACTGTATTTATGGTCAACTTGAGCAAAAAACTTGTCTCGTTTCCAACAAACCCACTTTAATATTGTCCTGAACTGACCAAACCCACCATCAAGCATTGACTTACCAAGAAAGCCTTTAGCTGATACTCGAAAATCAATATCTTCAACAAAGATCATGTCACCTTGGTCACACAATTGATGAGCAACCTGAAAATGAAAGTTTTTGCGAGAATTAGCTATTTTGTGATGAAGTCTAGCGACTTCAATTTGTGCTTTTTCCCAGTTTTTCGACCCTTTCTTTTTTCGAGATGCTTGGCGTTGCAGTGATTTCAACTCGCTTTGTAACTCTCGAAAAAACCTAGCAGGTTTAACTGTGAAATTGTCGCTAGTAGTGAGAAAATTCTCAAGTCCGATATCCGCAGCAAGCCCTCTACCTTTTGGCAAAGGATCTGGTACTTCGATATCTGATTGAACAGTTATTACAACGTACCATTTTGTCCCTCTAGCTCTTGACAAAACTCGGACTTGTTTAATTACAAATCCTTCTGGAATAGGTCTATGCAGTTCAATTAAAACTGACCCTATTTTCGGTAACTTTATTTGATAACCTGTTAATGGATTATCTTTAAATTGGGGGAACAAAAATGAACGTAATTGTCCGTATTTTTTGAATCGAGGAAAGCCGAAACCACGTTTCTTGAATGCTTCCCAAGTGTTGTGCATCCGCTTAACTACATCTTGAGTTACTTGAGAATGAACCGCTTTTAACCAAGGATTTTCTTTTTTCCATTGAGTTAATTGACGTTTTTGTTCAAGGTAACTTGGAAATGGTAAATCGGCTGGCACAATATATTCTTGTTTCAATGAACACCTATCAATAGGGCATTTCTTCCCATTTAACCAAGTTTTTAAGTCTCGCAAACAACAATTATAAAGTCGTCTGCAAGTTTCTAGCCAGTCAAGCATTATGGCTTCGGAGGCAGCACTTGGATAAATTCGGAAGGTCATGTTCATTGTCAGCATGGAGCTATTCTAGCACAACTTTATAAATGTGCTAAAATTATCTCATAGGTGTTGTCCCGACTTTCATCCCACGTCCGTACCGAAGGTCGGCGTGGGATGAAAGTCGGGTAAGCTAAACCTTTGACTATTGCCTGTTGTCGGTTACCTTGCAAAATAAAAAACCCCGCGAAGTCGAGGAAAATTGAACTAATACCCTTTTTATCAATCTAGACTACAAATATTTATATTGTAGGGGTCAACAGCCGTTGACCCCTACGGAAATTAGCATAAGAATGATGGCGATAGATTGTCTGGACTTATCCGAAACCCTATCACCATTAATCACGCATAACTAACTTAGGGTTTAACCTCCCCAAGTAACGGTAAATCCATTGAGAATCAGAGAAGAGTTGTAAATTTGAAGGATGATTAACAGGAAGACTAAAAATAAGCCCATGAACACTCCCATTAAAGGAGTGGTTCCCCATCCAGGTACAACCTTCCCATATTCAGAATTAAGGGGTCTGAGTAAATCTCCTAATCGAGTACGTTGTGCCATAAGTTTTTAATCGGTATCTATCTAAGATTTACAGTTTATCAAAGAAGAACCCCTGATGGTAGATTTCTGGGAAAAGACTCGAAACAAGTAGCATTAAATCAGTTGTAACAGATTAAGGTACGCTTGAGTGTCCAGTACGAGACTGGTCACATAGGGAAAATAACCTCGCGTATTATCAGCCTCTCCAATTATCCGACTATTGAAAGTATCCTTAGCAAAAATCTACTCATTCAAAGGAAAGAGACTTAGAAAGTTCTCTAACTCAAACCAATATTCCACAAAATATTCATTGGTTAAGGTAGTCACAAATTCAGAAAAATCAATGTATTTTTCCCAAACTTCTTCTGTTTGGGCAATTTCTGCGGTTATTTCCCACAGTGTTTCATAATACTCTTGTTTGGAAATTTCTCCGACATTTCTATATAAATTTAGCAATGTGTAATCAATGGCAATGGTTTCTTCCACGTTATAAAGAACTGCCTGTAATTTAATATGGGTTAAAAGAATTTCGATAGGTTGAGAAGTTTTCATAACTTAAAATGCTTAAAGCAATAAACTAAGTGGTTATGGGTTTAATTAGCCAGAAAGTGAGGTGCAACAATAGAGATATTGATGTTAATTTAAACAAAAAGTAGAGAATTTTCTTGCGGGTTTTTACTTAAACTCTCAAAATTTTGTTCAATTAATTCAGTAATTTTCCTGATCAAATACCATAAAAACATCTGTACTTCTATAAAATGAAGTATTCATTAACTGCTATTGGTAAGAGTAAAAGATGGCTAATATCTATTCACTCTGGGATTAAATTTTGTGTGCTGTTTCCACGGAAACCATTGCTCCGTTTCTAGATTTTCTTGTACTTCAGAAATAGAAAATCCCTCAAATTTAGATAGCTTAAACCAGAAAACATTAGGAGAAGAAAAAGAAACACTACTTAACTGTAAGCAGAAATATAATCCTAACGTGATGGTACACGCTTCAAAAAATTTTCCAAACATCTCACACCACCTCGTGACACTAAATCACAATCATCAAACTAGACTAGCTAGTCTAATTACTCTTCTACTCTATTACGACTTGATTGCTGATGAGTATGACGGGGTGAAACCCGACAAAGTGTCACACTGTTAGATGAACTTAATAAAAATTTTAGCATTACGACGATAATAGTTCTTAACAATGACAATGAAAGTCTTATATTTCCTAAAAATCAACAAAAAAAATTCAAAAAAAGAAAATTTAGGCATAACTGTCTGGCAACTCCTTCTCATTATTGTTTTTTCTGGCATAATCTCTTATTTAATTTTATTAACCCAACACAATCAGATGACTCCCATTGACTGTGGAGAAAAAGATGAGAACAAACAGAGATGGGTGAAATGTAGTGAAGAAAACATTAATCAAGAAAAAAATCAAAATATTGAAAACTTAAGAAAATAAAAATCAATGTTTATAATTAAGTTAGTTTGATGATTATTGACAAATTGGTATAAATGTTGCTAACACTGCTAGAAAAATTAGGGCGAAAACGGGTTATATACGATCGAGATGGGATTAATCCTTATCTAATCCGCTATTATTTACTTTTTTCTGATAAATTAACGGAAGAAGATAAGCCGCGCTCTCTTCCCTTCAATCTAATGTTACACTACATTTGTCTCAGTGACCCTGATGATTTACACGATCATCCTTGGTGGTACGCAACCCTAATTCTTAAAGGAGGTTACTGGGAAATTACCCCAGAAGGAAAATTTTGGCGTGGTCCGGGTCATTTTCGTATTCGTTCCCCTCACTCTCTTCATCGTATCGAAATTTCTGCTGATGCTCAAGGGTCTTGGAGTTTATTTTTTTGCGGCCCTAGAATTAGAAATTGGGGGTTTATTAAACAAGGTAAATGGTTAGATCATAAAAGTTACTTAAGTCAAAGAAAGCAAAAATTGTCGAAAGCGATAAGTTGATTTTATTAAAAAAATGTTTGAATCAATTCTAAGCATATCTCTGCTTTTAAAACTCGTTGAGATTAAGGCATTTTTTTGTTCTTTTTTGGGCAAAACATTTTCTGGGATTAATTGATTAATGGAAATGATTAACATCTATATAAGGAGATTAAACAATGGGAGTTGATTATGATATTGTCATCATTGGTGGTGGTTCCGGAGGATTAGTAATTGCTAGTGCAGCAGCACAATTAAACGCTAAGGTTGCTTTAGTCGAAAAAGACCGTTTGGGAGGGGATTGTTTATGGTATGGATGTGTTCCAAGTAAGTCATTAATTCATGCTGCTAGAGTCGCTTACGAAGTGAAAAATGCTCAACGTTTTGGTGTTTATAGTCAGGCTCCTAAAATTGATTTTCCTCAAGTCATTAATCATGTTAATAACGTGATTGCAGCTATTCAACCTAATGACTCTCCTCAACGGTTTGAAGGGTTAGGAGTTGAGGTTATTTTTGGTTCAGGACAGTTTATCAATTCTGATGTTTTTGATGTTAATGGAAAACAATTGAAGGCAAGAGCTTTTGTAATTGCCACGGGTTCTCGTCCAAATATTCCTAATATTTCTGGTTTAAAAGAAAGTGGTTATTTAACTAACGAAAATGTCTTTTCTATAACGGAACGTCCTGAGTCTTTAGCTGTTATTGGTGCTGGACCCATTGGCTGTGAATTAGGCCAATCTTTTCACCGTTTAGGAACAAAAGTTACCTTAATTAATAGTCGTTCTCATTTGCTACCGAAAGAAGATCCTGAAGCTGCAGATGTGATCGAAAAACAGTTTTTAGAAGAAGGAATAAACATCATTAAAAATGCGAGAGCAGAAAGAGTAGAATTGATTGACAATAAAAAACATTTGTGGGCTAATAATCAACAAGTTATTGTTGATCAAATTTTAGTATCTACAGGGCGATCACCTAATGTAGAATCCCTCAATTTAGAAGCAGCAGAGGTAGAATATGATAAAAAAGGTATTACAGTAAACGATAAACTCCAAAGCACTAATTCTAAAATTTATGCTTGTGGAGATGTTATTGGGGGATATCAATTCACCCATGTAGCTTCTCATGAGGCAGTCACGGTCATAACAAATGCTCTATTTTTACCCATTAATAAGGTCAGTTATAAAGTTATTCCTTGGGCTACATTTACCGATCCTGAATTGGCAAGAGTCGGGTTAACAGAAGCACAAGCAAAAGAAAAATATGGAGACGATATTGATATTTTAAAACAGGAATTTGCTGAAGTCGATCGCGCTCAAGCAGAAGGAGCGACTCTTGGATTTGCTAAAATTATTGTTAAAAAAAATGGAGAAATTTTAGGGGCGAATTTAGTGGGTAAATCTGCTGGAGAATTAATTCATGAAATTGTTTTGGCTATGTCCCATAATCTCAAAGTATCAGCTTTATCAGGAATTCATATTTACCCAACTTTATCAGAGATTAATAGTAAAGCAGCTTTGTTACTAAAAAAACGAAAATTTGCTAATAATAAAGGATTACAAACAATTTTAAAGAAATTTTTTGCCATTAGGCGATCACTTGGCTAAAAAAAGGACATAATAATTACATTAAGAAAATTTATTTGTTATACTAAGGTCAGCTTTAACCTTTAAATCATCACCCATGAAATTATCAGTTTTAGCCTGTTTCTCAGTTGCATTGACTTTTCTCACTTATCCAGTTCTAAATATACCTTTAATAACTCCAGCAATGGCACAAGAACAAGTCTTAAAAACCCTAACTGTGACTGGACAAGGTACGGTAAGAATTCCGACTACGTTAACTGATGTGAGTTTAGGGGTAGAAATACAAGGAAAAACAGCAACAGAAGTGCAAAAAAACGTAGCACAACGAACATCATCCTTAGTCGATTTTTTGCGATCGCGTTCCATAGAAAGATTAGAAACGACAGGACTTCGTTTACAACCTAACTATCAATACGATAATAATCAACGCCGGTTAGTGGGTTATATTGGCACTAATACCGTTAGTTTTCGAGTGAAAACTGAAGAAGTTGGTAGTTTATTAGATGATGCAGTTAAAGCAGGAGCAACTCGTATCGATAGAGTGGGTTTTACGGCAGAAGAAACAGCGATTTCAGAGGCACAAAAGGAAGCATTAAAATTAGCAACTTTGGATGCACAAGCACAAGCTAAAGCCGTTTTATCAACCTTAAATTTTCAATCTCAAGAGATTATTAATATTTCCATTAATCGGGCCAATACACCTCGACCACAAGTTATGTCATCCCCAGAAACCTTAAGAACTGCGAGTGCTGCTGATAGCACTCCTGTCATTGGAGGAGAACAAACCATTAGAGCGATGGTAACGTTACAAATTCGTTATTAATACAAACAGCATTATTTAGGTGTTATTGTCTGTATTCATTAATACAAAATAAGTAATTTAATGCCTTTTTATACATCTTTAAAAAATATTAATTTAGCTAGTCAAGAACAGAAATGAGTGTTATTTATGTAGTAGTTTAATAAAACAATTAGGTTAGGAAATAATTACTACAATAATAATCATACTAGAGGTGTTCTTAATGTACGAAGATTTTAATTATATTACTGATGATAAATTTTTAAGAAACTATTGGTGGCAAGAAAAAATTACTTGTCAACGATGTCAAGGAAACGGTAAATTGAATCTCGAACATGACGAGAATACTGTTTCTTGCCCTTTGTGTGAAGAGACAGGGAAAGTTCACCGTCATCAGCAACATAAGGCATCTGCTGCTTAGGGATAGCGTGTACTCTGCGTCGTAAGGGTCAAAAATAATCCAAAGACCTTGCACTGGGGTGCAACAGTTGTTGTTTGTTGTTCCCCGTTTTTGCTTTCGGGGATTGACAAAATCACAAAAGTATGCACTAAAAGAAATTAAAAAAGGATTAGTCAAATAGTGAAATCTATCTTAAGATTAACGAATAAGAGAATTAATTTTCTTGACAACTTGCTCACAAAATAAAAGAAATAGACTAGGAGGACATCTATGGCGCTCGTACCTATGCGACTGCTCTTAGACCACGCAGCAGAAAACGGTTATGGTATTCCTGCATTTAACGTTAACAACCTGGAGCAAATCCTAGCCATCATGCAGGCAGCAGACGAAACAGATAGTCCCGTCATCTTACAAGCTTCTCGTGGTGCGCGTAAATATGCTGGAGAGAACTTTCTCCGTCATTTAATCTTAGGTGCAGTGGAAAGTTATCCTCATATTCCCATTGCTATGCACCAAGATCACGGTAACAGCCCTGCAACCTGCTACAGTGCTATCCGTAATGGTTTCACCAGTGTCATGATGGATGGTTCTTTAGAAGAAGACGCTAAAACCCCTGCCAGCTTTGAATACAACGTTAATGTAACGGCTGAAGTGGTTAAGGTGGCTCACGCTGTGGGTGCTAGTGTGGAAGGTGAACTCGGTTGTTTAGGTTCCCTCGAAACCGGAAAAGGAGACAAAGAAGACGGCCACGGGTTTGAAGGAACCCTCAGCAAAGATCAACTGCTCACCGATCCCGATGAAGCGGTAAAATTTGTAGAACGCACTCAAGTGGATGCTTTAGCGATCGCGATTGGAACCAGTCACGGTGCTTATAAGTTTACCCGCAAACCCACTGGTGAAATTCTCGCTATTAGTCGTATTGAAGAAATTCATAATCGTCTTCCTAACACTCACTTGGTAATGCACGGTTCTTCTTCCGTACCCCAAGAATGGTTAGATATGATCAACGAATACGGTGGTCAAATTCCTGAAACCTATGGTGTACCTGTTGAAGAAATTCAAAAAGGTATTAAGAGTGGGGTTCGTAAGGTTAATATTGATACTGATAACCGTTTAGCTATCACTGCTGCTATTCGTGAAGCTGCAGTTAAAGATCCTGCTAACTTTGACCCTCGTCACTTCATGAAACCTTCTATGAAGTACATGAAACAAGTTTGTTCTGATCGTTATCAGCAATTCTGGACTGCTGGAAATGCGAGTAAGATCAAACAAGAAAGCCTTGATGCTTATGCTGCTAAGTATGCTAAGGGTGAATTAAGCGCAAATACCAAGAAAAGTGTTGCTGTTTAATTGATTCGACCTCTGATCGTCCTTGAGAACTAAAAAACTGGGTGATTATTTATCACCCAGTTTTTTGATGGTTGGTTGATTTATTCACGAACCGCTCTACGTTTGCGCCATGCTTGCCAGCCTACATATCCCAATAATACCGTTGCAGCGATCGCAAATCCCCAACCACTAGGAATATTAGACAGTCCTAAAGCAATACTACCCACCCATAACGTTAAGGCATAAATAAACAAAACCGTGAGCCGATGAGAGATACCAGCTTGAATTAAACGGTGATGGAGATGACGGTTATCTCCAATAAACGGCGATTTTCCCTGACTAATGCGGGAAATAATCACCACCGACATATCTAAAATGGGAACCGCTAACACCACAAAGGGCAATAATACCGCCGTTACGGCTACCGTGGCCATGGTTGCCACTTTTACCAAACCAATGACCCCCACACCAGCGAGGGTAAACCCCATAAAATAAGCCCCACCATCCCCCATAAAAATCGTTGCCGGGTTGAAATTGTAACGAAGAAACCCTAACGCTGCGCCAGCTAAGGCCGCAGCAATCAAAGCAGCGGCCGGTTGTTCCATGAATAAAGCTAACACCATCATCACCACCGCAGAAATACCACACCCGCCGGCGGCTAACCCATCTAACCCATCGATCCAATTAATGGCATTAGCCATGCCTACCAGCCAAATAACCGTCACAGGAAGACTTAATACACCGATCTGTATTAAACTCCCAAAAGGGACAGACAAGAATTCAATGCGGACTCCTACGCCCCAAGCAGCACTAGCCACCACTGTTTGTAATATCAGGCGATTCATGGGGCTTAAATTGTAGAGATCATCCGCTAGGCCAATGAGGAAAAAAGCCACACCACCGATGGTAACCCCCCAAATTTCCCATTCTTTATGGGGAGGTAACCAACCAAACCCCCCTAAAATCCACACTAATAACAGGGCAATAACGGTTCCAGCAAAAATAGAAACCCCTCCCAAACGGACCATAGGCCGTTTGTGCATGGTATCTTTATCAGGGTCATTATTGGGGTTATCCACTAAACCTTTTCTTTGGCCATACTCATTAATGATGGGGGTACTCCACCAAACCACCATCAGCGCGATGATAAAAGCAACGAGATGATATAGTTCTGTTGGCATTGACATGGGTTTGGTTTATTCCCTTAAGTCGTGTGTAACAATTTTTACCTTAAGTTACTCTATTTTGGCTAACCCTGTAAACTGAAATTGTCTGTAACTATTAGAGCCATCATCATGCACGGTTTTATTCCGCCTCACCGTTTTTTCCCTTATCTCTCTTGGACTGAGATTGATTCGATGAAAGATAAGGAAAATGTTGTTATCGTGCAACCCATCGGGGCGATCGAACAACATGGCCCTCATTTACCAGTGATAGTTGATGCTGCTATTAGCATGGGGGTTTTGGGTAAAGCCTTGGAAAAGTTAGAGTTAGAGATTCCCGCTTATAGTTTACCTTGTCTTTATTATGGCAAATCTAATGAGCATTGGGGGTTTCCTGGAACTATTACTTTGAGTGCAACCACTTTATTATCTGTCATAACCGAAGTAGCTCAAAGTGTTTATCATTCAGGGTTTCGTAAACTGATTTTGATGAACTCCCACGGCGGACAACCCCAAATTATGGAAATTGCTGCTAGGGACATTCATCAACAGTATCAAGATTTTTCGGTGTTTCCTTTCTTTACTTGGCGGGTTCCTCATATTGCGGGAGAATTATTAACTCCTCAAGAGTTAGACTATGGTATCCATGCAGGGGATGCAGAAACTTCCATTATTTTGTCTTTATTGCCAGATCAAGTAAAAATGTCCCAAGCGGTTAAGGAATATCCTCAAGGGTTGCCAGAAGATGGTTTAGTGAGTATGGAAGGAAAATTACCCTTTGCTTGGTTGACTCAAGAGTTAAGCAAAAGTGGGGTGATGGGGGATGCTACCGCAGCAACCCAAGAAAAAGGCGATCGCTTGTTAGCCTCTGTTTCTGATGGTTGGGTTCAAGTGATTAAAGATGTTTATCATTTTAGGCAACCGTCTTCTAAAATTGACAATTGCTAATCGGCTCAAAACTCCTTACAATAAAGTAAGGAACCAAAGAAAGGAAAAAAGTAATGCCTTGTGCCACCATAACCAGTAAAGGGCAAGTAACCATCCCGAAAGAAATTAGAGACTATCTCAAACTAGACACAGGAACTAAAGTGGATTTTGTGATTACCGAAACAGGAGAAGTCAAAGTCATTCCCCTAGTGACCAACGTTAAAACTTTATCAGGAATGTTAGAGCGGACTGAAAAAAAAGCTGTCACCCTAGAAGAAATGGACGAAGCAATTAGGAAGGGTGCAAGTGATTGGACTTGATACAAATGTCTTAATTCGTTACTTAACAAAAGACGATGAAGCTCAATGGCAGCAAGCACAACAAATTATCGAAAGTGGTCAACAGTGCTTGATTGCTAACATAGTTTTATGTGAAATCGTATGGGTATTGAAAGGGAAAGCCTATCAATACACTAAAGATGATATTATCAAAACCTTAGAAGCGATGCTATCTTGTGAGAGTTTTGAGTTTGAAAATCGTTCAGCTTTTTATCAAGCTTTACAACGGACAAAACAAGGAAGAGCCGATTTTTCAGATTATCTAATTGGTGCGATCGCTATTCAATCGGGAGCATCACACACCACTACTTTTGACCGCAAACTTAAAAATGAAAAAGGTTTTCAATGTTTGTCCATTTGATTATTATAAGTTAAATCTTGATTGATCTGTCGCTTATCTAAAATTAACCAAGGTGAATATATAACTTTCTTTGACGCTCTCCTGGCTAAAGCCGAGGAGATTCATAACGAATCCCTATCGGGATGGTTATTTTCTTGATTGAATAGACTTAACTGAAAAGCATATTCTTTCAAGTTCCCAGGCACATCACGTTTGCTCAAAAGAGCGTAATGTTTTCTCCGTTTATTCTCTGTTAATTCAGAGGTGGGCGTTTCAAACAATGTTAATTGTTTGGGTTTCGGCAAGTCCCTCCGTACCTTTTTCACTATGTTTAAACCATAGTGGTTAATTGCCTTATTCTTGATATTAATACTAGCCTGAAAATTCGCATCATCAACATGACCACAGTTAGTACAAAAGAATTTTTCTCCTTCTCTATTCTCAGGATCTATGTGATGACAAACCGAACATTCTTGCGAAGTATGACGGGGATTTACCCTTAAAACAATCTTTCCTGACTTAGCAGCCATGTACTCAATTTTTTGGGTTAATGAATACCACGAAGCATCAGCAATTAATCGGTTTAAAGCTCTTTTAGCACTTTGTCCATTTTTCAGAAACCTCCCTCTACTCGCGTGTTCCCTTGCGCCTACGATAAGCGCGGGGTCGCTCGTCTTTTCATCATATTTAGGTTTGCATCTTTTAATCATGTTTGAGATTTGCAAATCTTCAATGGCAATGGCATCAGATTTTAAGACAATTTTTTTAGCTGTTTGCCATTGATATGATTCTCGCTTAACAGCAATTCGATGGCTGAACCGAGAAAGCCTTTGTTGAGTTTTTCTCTTATTATTAGACTTTCTTTTCTTCCGACTCACTCTTCTTTGCCGAATACGTTGCAATCGTTTAGTTTTAGGATTTGTAGCCAACTTAGGATTATCAATAGCTGAAGAATCTGAACAGTAAACTAACTTACCTAATCCCATATCTAAGCCGGTAATGGTTTTGACTTCTTCTGCTTTTTTAATAGGGTAAGTAGGAACAGCTTTATCTTCGATTCTTACTGAAACATAATAACCGTTACTCTTTTTTCTAACTGTAACTGACTTAATCTCAAACCCATCAGGAATGGAACGAGAATTATAGAATTTCACCCAAC
This sequence comes from Crocosphaera sp., assembly GCA_030065205.1. Taxonomy (GTDB): domain Bacteria; phylum Cyanobacteriota; class Cyanobacteriia; order Cyanobacteriales; family Microcystaceae; genus Crocosphaera. The sequence goes on from JASJDN010000005.1 coordinate 26,984, forward strand.
CCAACTTAGGTAAATAGATTTTGTTTCCCTTTATTTTTACTCCAGTGGCATAAGTAAAAGAACGAAAGGTACTGCGATTCTTAAACTTAGGAAATCCTCGATTTTTCTGAAAAAAGTTATTATAGGCGTTATCTAATCGTCTGAGATTTTGTTGTAAGACAGTAGAATCTATTTCGTTATACCAAGGTCTTGCTTTTTTTAGGTTAGGAAGTTCAGTTATTTGTATATTAACTGGGCTTTTTTTCTTACCTTTATTAGACCAAGGATTCCCTGTTGCCCCTCCTAATGAACAAGTTAAAGGCGTAATAACTACTTTTATTCTTAAATCGCAATAGTCCCCACAAATATATCTTTGATAGTAGGGATCTATCCGATCTGCTAATGACCAATTATAGTTAGCTCTAAGCATATCTATCCATCGGTCAATCTTGTTTGACTGACCGACATTTGGACGTAGCTTATAGCAGTAACCTAAAATCACTTATTTTTTATTAGTTGTGGATTATAATATGCTTATCTACATCACTTTAGCATTATTTTTTCTAGATGTCTCAACAATACAGAAAAACTTCACATACTGTTTCACTAATTAATTATCATTTTGTTTGGATACCGAAACGAAGAAAAAAAGTATTGGTGGGCGATGTCGAAAAAAGATTACGTCAGATTATTTGGGAAGTGTGTCAAGAGAATGATTGGATTATTATCGCTTTAGAAATTATGCCAGACCATGTACATTTATTAGTCAATGTCCTACCTACTATTCCCCCTCATAAAGTTGTTAAAGCTATTAAGGGGAGAAGTTCTCGATATCTCCGTCAAGAATTTCCTCATTTGATGAAAATTCACAAAACCGATATATTGTAGATAGTCGGGTGGGCAAATGCTTAAGACGATGACGAGACTTAACAGTTAATGCTTGCCCACCCCACGAACTGATTATAATTAATATCTCGGTTTAACAATTAAACGACGGTTGGGTTCTTGTCCTCTGCTTTCAGTAGCGATATCTGCTACATTTTTGAAAAAGGAATGGATTTGACGACGTTCGGCCGAAGAAAGGGCGGTCATTTCGATTTCTTGACCTGTTTGGCGAACCTTTTGGGCAATCTCTTCGGTGAGGGTTTTTAACTGTTGCAAACGTTCTAAACGATAGCCATTGAGTTCTACCGTAAACCCTTGTTGATCAACACTATCGACGCTGAGATTAATTAAAGTATTGGCTAAATATTGGATTGCGTCAATGCCTTCTCCTTTTTCCCCTAATAACATCAACGTTTTTTCTAAGGGTAACTGAGTTTCATCGATAATTAACCAGCATTCGGTGGTTCCTTCTAGTTCATTTTCTCGATACTCAACCTTAACTTCTGTGGGAAATCCCATTAATGTTAAGAGATTTTCTAACCATTCTTTACCGACTTGTTTTTCTTGTTCCATAATAATCACTTGAACCTATTTTTTATCGAAAATAATTGGGTCTAAAACCCCGTCTTTTGAGGAACCCATAGTTGTTGAGACGGTGCGTCAATCTTTGTCTCAAGAACAACTCCTAATTTCTGACTTCTGACTTCTGACTTCTGACTTCATTCACTATCTTGCCGTTACTTTGTTTTCTGCTATTATGTTAGGCGTTGCTAAAACGTATTACTAGAATACGTTTTAGCTGGGTTAACAACCCTATGAGGTTTTCTCTTTTTTCTTAGAACGCTTTTCAAAGGGAAGGGTTTGTCTTCCTTTTTCGGCTTTTTCTTGTTCTTCGAGTAACTTTTGCAAGTTTTCTGGTAAGGGTTCCCGCATTAAAATGAGGGTCTGTAAGGTTTGAAAAATGTTAGCCACAACAATATACATTAAAACCCCAGCCGGTAAGGGGAAAAAGAGAAACATCCCACCAAAAATAAGCGGTGTAATCTTATTAATGGTTTGTTGTTGTTGGGCCCCACCCCCAGAAGAACCGGATAATTCTTGGTTGATATAAATACTGGCACTAAAGAAGAGAATCATCCCTAAAATATCCCAGTTGATGCTGCCATCCTCATTGGTGACACCCACTTGCCCTAACGCATTGATAAAGAGGAATCCGGTATTAGCAGCAATTCCTGGAATGGTCGCTTGAATGGTGGCTTCTCCAGGGGCTAAGGCTTCTATGGTTCCATCTTCGTTAATTTTAACTCGTTCTGCTCCTTTTGTGACCTCATAAGTGGGTTGAATATCACTGTCAGGGTTTTGTTGGACTAAGGTAGATAGGGATTGTCCTTCGGTAGTTTGAAATTCAACAGTTGTCTTTTCTGCGACTCCTAGCTTATTACCTCCCGGTAACAAGGCAGCAATGGGATAATGCTCCCCATCACTGACATAGATATTATTGGGTTTGGTGGCGTAGGGTTGAGGGACAACTCGTTCAATTTGTTCTGAGGGCAAAATCTGCACATCAACGGTATAGTTGATATTGGCAAAGGGCGATCCTCTCAAGGTAGCAAATAAAGCGAATAAGATGGGCATTTGTAGCAAGAGGGGCAAACAACCGGCTAAGGGGTTCCCAAACTCCTGCATCAGTTTCCCCATTTCTTCTTGCTGCTTTGTTGGATCATCTTTGTAACGACTTTGAATTTCTGCTTGTCGTTCTTTCATTAAGGGTTGAGTAATTCGCATTTTCCGCATATTACGGATTTGGCCTGCACTTAAGGGGTACAAACCGAAGCGAATGACTAGGGTTAGGGCAATAATTGCAAAACCATAACTTGGCACAATCCCGTAGAAAAAATCCAGGATTGGCAGCATAATATTTGTGGAAATAAATCCGATACCAAAATCCATTCGTCTTAATCCAAGTAATTCCCCAATGGGGTGAGCTTTTGTTTAATTGATTCAATAGGAGGAATTGAGTAACACAAGGGTTATCTCAATCCTAATGTTGATCTTAGAAGTTATTGGGCTGTAATTGCTTCAATGGGTTTTCCCGTTTTGTCAGCAACTTTTTCGGCCATATAATCATAAATTTCTCGGAAGCGAGGAACGGCACGCATTTCTAAGCGACTTTTATCTCTTAGGGTAACCACAAGATCGCCCCATAGTCCAATTCCACGGGGTATTTTGGCAATTTTGACAATTTCACCATAAATAATGTCCGTGCGATCGTTACCCATCCAACCCCCAGTAATAGAAATACGGCGATCGGTAATACGATAACGCAACCAAATAGCTCGCACGATCGCCCCAACGGTTAAGGGGAGACAGATAACGGTGAATCCTAACAATATATTAATGATCAAATCCCCAATATGAGGGCCTCCTTCATAAAATGTGTTCTCTCTTATACCCATAAATTATCTCGGCTTTAATTAACAACTCTTCTAATTCTCGCAAAAAATGTTCATATTTGCACTCACTTGTGTTACGCTTGACCACGATCACCACCTGATAACCTGGCTGAATTGTCGGTAGGAAAAGGCGGATGACCCCTTTAATTTGCCTTTTTAGACGATTGCGAGTCACTGCTTTTTTACTCACCTTTTGACTGACAGAAATGCCAAATTGTGTGGGTGGTGTGGCTTGTTGTGGGTCAGCTTGTAACAATACCCGCATAACCAGATGGGGACTTTGATAGCGTTTTCCTCGGTTATAGACGGTTTGGAATGCTTTAGGGTGTCTTAGGCGGTGTTTTTTGGGTAATCCCACGATTCACCACAATGGTTAAAATAGAGTGGGCTTGAAGGTATTACCTTTAGACTGATAAGCGATGTCTTCCTTTTTTCCGTCTTGCTTGAATGACTTTACGACCGTTACTTTTTCGCATCCTCGCACGAAACCCTGATGTTCTTTTTTGCTTACGATTCGTTCCTCCTAAGGTACGCTGAGTCACAATTTTTGTCCTCCAACAACGTTATTTTCGTTTAAGTTTTTAAACACACAGTCTAAAATCATAACACAATCTTATTCAAAAATGCAAGTTTATACGTTAGCTCGAACTATTAAAATTTATTTTCATAGCGAATGGTTGCTTCATTTAAAGTATAGTCATAGGAAAAGCGAATCCTAGCATTATCTTCTAATTTATAAACGGTTTCTAACACGGGAAATAACCGTAGATTAGTTAATCCGAGACTTTCACCAAATTGAGTTGTTTGTTGATTGGTATCGAACACCCAATCTTGTAGAAAAGGTAAAATGACAACGGCAGATTGTATCACACCAGTTTCTAATAATTGACTAGAATTTTGTCTTTGTAATTGTTCAACGACAGCCGGAAGTTGTTGACCAAATAAGGTTAATAGTTCAGTGTTACTTAAAGGGGGATTACTAGAAAAAGAAACAATAGGCGATCGCAATAAATCTCCTATAGAATTTGCCCCTAAGTTATTAATTTCAATACATCTAGCTAAAGCTTTTAAATTTTCTGGAGAAGTTTTATGATAAGTAGTAATAGGAGGTGAATTTTGATTATTAAATTGACAAGCATCTTCAAAAATATTGCCCACATTGGGTAAAACTTCGTTAGCACTTCCTTCCACATTTAAGGTAATTTCAGCAGATTTGGCTCGACCAGTTTGTACAATATCATCGGTGATTTCATTATCTTTGATGGAACGAAACGCGACGGCAAAAATATATAATTTTAGTTCTAAATCGATGGTAGGATTTAATAATCCTTGTTGTGGGAAAAACGTCAAAGTATTTTGATTTTGATCACTGATAAAAACGCGAGTAACGGGTAAATTAACTTGTCCGCTATTAATGGTTATTTTGCCTGATGGTTCAATTCTTAAAACCTCTGCTAAAGATACACGATTGATTTGCCCATTTAAGCTTAAATTACCACTGACATTGAGGAAGGTTTTAGGAATAATAGGGGTTCGTTCATTTTCAAGGGAAATATTATCAATATTGATTGTTAAATTATCTAATGTTGGCGGAATAACAATATTGTTTTGAGTTGCAAGAACCCCTACCCATTTTTCAAATAAAACTGATGGTTTTTCCTGTTTTAAGTTGAGTTTCGGAACTTTAACTGTTCCTTCTGTTAAATTAATGTTTCCACTTATTTTAGGGCTAATTAATGCGCCTGTAATCATCACATTCCCATTAATTAATCCTTGATAAATTCCTGAATCATTGACTTCGTTTTGAATAATTTGTACAGTAAGAGGATTACTAATCGTTTGCTCATCGGGAAGGGGTAATAAGGGTAAATCTCCTGTAATATGTAAGCGACTTTTAAGAATATCTACAGTTAATTTTTCGACATTAAGACTTCTATTATTGAGGTTTGCGTCTCCATTTAAGTTAACAACTGTAGGAAGTAAAGCATTGGTAAATTGTGCATTATTTAAGTTTAAGTTGATTTGACTATTAGAATCTAAAGAAATGCGTAGTTGATTATCAACAGAAATTTTACCTTGAATATTTGCAGTAACCTTTCCTTCCCCCCCAACCCAAATGATTTGCTCAAGGGTTAACGGTTGTAATAAAGAAAAAGATTCTTGGGTTAAGTTAGCTTTAATGGTAAATTGATCATTGATAGTTTCTACAATAGGAAAGGGCAAAGTCGCAGCAATATTAATGAAGTTGGGTTGATTGGTTGCTACTTGTAAACGATTATTACTATAGTTAAATTCACCTCCTAAATCAAGGTCAAGGGGTCTAGCATTAATCACTCCATCATTAAACTCAAAACTACCATCAACAATGGGATCTTTTAAGGTTCCATTAACTACACCTTCTACATTAATGGAACCGTTGACATCACTGGGAATAACAATTAAATTACGGACTAAATCTACGGTTAAATTTTCTACTTTAAACGCTGATGAGTCAAGAGAATACTGAGTATTATGATAAGATAAATTGAGAAGACCTGATGCAGTCGCTGAACCTAGTTTTATACTAGGATTGATAGAAATTTTTTGATCTTTTAGTTGTCCGTTAATAGCGATTTTTTGAATAGGTATAACTTGCGAACCTTCCATTATTAATCCTAATGACGGCACGATAGAAGCGGTAGAAGGTTGGGGTGTCCATCTCCATTGATTGCCTTCAAATTGTATCCCTACTTGGGGATTTTTAATAGTTCCTTCTAAGGTCATTTTTGCGTTATATTGACCTTTAATATCTAATTCTCTGGGTAAATCTCCTGCTTGAGTTTCGGCAAAGAAGTCTTTGATTTTCTGGTCATTCAACCAAAATGTATACAGTTGTTCAGCAAGGGATTTTAAAGAGTTACCAATAGCATCAGGTTTAACGTTTTCTGCTGTAGTAAAGTTAGGTTGTTTAAGTCGTAATAATCTTAATAAATTATCCCAATTATATAACTGTAATGCAATCAGTAAATCTTGAATATTTCCTTGATTAATATTAACTTGCCCTTGAACTTCTCCTGATTTAACATTTAGGTTAGCAACAATATCATAATTACTATTTCCTATAGAAAGTTGTGTATTTTTTAATAGAATTAAATCATTTTTATAGATTAATGATGCTTCAAATTGCTCTGCAATTACATCTCCAAAACGAGGTGACGTAATGCTTAATTTTCCCAATATATTAAAATCTGAAGGATTAAAACTTATTTCTATATTAATTAAACCTTCTAAATATTCAGGTAATCCATAGTTACCTAACGGTGCTATTTTTAGGATGTCTATCGGTAAACTTTGAACATTAGCAACTAGATTATCATTTTTACGTTTTATATTAGCAAGAATGGGTTGATTATTATTATAAGTTTGGCGAATTTCAAAAGTATCTAGTATAGACACTAATGAACAATTTTGTCCTAGACAGGGGTTGAAAATAGCACTGATTTTATCTTCTTTTCCTTCGATATTAAAAGAAATTTTATTTAAAGAATCAATATTTATATTTCCTAGCAACTGTGGTTCAAATTGTTGGTCATTAAAAGTCAAATTAGTCAAATTAATATCACCTATTATTTGTAAATTTCCTGGTGATAAAGGTGCGGTCAATAAATTTTTTCCGAATAAAGTACCTGTAAAGTTACCCTTTCCTGTGAAGACTATTGTTGTCGGTAAAAAGTTTCGATTAATAGGTATTTTATCTAAAAATTGTGTTAATGGTAATTCACTTAAATCAAAATTTGTATTAACATCAAAAGAAAAGCTGGCAATATCTGGTGAAGTCCAAATCTTAGAAACAACAAAATTTCCCTTTGCTTGAAGATTTTGTTTTCCTACTTCTAAAGAGACACTATTAACAGTGAAAGGAACCAATGAAGCAGAGGTTAAAAGAGTAGTTAGAGGAAGAGACGCATTAATCTGACTATTTAATTTATCTGAAGTCAAACCAGAAAATAAATCGGTATTTAAACTAGATAAATCGATATTTTGTGTTCTTATATCACCTGAAATTTTATCATTCTTGATTTTTCCATCAAGGGTTATGAGTCCATCTGCTATTTCTATCTCTGTATAAGTATCTCCCTGAAAGTCTTTAAAATTTAATGCTAATAAAGATGATAAATTACCTGTAAAATTTGTTGCTGCTTTTCTAACGTTTATAATGGGATATCCTTCAATAATAAATGGTGCGACAGATAAAGGAGTTAAAGTAGCATTTCCTGTGACGATACCTTGACTTATTTCTGTTGTTGCCGTTAGACTTTGATTAGCAATTACAAGATCGCTATTAGTCGTTATTTGTAAATTATTAAGGCTGCTTATTAAGTTAGAAAAATTTAGCGATCGCACTTCTCCTTCTATATTGATGTTACTATTCACTAAATTAACAGGAATAGGAATTTTAGGAATAATTTGATTAACAGATAAATTGTTAATATTCGCAACTGCTTGTAAAGACTCATTTTCTAGTTTACCCGTTGCTGTTACTAAACTATCTTCTATTCTCAGAACTATATTTCCATCCCCATTAATTCTACTCAAGTTAAGCGTTCTATTATTCCAAATATTTTCTAAACTACCCGATAAATTGACACGAGCATTATTAATTGATACAGGTACAGATAACTTGGAAATAAAAGAATCAATGGGTAATTGTAATGCAGTAACTTCACTACTAAAATCAGTATTTTTTAGCTCACTATTAATAATAACCCTCCCTTCATTGACTGATAATAAAAGATTTGAGTTAATATCAAGAGATTTCATAAAAGGTTTATTGCTCTCTCCAGATAACTTAATATTTCCTTGTTCTAATACTAAACGATTTGGACATTGAATCGTAATTTTGCTACATATAATAGTAGTAAAAGATGTTAAACCCAATGACTCTGTATTGATAAAAGTTTGCCATTTTTTTGTTTTCAAGCTTCCACTTCCAGTAATATCGATGATCCCTTGAGCAGTCTGAATATTTGTATCTTGTAATAATACATTATTCTGTTTAATGATTATCCCACCTTGACTAATAATTCTAGTATTAGGTTGTGAAAAATCCCCCGAAGTTTGCCACTCAATTAAACCATTAATATTATTTAATTCTCCCTTGAACTCTCCCTTTGCTTGTAATAGATTCAAATTGATATCAGAAGGTAAAGAATAATAAGGATTAATTAACTGTTGAGTGGGTAAAGCGACTTGAAAGTTAAGTTGTAAAAGAAACCTTTTAATATCAATGGGTTTATTTTGTTTAATTAATTGATGAATGTTTTGAATTATGTTTCCCTTTGCTTCTATTTTCCCCCCTGCTTGAGGTTCAATTATAAGGTTTTCCAATACAGTTTCATCTAAACTAATTTTAAAGTTTGTTGAAATTGTTTTAAATGGTGTTTTTTCAAGAAGAATAGGATCCTTATTAACAAATTTTCCTTGAATTATTGGATTACTAATTAACCCAGTTATATTAAAATAAATATTGAAACCTCCTTTTGTTTTCACTGGAAGATTAACAGGGACAATCTCCAGAACATTATCAATGTTAAAATTTTCTATATCAATGTTGATATTACTTCCTTTTTGCCAATCATAATAACCTTGTAAGTTAGTAACAATATCCCCTAAAATAACTTTACCTTGATCAATTAATATTTTTCCTTGTTGAAATTGAAAAGCTAAATCTGCTTTAATAGGTTGTTTAAGAAGGGTAGTTTTTGCCTGAAAATCCCCGAATTTTAAATCACCTTGTCCTTCCGTTTCTCTCAAATCTCGTAAAGAAGGCAAATGAAAATTCAAATTGGCTTGCAGTAAACTATCATCAAGCTCAAAAGGAAGATTAGGAAAAATAGAAGACCAAGCTTGTAGCGGTAATTGATTTAATTGTAAATTTAGCTTAGTTTTTGTACTTTTAACAAACGTTTCTCCTTGTAATTGAATCTCATTACTATCAATTAATCCTAAACTAAGCTCATAAAGCCACTTTCGTTGTTCACTTTTTTCATATTCTAAATTGCCAACAACTTTAATATTGACTGGTTTTTCTGATTGATAAGGTAATACAATAATCTCAGTGTTCTTAACATCTACCGAGAGATCAAAATTCAGTGGAATCACCTCATCCGTTGCTTTCACACTTAACCATTGACCCGGTTTTTCTTCACGAATATTAACTCTTACCCTTTCAGGAGAAACATGAATATTTAATTTTCTTTGTAATAAAATTGTTAACGGATTGAACGTAACCTTAATATTTTCGGCGGTTAAGTTATTAGTTTGTTGAGCCGTTTCTGGAATAGAAGCCCCCTCAAGCTGTAAACTGGTAAGAGAAAACCCCTCTAACTCACCAATTTCGATGGGACGATTAATCACTTTACTGATTCGTTCCTCTAACCAGGGAGGTAAATACTCCCTCAACACGAAACTTAACCCCCCATAACCAACGAAAACCAAGGTGACAGAAGTGGTTATGATAACAATGGTCTTCGGTTTCCTGACAAACCGAAGAAAACCGTTGAACCGACGGAAAAAGGGGTTAGGCGGTGGAGGAGATTGACTCATGAAATTTTGAGATCAAAAGGGCATTTTTTGACTAATCTAACGCACTTGAAAAAAAATCTTTCTCAGAAATAAGTAGTTGGACATAAGTAAACAGCACTGTATTAACTTATGTAAACATAGCTGTATCCTTACTCCTGCCTCCTGCCTCCTGCCTCCTGCCTCTTCTCAACTGTAACGTTTATTTTTGTCCAGGTACTTAGGTGAGTAATAGGGGTCAAGATGCTTCACAATAAGAAAGAGAAACCACCAAAGGAGTAACCCACAGATGTTGGCATACATCCTAGCAATCGCTGTTGGCCTTGCAAGCTTAAGTCTTTATTTATCCGCTTTTTTCCTCCCTGAATTACACCGAAAAGATGATTTTCTCTGGAGTGGGGTCGGATTATTCTATGCGCTTGTCCTCTGGGTTTGTGCAGGAAGAATAACAGGAGGTGTCTTACTAGGCCAAAGTGCTGCAGTTACATTAGTGGTATGCTTTGGTTGGCAAACCTTGCGCTTACGACGGGTTGTTGCTCATCCAGATGACAAAACCGATATTAGTGGATTTTCTTTCGTTAGTTGGCTACAAAACCGCTTCAAAAAATCATCCACCCCTGTAACCCCTCCCATCACTGAAACCCCAGAAGAACAACAAGTTACTGCTGAAACTGAAAACCGAACCCCTTCAGAAGAAATGTCAGTCACCTCAGAGGTTGAATCGGAAGAAGAAACGTCAGTCACCTCAGAGGTTGAAACTGAAGAAGAAACAGAGGTCATTGCTGAAACTGATATAGAAACGGTTGAAGAAGAAACCCCAGTCACTTCAACAGTTGAATCTCAAGAAAAAACAGAGGTCATTGCTGAGACTGATATAGACACGACTGAAGAAGAAACATCAGTCACCTCAGAAGTAGAAACAGAAACAACTTCTAAGGAAACGGAAACCTCTACCAGCAAAAAACAAGGATTTTCCCTAAAATCTTTATTCGGAATGGGTAAATCTCAATCTCAACCTACCTCAGAACCCCCTGAAGCTGATATGGAAGAAAGTAACTGGGATGATGACGATGAAGAAGAAGATGCTTCAGTAACCGAAGCAGTCACCCCTAACATAGTACAAGAAGACGACGAGATGGACTCTGAAACCGTTGCTGAAACTAGCGAAGTGAAGCCAGACGAATCAACTGAAAAAGAAACGTCTCCAATGACAGAAAGTCTTGAAGAATATGTGGCTGAATTTGAACCTTATATGGCCGATGACGATGCAGAAACCCTCATCGAAGACTATAAACCCAAAACTGAATCTTCTGAGTCTGAAACCACTGACAATGATGAAGAACAACCTTTAGAAACTGACGGTAATCAAGACAGTGAAAAAAATGATGAGGAAAAGGCAAATAAATCTAAGGAATAAAAAAAGTTTTAGAGACTGTTTATAAATAGAATCTTAAGACAGTAGAGTGGGCAAGTCAAAGACTTATCTAAACTAACTTGACCCTTAAAAAAACCTTGTCCACCCTACAAAATTTGTTGTTATTATTTTTTTAGGAACAGTCTCTTAATCGTCTTGCATTTCTTCTATAGTAAAGTAAAAAGTTGCTCCTTCATTGGGAACTGCATCACACCAAATGGTACCGCCGTGACGTTCAATAATGCGCTTAACGGTCGCTAAACCAATACCAGTTCCAGGTACTTCTTCATCCTGGTGTAAACGATGAAAAGGGGTAAATAATTTGTCTGCTTTTTTGTGGTCAAAACCGATGCCATTATCCTTGACAAAATAGACAATTTGATCGTCTTTTTTAAGTTTACCAAATTCAATACAAGGTTCTTTTATTTTAGCTGTATATTTATTAGCATTATCTAATAAATTCTCTAAGGCAATTCTGATTAAACCTTCATCTCCCGTAACATAGATATTAGGTTCAATGATAAATTTTTTGTTCTTTCCCTCTGATTTAATGCTTAATTTATCAACTATCTTGTCTACCATTGAACTTAAATTAAATGAATCCAGAATCATGTCTACATAGTTCGATTTAGACTCAGATAAACGCCATAAATCTTCTATGATTTCCCCCATGCGTGTACTTTCATCTTCTAAATATTGTATATATTTATGTACAACATCATCTAACTTTTTAGCATATTTATGGTTTAACAAATAAGTAATATTATTAATAATATTAAGATGATTTCGTAGATCATGAGAAATTGTATAACTAAAAGCTTCTAATTCTTTATTGATTAATTCTAATTCATAATTTTTTCTCTTAAGTTGTCTTTGCATTCTCAACAAAGTTAACTGATTTTCCACACGAATAATCACTTCTTGTAATTGGAAAGGTTTACTGATATAGTCGATTCCTCCCACCTCAAAGGCTTTTACCTTATCAAACGAATCGTTTAAAGCACTGAGAAAAATAACAGGAATATCCTGAGTTGTTGCGTCTGCTTTTAATCGTTGACAAACTTCATACCCATCCATATCAGGCATTTTAATATCTAACAAAATTAAATCTGGTGGTTCAACTCGAACCGCATTTAAAGCTTGTTTTCCATTGAGAACTCGTCGCACTTCATAGCCTTGTTCCGTCAACATTGTAAATAATAATTGTAAGTTTTCAGGAACATCATCCACAATGAGAATATCTCCCTGATATTTATTAGGGTTATTCATCGTCTAATCCTTCTGTTAAATTAACAATTTTTTCAAAGCTTAAATCTTTGACTGCTTGCGTAAGGAAATTGACTAAAAAAGATTGTTCTGAAGGAATTTCTTGAATTAAACTCATCATTCTTTTTTCCCTGGCACTTAAAGCAGCTTGATGTAATTGATTCACCCATTGTTTAGGCATTTGCTTAATTTCAGTATGCAGTTGTTCAACATTCAAGTCATTAGCTGACTTGGAGAGTACATGAGTCGTTAACTCTTCATAAACATACTTAACTCCCAAATATTGCTGCATTTTCTGAAAAATTACTTCCTCGTGAAACGGTTTCGGCACAAAATCATTACATCCCACGGCTAAAATAGCCTTTCTCTCTTCATCAAAAGCGGTAGCTGTTAAAGCAATAATAATCACAGGGTTTTCTAAATTAACATTGTGAGCTTCTAACTGACGAATGCGACTACTAGCTTCATAACCGTCCATTATCGGCATTCTCATGTCCATCCAGATTAACTGAGGATGCCATTGTTGCCATATTTCTAAAGCTTCTTGACCATTATTAGCCCAACGTACCTGAAACCCCACAGATGTCAATATTTTCACCATCAATAGTTGATTATCCCTGACATCTTCTACTACCAAAATACGATAGTTCTCTTGGGATGTTTCTAAACCGATAATTTGTTTTGACTGCTGTTTGACTAAGCCCTCAATTTTACTCGGTACCTTCATATTTAGTGTACAGGTAAAGGTAGAACCCTGGCCCAGTTGGCTTTTTACTGCAATATCTCCCCCCATTAAACGGGCAAACTGACGACTAATGGATAATCCTAACCCCGTTCCTTCGTTGGTTTGAAACGTGGTTTCTGTTTGCTTAAAGGCTTCAAAAATCGTTTCTAAATCCTCTTCTTTAATGCCTGTTCCTGTATCTTTAACTTCTAATTTTAGACCCACTTCCCTAGAGTGAGACTTATAGAATAAGAGAGATAAATGTAAATCAATATGACCAAACTGGGTAAATTTAATCGCATTGCCCACTAAATTAACAATAATCTGTCTTAACTTACTTTCATCTCCTTCTAAATATTGGGGTAAATCTTCATCTTGATGGACAATTAAAGCTAACCCTTTCGATGATGCTTTCAGGGTCAGCAATTCTTGGACAGAGTTAATTAATTCGTAAAGATTAAAGCAGGTTTGATGGAGGGTTAATTGTCCTGCTTCGATGCGAGACATTTCTAAAACATCGTTAATTAAAGAAAGTAAATGTTCCCCACTACGGTTAATAATTCCGAGATATTCTTGTTGTTCGCAAGAAAGAGAACTATCTCGATTCATCATTTGAGTAAAGCCTAAAATTGCATTTAAAGGGGTGCGTAATTCATGACTCATTTTGGCTAAAAATTGGCTTTTAGCCAGGTTGGCTGCATTTGCCTGTTTGGTTTTTTCTTCTAGTACCGCTTGGGAATGTTGGGAGACTTCTAAGGCTGCTAAAAGGATAGTATTTCTTAATTCTTGTGCCGCCTCAATTTCGATTAATTGCCAAGGAAGGGATTTATTTTTAACTAATTCTTTCCACATAGTAAAAGAGTGGCGAGGACACAATTCGGACATCCCTTGCTCATCAGTAATAAGCTCAACATCATCAGGATTACCTGCCCATTGTACCTCATGTACTTGTTCTGGGCGAAACCAAATAATATGATAATTGTTATTTCTTAAAAAGAGAGAAATGGCTAACATTCCACAACCTACTTCTTTAAACTCTTTGGCTTCTTCATAAATAGTTTCTAGGGAATCTGTATAAAAATGATCTGTATTTTTATTGTTTAAAAAGTTAGTAATTAAGGCATTAATTTGTTCTTTATTTGGAGTTTTTCCTATTAAGCTTATTTGTTGATCAAGACAAATAACAGCCCCTTGAGAACGAGTTAAATTGAGTAAACTGGATTTATTAGGACGAATTACCTGATCAATTGGATGAGTATGGTTTAATAATCCTTCCCGTATTCTAGTTTGTATTCCTTTAATTTGAGTACGATAACTACGAAATTCTTGTTCCTGTTTATACAGTAATTCAACAGATAAAAACTGTCCTAAAAATTCACATATTTTCCTTATTTCATAACTGATATATTTGGGAGAATAATGATGGCAAGCGATCAGTCCCCAGAGACGATTTCCATTCATTAAAGAAATGGACATTGAAGCACTGACTCCCATGTTTTTTAAGTATTCAATATGACAAGGGTAAACACTTCTTAAAACAGCTTTACTTAAATCTAATTCTTCATTTTTTAGAGGATGCTGACGGGGAATGATAGGAATAGGTTTATAACTAACATCAGGAATAATTCGTAACCAATTACTCGAATAAAATTCTCTTGCTGGAGTGGGAATATCATAAGCAGGATAATGTAATCCTAAATAACTTTCGAGATGTTTCTCTTTACTTTCAGCCAAAACAACCCCATGACCATCCTTATTTTCCTGTTTACTTTCAGCTATAACAACCCCACTACCATTGTATTCAAAACGATAAATTAATACCCGATCAAATTGTATTATTTTGCGTACTTCTTCAGTAATCGTTGATAAAAGTTCATCAAAAGTATTAGTCTTACCTACATTAGTAACTGTATTTTTTAAAAGATTATAAGGATTAATAAAATTATGATTATAAACTAACCCTAAAGGTTCCAGTTCTAAAATAATACTATCTTGTATAGTATGGACAATCCCTTTAAAATTTTTATGATTTTTTGTTTTTTTGAGTTTAATAATATCCACAAATTCTGGATCACCTTGATCCAGAAAACTTCGTATTTTTTCAATTTGTTTAGAAGACATTAAATAAGTCAAAGGTTTACCCAGTAATGTCTTTGGTTTAACTCCTAAAAACTCCCTGGTATTTTCGCTAACTTGAAGAATAGTTAACGTTTCAATGTCAACGACTAACAATATCCCATAAGGTTGAATGGAAGCAGGATAACGGACTTCAAACCGTTCATATTGTTGCAAATTATTCAACAGTGAATTAGTCATTCTTTTTTTATAAGTATTTCATGGTATTTTATCACTAAAAAATAGTATTTTAAAAAAGTTTAATTTTGTTTTAAAGAATATTAATTAAGTATTTTTTCCTTCTAATTCTCCCTCTCCTAAGTTTTCATTTCCCTCACAGAATGATTGGATAGCCTCAATTTGTGGAGCAATTTCTTCAAACCAATCTGCATAAATAGTTCGTATCGGAGAAGTCCTAATTACTGAATTAATAAAACTTAGCCATTGAGGATCTTTATCGGGTAAAATCAACCC
Source organism: Crocosphaera sp. (assembly GCA_030065205.1). Lineage (GTDB taxonomy): Bacteria > Cyanobacteriota > Cyanobacteriia > Cyanobacteriales > Microcystaceae > Crocosphaera. The sequence goes on from JASJDN010000005.1 coordinate 42,855, forward strand.
ATATTCTTCACAATCAATAGGATTTTTGGGAACTAATGTATAATCTGATCCCAATCCTATATTTTGTATTAATGCTTCCCCAACAAGAAGAATACCATCACTCGCAAAAGCGTCTATTTTGCCCCCGCGCACAGCTTGTATTCCTCGGTATCTACCCGTTACACCTTGAAACTGAACTAAATTAGCTAAAGGGTATTTTTCCATCATTAATTGCTCATTGCTGGTATTTCTTAAAACCCCAATATTCACGTTTTCTAAACTACCATTAGGATTAATTTTTTTTGCTTTTTCTGTGCTTACCAATAACTGAGTTCCTGTTAAGAAAAAGGGTGAAGAAAATTGTATTTGATATTCAGGAAGTTCTCGAATCGTATTCGGTCCACATTCTAGATCAACAATGCGATCGCTTACTAATTCAAAGCGATTAAATAAAGTAGATTTATACAATTTAATAGCAATAACTTGTTTATTTAACTTTTGTTTAAGTTTTTCTCTGAGAATAGCAATAAAATCTAAACATAATCCTTCTAAATTTCCGTTAATATCCCGATAACCAAAAGGCACAGCATCTTCTCTAATCCCAACTTCTAATAAACCAGTTTCTTCAATTTTTTCTAAAATCGTTTGCTCTTGAGCATAACTAGGTAAACTACAAGAAAACAAGATAAATAGATTAATAATTGTTCCATAAAGTTTGAATTTTTTCATGGCTTTGTTTCATTGTTAAACAACAGAATCCCAAGGATCTAAAACATCTTTAAACAACACTTCTTCAATCCAAGTTTTAGCTACAACAGCTAAAGGAAGAGCTAATAATAATCCTAATATACCAAAGGTTTGAGCAAAAAAGATTTGTGCCATTAATGTCACTGCAGGGAGTAAAGAAACTTGTTTGGCCATGACAGTAGGAGTTAACCAATAACTTTCGATATTTTGGATAATAAAATACCAAACTAAAATTGCCCAAATTTTCCAAGGCGCATCCAATAAAGCTACCATTAACGGGAAGATAACACTAGCAGCAGGGCCAACATTAGGAATAAAATTGAGTAACCCTGCTAACAGGGCATGAACTAACACTAATTTTACGTTTAATAACCATAAACCTAAACCACTTAATGTACCAATAAATAAACAATTGATAGTAACACCTGTTAACCAATTTCCTAATGCAACTTCAGAAAGTGTAAGTATTTCTTCTCCTCGTTTACGATAAAAAGAAGGAAATAATTTCAAAAATAAGCGACGATATTGTTGAGGATTAATCAACATAGTAATGGTCAAGAAAACAACAAAACATACTTGTAAAATTATAACCAAAGAGTTAGAAAAAACAGTGAAAAAGTTGGCAAAAATTTCTGTTAACAAAGGTTGTAAACGGGTCAACAAATCATTTAAAGAAGGAGGGGGAGGTAACCAATCAAAACGGCTTTGTGTTTGGGATAATAAAATCAAATTCGTCCTCAATCTTTCCCATACATTAGGCAATAAACCTAATAATTTTTGAAACTGATCTAGAAACGGAGGAACCACTAACCAGCCAAATAAAAGACTTAAGAAAATAACAACAATCAAGACAATAATAATCGAAATTTTTCGTCTAATTTTAAATTTTCTCAGCCATTTTACCAATCGATTTAAGGCGGTAGCAAAAACAACGGCCGTAAATACCAGTAACAATACCTGTCGAATTTCCCAAAGAATATAACAGGAGATAACCAAACTAGATAAGCCAAGCCACTGACCAAGATTCATCAAACTCTATAAAATGGGATACAAAACTGACTCAAAATTTACATAAGCCCGAAAGGGCTTATGATTGGTTTAACATAGCTTCATGCACTAAAATACTTAGCCACAGGATGATAAGTGATAATAGCAGTGGTAGATTGTTCGGGATAGATTTGTTCACTCTCATCCATATACATTTTAATGCGATCGCATCCCATCACTTCTAATTGTTTATATTGATCTTGGATATTGGGACAAGCAGGGTATCCGAAGCTGTAACGGGAACCTTGATAGTGTTGTTGTAGCATTTCCCTGATATTATCGGGTTCTTTGTCAGAAAAGCCTAACTCTCGGCGTATTTTAGCGTGTGTCCATTCGGCTAAGGCTTCGGCGGTTTGGACAGCCATACCATGATAATAGAGATAGTTGGTGTAATCGTTAGCAGAAAAGAGTTTTTGAGCGTATTCTGTGGCAATATTTCCTACTGTTACTGCTTGCATCGGAAATACATCGGTTTTTCCTGATTCTTTGGGACTGAAGAAGTCTGCAATACAAAGACGACGGCCCGACTTTTGACGAGGAAAATCAATCTTCCAGATGGGGTCTAAATCTTCTGGTATATTATTGTTAGCATTTTGAACAATTTCTGGATCGTAAACCAGCAAACTATTATCTTGAGATTGACAAGGAAAGTAACCATAAATTACTGTAGGATGCAATAAGTTTTCTGTGACGACTTTTTGTTTCCACTCTTCTAAAATAGGATAAACTTTTTCAGCTAAAAATACCTCATAGTCTTCTCTTGACTGTTCTTTTGGCTTACGGAATTGCCATTGACCTGCAATTAATGCTTGTAAATCCAAATACCAGAAAATTTCATTTAAGTCAAACTCATTGGGTTTAAGGATTTTAGTTCCCCAGAATGGAGGGGTTACTGGTTCTAGGATTTCCACTGCTTCGGAACGTTTTGTATCGATAATTTGTGGTATTTCTTGGGTTGCAGACTTACCATTTGTCTCACTTGCTTTTTCGGCTGCTTTTTCCCCTCTCTCTTCTTGAAAAAGACTATTCTGCGCGGTGAATTCTCCTAAAAATCCTTGTAAATTATCCCAATTTTCTGCTGCTTTGGCTGGCATTAATTTATCCATGAAATGTAAGTCAGAGAAAGCATCTTTTCCATAGACAACTTTACCGTTATAAGTATTTTGACAGTCTTCATAGACAAATTTGGGGGTTAATGCTGCCCCACCCAAGATAACAGGAACATCTATCCCCCGCTCATTAAACACCTCTAAATTATCCTTCATAAATGCAGTTGATTTCACCAATAAACCACTCATGGCAATACAGTCAGGTTTATGTTCTTCGTATGCTTGAATAATATTTTCAACAGGTTGTTTAATGCCTAAATTGATCACTTTATAACCATTATTAGAGAGGATAATATCAACTAAATTTTTACCGATATCATGGACATCCCCTTTAACAGTTGCAATGAGAAACTTTCCTTTTCCACTATCATTGCTGTCTCCTTCTTCCTTATCCATAAAAGGTTCTAGGTATGCAACCGCAGCTTTCATGGTTTGTGCAGATTGTAGAACAAAAGGCAATTGCATTTGTCCTGACCCAAATAACTCCCCAACTGTTTTCATTCCGTCCAATAAAAAGACGTTAATAATATCTAGAGGAGGATATTGTTTTAATGCTTCTGACAGTGCATCTTCTAACCCTAACCGTTCCCCATCAATAATATGCTGTTTCAATCGTTCTTCTATGGGTAAATTAGCTGTTTTTGAGGGATCTTTTTTGGTTGTTTTTCCTGCAAACAATTCGGTTAACTTAGTCAGAGGATCATAAGTACAAATATCACCATCAAACTCTCGTAAGTCATAAATTAAATCACGACAGACTTTTTGATGTTCTTCTTCAATTTTAGCTAGGGGTAAGATTTTACTTGCGCTAACAATTGCCCCATCTAAACCTACCTGCATACACTCATATAAAAACACCGAGTTTAATACTTGTCTGGCTGCAGGATTTAACCCAAAGGAAATATTAGAAATACCTAAGAGAATATGACACCCTGGTAATTCTTCTCGAATACGTTTTATAGACTCAACAGTAGCTTTTCCGTTCTCTCTGTCCTCTTCTATCCCCGTAGAAATGGGTAATGCTAAGGGATCAAAGAAGATTTCATGGGGAGGAATTCCATAATTTATGGCTGCATCATAAGCACGTTTAGCAATCTCAAACTTCTTATGTGCAGTGCGCCCCATTCCTTCCTCATCGATGGTTCCCACTACCACACCAGCACCGTATTTTTTAGCGAGTTCCAATACTTTAATAAATCGTTCTTCACCATCTTCATAATTAGTAGAATTGAGAATACATTTACCACCCGCAACCTTTAACCCTGACTCCATTTTCTGCCATTCTGTGGAATCTAACATCAAAGGTAAAGTAATATTATTCACTAAACGAGAGGCTAATTCGTGCATATCTCGCACCCCATCTCGCCCTACATAATCCACGTTAACATCTAAAACGTGCGCCCCTTCTTTTACCTGAGATTTTGCCAAAGAAACTAAACTATCCCAGTCTTCAGCATCTAATAACTTACGACATTTTTTAGAGCCACTGGCGTTTAATCGTTCCCCAACAATTAAGAATGAATTATCTTGAATATAGGGTTGTGTGCTATAAATTGAAGCCGCCGAAGGTTCATAGTCAGGATGACGTTCTTTCGGTCTTAATTCTTGTGAAAGTTCCGATAAAGATTTAATGTGGTCAGGACGAGTTCCACAACATCCCCCAATAATTTGTACGCCTAAATCTTCGATAAAGTGCATTAAGGCCATCTTTAATTCTATGGGCGTCAAACGATAATGCGCTTGTCCCCCAACATTCTCAGGTAAACCCGCATTAGGAATACAAGAAACAATAAACGGCGAATGTTCTGATAAATATTTAATATGTTCTTTCATCTGTTCAGGACCCGTGGCACAATTAAGTCCTAAAATGTCAATGTTATAGGGTTCTAAAATCGCTAAGGCTGCACTTATTTCTGTTCCGACTAACATGGTTCCCATCGTTTCCATCGTAATAGAAACCATAATAGGTAGCCGTTTTCTCTTCTTCTCAAAAACTGCTTCAACTGCGTTTAAAGCTGCCTTTATTTGTAATACATCCTGACAAGTTTCAATAATTAATAAATCTGCACCCCCATCGTATAACCCCTCTGCTTGTTCCACATAAGCGTCTCTGAGGGTATCAAAGTCAATATGTCCTAACGTGGGTAACTTTGTCCCTGGACCCATAGAACCCGCCACAAAACGGGGCTTTTCTGGGGTAGAATATTCAGCAGCCATCTTTTTAGCAATTTCTGTCGCTTTCTTATTCAAATAGTAAGCTTTATCTGCTAAATCATATTCTGCAAGGACAATAGACGTTCCCCCAAAGGTATCCGTTTCAATGACATCTGCACCCACCTCTAAAAACCCTCGGTGTACCTTTTCCACTGCTTCAGGTTTGGTATGCACTAAATATTCATTGCAACCTTCGTATTCGGGTCCGCCGAAGTCTTCTGCGGTCAAGTTTTGAGTTTGTAAGGAGGTTCCCGTTGCACCGTCAAAGACAAGTACAGGACGTTTCGGACTTTTGAGATGGTTGAGGAAGGTACTATTCATGGATGTGATAGAGTGGCAGATTAAAGGATTAAAATTTATTATAAAAAATATCTTAACTTAGGGAAAGCCTTTACCAACGCTCTATCCGCAAATCCTCTATATAATCAAAATCTTTATCATCGGTAACTAACGTCCAATTATTCCTTAAACATAGTGCAGCAATCCAAATATCATTTTCAGGTATGGGACAACCTTTACGCTTTAATGCTAAACGAGTTTTGGAATAAATAATTGCTGTTTCTTTGTCCATTGAAAGATTAAGGTTCAGGAATTTGTAAATCTCGACAGATTTTTCTGATCACCATAACTACAGGAGAGCCGGTTATGGTTCAAAATAATAAATCAAGTCAAAAAACCGATCGGATTTTGATGATATGTCATAATAAGTTAGAAATGATGAGATAAACTTGAATAAAATAAAGATGACCTCTATTAATTTGTCTATTCCCTTTGAAGCATTAGTTAAAGCTATTAAATCCCTTGATTTAGAACAACAGCAACAACTGTTAGAAATTTTAGAAGACCAACTTTTTGAAGCAGAAGAAGAATGGGAAAATAGTCCAGACATTATAGCGGAAGTTGAAGAAGCTAAAAAAGCATATCAAACAGGAGATTATTTAACCCTTGAAGACTTTATCGCAAGTCAATCTTAGATAATTTAATGCCTTATACTGTCATCATTCCTAAACCTGTACAAAAACAGTTAAGACAATTAACCCCTGAAATTTATCAGAGAATAATTACAAAAATATCACAACTAGCAAATGAACCTCGTCCTGCGGGTGTTAAGAAACTTAAAGGATTTGACAATGAATATCGTATTAGAATCGGTAATTATAGGGTACGATATGAAATTAATGATTCCGAACTCATTATTGTTCTGGTAAATTGTCGTCATCGTAAAGATGTTTATCGAGATTAAACGGGGTTAATTCCTGTTAGTTTTGGTGGCATGATATTATTACGCCCCTTAAGACTGCGCTTTAGATTCTAATGTTGCTACAATTTTAATATCATATAATTCCTCAAAAACCACTTTTTTATAGTCTAAATTCCATAACTCTAAATCACAATTATCGTCAGGATTAGAGGGAATTAGATGTAAATGGAGCTTTTTGTACTCTTTATCGTATTTACAATGAAGTTCTTTAATTGCTCCTGTTTGCCGTCGATCTAAAGCCACAGCAATTCGTAAGATTGCACTTAAGTGTTTGATCCGTTTACGATAATTATCGGGTAATTTACTATAAGCATCGTGTTTTTTCTTCGGTGTGCTTTTGCGGTGATAACGAGCAATATTAGCAATGGTTTCGATTTCAATTTCTGTAAAGCCCAACAATTCCGCATTACGAATCAAATAATAAGAGTGTTTATGATGGGACGAATGACTAATATAAAGACCACAATTGTGTAAAATAGCGGCTGACCATAATAACTCCCTTTCTGCTTTTCCCCAGTCATGAAACAAACCAAACAGTTGCTCAAATAAACTAACAGCAAAATTAGCCACTCTTTCTCCATAACCGAGATCAGCCTGATATTTTCGAGCAATTTTATAGACACTTCTTTGACGAACCGCCGTTTGAAAACTGAGTCGATTTTCAATTAATCCGTGGGTTAACATCCAATCAACAATCATTCCTTCTCTTAAAGCCCTTTCACAAATGGTAATATTTTCCAACTCCAACATGGTCATGGCTTCTAATAAAATCACCGCACCCGCCACAATAATTTCCGCCCGTTTTTCCGACATTCCTGAGATATTAACCCGTTCTTCGTAGGTCAAAGAAACAAATTTTTTGACCATATCTTTCAGGTCTTTACGACTCATTTGATACCCTTGTAAGGGACTGGGAAGTTCTCCCAAGGTTTGCATGGCATGGATAGAAACTAAGGTTTCAATAGTTCCTGATGTACCCACCACCTGTGGGGTTTCCCCTGGTTTCAGTTTGCGTTTAATTTCATCAATGGGCCGCTCTAACATTCCTCGCACATAAGCCCGTAAATAGGACAATTCTTGCTCATCAATGGGGTCAGTTGTCACAAACTCATTGGTTAGACGAACCGCCCCCACTTTGGTACTGCTTAAAAATCGAGGTTCTTGGGCATCTGCCAGGACAATTTCCGTTGAACCGCCCCCAATATCAATGATAACGTGGGGGTTTTCTTGAAAATCCATCCCCGATAACACCCCTAAATAAATGCGACGGGCTTCTTCATACCCAGAAATTAAATTGATGGTGATGCCTATTTCTTCTTGGACTTGCCAGATAAACTCTAATCCATTGGGGGCTTCTCTAGTAGCACTGGTAGCGGCCGCAATAATATGTTCGACATTAAAACTGTCCGCTAAGTCTTTACATCGCCGTAGAGAAGCTAAAGAACGGGCGATAGCCGCTTCGGTTAAGTTGCCTGTTTTGGGATCTCTTTCTCCAAGACGGACTGTATCTTTTTCCCGTGAAACAATGGTAAAAGCGGGTAGGGTTTTATCAATTTCCACAATTACCATGTGAATCGAGTTAGTGCCAATATCAATGGCCGCTAAAGTACAAGTTTCCTCAGAAACCATGTTTTCTTGCAGGACGTTGCTGTTGGTCATTAAGGTTAGGAACTGATGGGTAAGTGCTTATCTATTTTATAGGACTGTTAAGAACTATGAGCAATCCCTACACAAATTTTGCTGAAATCAGTTACAGTATAAACATATACAACTACTGTTTTTTTTAATTTTCTTTATTCACTTCTCTGAGATTCTTTCTTAACAAAACTTTATCTTAAAAAGGATGAAAAAATCCCCCCCCATCAGATAAGTTAGTTAGTAGCAAGAGAAAAAAATTCATTCTTAGTGTGAAGGAGACAGTCAAATGTTAAAAACAATCTATAGTTTAATCGTAAAAGCTCCTTTTGGACTTGATCAAATTGTCTTTTTGTAATTAGATAGACAAAACATTCCAATAATTCTGGTAGCCTGATAAACAGCCAGTCCTCTCAAACCCTGATTGGTTAAGGCTGGAGGCGATAGTCACGCTCAGTAAATAGCAAGATTTCAGTTTTGTCCTTTATTAATCTTTTTTCCGTTGTTTGGTTATTAATTGGGATCTCAGAAGAACCTTGGTAAATCATTAAAATAATCTTAAATATTTTCGAGTTCAACTGACACCAAACCATCCATAATTTCTGACATAGCTGACCTCGTCTCCTCTCCCATTGTTCCCGAACTTGTTAAATCGGTTTTACTCCTCGGAATTATCAGCTTATGAATACGACACAAATGATGCAAACGGAATCCACCCAAGAATTTAATCCTTCTGCGATCGAAGCAGTGGACTTTGAACAAACGGACAGTGAATTACAATCCGTTGAGGTAGAAATTTCCTCTTTATCTGATGATTTAGGGAATCAATATCCAGAAGGATATCGAAAAACGGTTTCTGATGATACAGTTGGGGCATTTTTTAAAGAAATGTCACGCTATCCCCTCCTAAATGCAGAAGAAGAGGTAGAACTTGCCCATCATGTTCAATTTTTAGTCCAAGTAGAAGAAACCAGACAACAGCTAAAAGAAGAATTACAACGTCCTCCTAGCAAAGCAGAATTAGCCCAGGTTATGGGTTTTGAGACGCAAAAACAATTTGAACATCGTTTGCACCGGGGACGCACTGCTAAACGCAAAATGATTCGTTCTAATTTACGTTTAGTGGTATCTATTGCTAAGCGTTATCTTAATCGGGGTGTTCCTTTCCTGGATTTAATTCAAGAAGGGGCGATTGGTTTAAACCGCGCAGCCGAAAAATTTGACCCCAACAAAGGTTATAAGTTCTCTACTTATGCTTATTGGTGGATTCGTCAAGCGATTACTCGAACGATTGCCAATGATGCAAGAACCATTCGTTTACCTATCCATGTAGTAGAAAAATTAAACAAACTGAAAAAAGCCCAACGAATTCTTAAGCAAAAATTACAGCGTAACCCCAACGAAAAAGAACTGGCCGATGAGTTAGAAATGACTCCTCCCCAACTGCGTCAGTTATTGCAACTACGGAGACAGTCTTTATCTTTAAACCATCGGGTGGGTAAAGGAGAAGACACTGAATTGGTTGATTTACTCGAAGACCAAGACTTACAACTTCCTGAAGAATTAATGAATGAAGGGATGTTGCGCTATGAAGTTTCGGCGGTGTTAAGTGATGTTTTAACCCAAAGAGAAAAAGATGTTATTTCTTTACGCTATGGGTTATGTACATCTCAACCTCATACTTTAGAAGAAGTGGGTGGTATTTTTAACCTGTCTCGTGAAAGAGTTCGTCAGATTCAAAGTAAAGCGATGCGTAAGTTGCGTCGACCGCAAGTGGCCCGTCGTCTGAAAGGATGGCTTCATTGAAAAAAATCGTTTCGCGCAGTCTCCATCTCAAACCCCCCTATTAGGGGGGAGTTTACGATTTTGTGATAAAGTGCAACGGTTTTAAAAGTTAACAGTAAAATCAAGAAAAGTAGACCGTTAACTTAACCTTGGTTCCTGTGACTCGATCCTATTCTGCCCATACCCTACCGCAACGCAAACAACCTTGGCATACTTACTCTGTAGCCAAAACGTTAGATACCTTGGGGACAAACCCTCAAACCGGGTTAGACACAGAAAACGTTACGCAACGACAACACCATTATGGCCGCAACGAAATAGAAGAAACCGCAGGCCGTAGTAACTGGGAAATATTACTCGATCAGTTTACAAACATCATGTTAATTATGCTGATCGTAGTAGCTATTATTTCCGGTATTTTAGATATTGTTGAATTAAGAAACAGTGGCACAACGAAAAGTGGTGTTCCTTTTAAAGATACCATTGCTATTTTTTCTATTGTTATCTTAAACGGACTGTTAGGCTATTTACAAGAAACCCGCGCCGAAAAAGCCCTGGCAGCCTTAAAAAAGCTATCCTCGCCCCAAGTCCAAGTTATAAGAAACGGAAAACGTCAAGAGGTAGAAGCCCCTTCCTTAGTGCCAGGGGATATTATTTTAATCGAAGCAGGGGACACTTTGTGCGCCGATGGTCAAATTATAGATGCTTCTCATCTCAATATAAGAGAGTCAGCATTAACCGGAGAGGCCCACCCAGTTGACAAAACTCCCTTAAGTCAAGGTCTGCAAGAAGATACCCCCATCGGCGATCGCGTGAATATGGTGTTTACCGGTACCGAAGTGATCCAGGGACGGGCAAAAGTGGTGGTTACCGGCACAGGAATGGATACAGAACTGGGTAAAATCGCCGAAATGCTTCAATCGGTGGAAACGGAAGACACCCCCCTACAACGACGCATGACTCAGTTAGGGAACGTTTTGGTAACCGGTTCATTGGTTATGGTTGCGTTAGTAGTCGTAGGAGGAACCTTAAAAGCTGGTTGGGGACTCCTGCAGGAGTTAATAGAAATATCCTTGAGTATGGCCGTTGCAGTGGTCCCTGAAGGGTTACCGGCGGTTATTACGGTAACGTTGGCCTTAGGAACCCAACGCATGGTTAAACGTCACGCTTTGATCCGTAAACTGCCGGCGGTGGAAACCTTGGGATCGGTGAATGTTATTTGTTCCGATAAAACAGGGACACTCACCCAAAATAAAATGGTAGTGCAAGAAGTAGAAACCCTCCAAGGTAATTATCAGGTGACAGGGACAGGGTATGAACCCATAGGAGAATTTATTTGTAGCGAAGCCAAAAGTAGCATTAATTGTAGTCGTTACGGGGCTTTGCAAGCCTTATTATTTACCAGTGTTTTATGTAACGATGCCCATTTGTCTCAAGAAGCAGGAGACTGGGCCATTATAGGAGACCCCACCGAAGGATCGTTACTCGCGATGGGAGGCAAAGCCGGGTTAAATCAGTCAGAGTTAGAAGCCAACTATGTTCGAGTGGGAGAGTTTCCTTTTACTTCCGAACGCAAACGCATGAGTACCATCTGTAAAAGTAGTCAGACCGGCGATCGCTGGCCCAGTTGGCACAGTCAACCGGATCATCAATATGTCTTATTTACCAAGGGTTCCCCAGAATTAATCTTAGAACGATGCCAATATTATCAACAAGGGCAACGGCTTCATGAGTTAACCGAGGAACAAAAAGCACAAGTGTTAAGGGGTAATAATGGCATGGCTAAACGGGCCCTAAGGGTGTTAGGGTTCGCCTATAAACCCTTAACACAAATACCGGACACAAACCAAGCAGAAGCAGCCGAACAAGGATTAATTTGGTTAGGGTTAGCCGGAATGATGGATGCCCCGCGACCAGAAGTTAAGGCCGCCGTGGCTAAGTGTAAAGCGGCCGGTATTCGTCCCATTATGATCACAGGGGATCATCAACTCACCGCCCAGGCGATCGCTCAACAGTTAGGGATTGTACAACCCCATGATCACATCTTAACCGGACGAGAGTTAGAAAAATTGTCTCAACCGCAGTTAGAAGGAGAAGTCGAACAAGTTAGTGTTTACGCCCGTGTCTCCCCTGAACACAAGTTACGCATTGTCCAAGCGTTGCAAAAGCGCAACAAATTTGTGGCTATGACTGGCGATGGGGTGAATGATGCTCCGGCACTCAAACAAGCGGATATCGGCATCGCTATGGGCATTACAGGGACGGATGTGAGCAAGGAAGCGAGTGATATGGTCTTGCTGGATGATAATTTTGCCACCATCGTCGCTGCGACGGAAGAGGGACGGGTGGTGTATAGCAATATTCGTCACTTTATTAAGTACATTTTAGGGAGTAATGTAGGGGAAGTCATTACCATTGCAGCAGCCCCTTTGATGGGACTTTCTGGTGTGCCTTTAATCCCCCTACAAATTCTTTGGATGAACCTCGTGACAGATGGTTTACCGGCGTTGGCCTTAGCCGTAGAACCGGCTGATCCCCATATTATGGAACGACCCCCTTCTAGTCCCAAAGAAAGCATTTTTGCCCGTGGTTTGGGAGCTTATATTGTGCGTATTGGTATTGTTTTTTCGATCATTACCATTACTTTGATGTCCTGGGCCTTTTATGACGCTCAACAACCGGGTCATGATCCTGAAAGCTGGAAAACGATGGTCTTTACCACCCTTTGTATTGCTCAAATGGGTCATGCGATCGCAGCCCGTTCGACGACTCGTTTAGCCATAGAAATGAACCCCTTTTCTAACCTTTATCTTTGGGGTGCAGTTATTGTTACGACGATCCTGCAATTAATGTTAGTTTATGTTGCACCGTTAAGAGCTTTCTTTAATACGACGGTGTTAACGGGAGAACAATTATTGATCTGTTTACTCTTTAGTAGTTTGATGTTTGTTTGGGTGGAATTTGAGAAAATTTTGTTACGAATTTATCGTAAATTGAAGCATTAATCTGTGGTTACTTATGCCGGCTAAAGATATTTATCATGATGCTGCCAAAAATGCACTCATCAAAGATAATTGGAGAATTACTCATGATCCCTTTCGATTAAAATTAGCGAGAGGGAAAAACTTATTTATTGACTTAGGTGCAGAAAGTTTAATTGCTGCGGAAAAAGAGCAAACAAAAATAGCTGTAGAAATCAAAAGCTTTAGACGACTCTCTGATATGAAAGACTTAGAGGAAGCATTAGGTCAATTTGTCCTTTATAACCGACTTCTAAAAAGATATGACCCCACGAGACAGCTTTATTTAGCCGTAACTGAAGACGTAGGAAAAAGCGTTTTTGAAGAAGAAGCAGGCCAAGTTTTATTAGAAGATGGTATCATTCAACTATTTACCTTTGACCCAACAATAGAGGAAATCATAAGATGGATGACTTAACTTTAAAATATCGAGAAATTATTGAACAAATTTTTAAAGATTATATAAACTATTTAGGAGAAGATGACCAAGTACAAACTCAATTAATTTTTGACAAAGAAGGAGAACATTATTTACTTACAGAAATAGGATGGTCAAACGGTTATCGAATTTATGGAACATTAATTCATATTGATATAATAGACGAAAAACTCTGGATACAACAAGATGGAACAGAAGAAGGTATTGCAGAAGAAATGGTTAAAATGGGTATATCAAAAGATAAAATTGTTCTCGCCTATAAATCTCTAGAAAGAAGAAAAATTACTGATTTTGCTGTATTTTAAACGCTTTATTTTATGGGATAAATAACTTTTGAAAATATTGGGTATTTACTAACTCAAAGGACTTAAAACAGATGAAAATGAATCTATATGAAAAAGACTTTGCACAATGGTTATCAACTCAAACCATTGCTTTAAAAAATCGTAATTGGGATGCCATCGATGTTGAAAACTTGATTGAAAATTTAGAAATGGGTGATCCTAAAAACACTTTAGAAAGTGATTTATTAATTTTAATTGCACATTTATTAAAACTTTATGTTCAAAGTGATGCGCCTAATTGGATGAATAAAAGTTGGTATGATTCTATTGATGAACACCGTTTAAGAATACAATCTGCTTTAGAAAAATCAGGATCATTACGTCGTTATTTACCTGATGCAGTGGAAAGAGTTTATCCTAAAGCGAGAAAATTAGCCATTAAAGAAGGAAAACGTGCAGATGGAAGAAAAGTTATGAAGCGTAAAGAATCTGATTATCCAACTCAATTACCTAACGGATGGTTTGATTATCTCTTAGATGAAGATTGGTATCCAGTAAATAATAAATAGTAAAAAGATAGTATTATTTAGCTATTTACTTTTGAATCTATATCGTTGAATTCGCTGTATTTTAAACTCTTTAGTTTATGCAATTACCAACATTTCAAGATATTTGGCAAGAAACTTTACAATGGCAACCCACCCAAGAACAATTAGAGAAATGGGAAAAACTTTATCAAGAAATATTATTAATTAATCGTCAAATTAATTTAACTCGTATTACGGAACCCAATGACTTTTGGGAAAAGCATTTATGGGACTCTTTAGCTGGCGTTATTGATTTAGATTTTTTACAGTATGAAGATTCATTAAAAGTTATGGACATTGGAACAGGCGCGGGTTTTCCAGGTCTTCCCATTGGTATTATTTTTCCTCATTGGCAAGTCAGTTTACTAGATTCTACTCAGAAAAAAATCAAGGTCATTAATCTCTTTTTAGAAGCGTTAAAATTGTCTAATTGTCAAACAGTTATTGGTCGTGCAGAAGATATTGGACATTTACCACAACATCGAGAAACTTACGATTTAGGGTTACTCCGTGCAGTGGCAGAACCTTCGGTTTGTGCTGAATATGTGTTACCTTTTCTAAAAGTAGGAGGAATTGGGGTTTTATATCGAGGAAACTGGCAAAAAGAAGAAGAATTAAACTTGAACAATGCGTTGAAACAATTAGGGGGAAAAATTATCTTAATTAAACCATTTCAAACCCCGTTAACTCAGAGTATCCGCCACTTTATTTATATCAAAAAAATGACTAAAATTTCTGATAAGTATCCTCGTGCTGTTGGTGTTCCTAAACAACAACCTTTATAAGTAAGATTGAGGAGTTAATAAACCCCTAAACTCAATTTTTACTCAATAATCATTTCAAGACGATAATTAGCTTTTTCGTTACGTCTTGCCGCACTTCGCATCATATAAACTCGGATTTTGTATTCACCAGTTTCTGGGAGAGTTCCCTCGTATTGGTTTTCACTCATGGAACTATTAAACATAGCGATCGCGTCTTCGTGGGGTGCTAAAATGTTGAAATAATTGGCAGTATTATCCGTAGCCATACTGAGGTTCATATACTGTCCTTTTCTAGCACCAAGGACATAATCTACGGTTTCATAACCTGTGATCGAATCTTCTACAACAGCACTGGTAGCACCGGGTGCAAAATGAATTCCCACGGTTCGGATATCATTCCTAGCAATGATTGCTGGAGGTGTCAGAAGTACGAAGGCCGTTGCTAAAATGGGTGTTCCTAATCTTAAATAATTCATTCTTGATTGTCATGAGAAAATATATTCGTATTTTATACTATGATCAATCATTTAATTATTGATTTTTTTCCAATTTATATAGTGATCAATTTCCTGTTTTATAGAATCAATAACTTGTTCAACAGAATTCTTTAAACTAGCACTAATTTCTAAGCCTAATCCTAGATTTTCTGCCTCAATCAAATAGACAGTCACATCATTGGGAAACTCCTCTTTAAATATTTTTCTCCCGGCTGCTAAAGCATGATCCCAACGAAAATCGTGTAAACTATAACTAGGTTCGGGTAATTCTTCTAATTCGTTTCCTGGTACTTTATAAATAGTGCCTGGTTCTGAGTCGGTTGAACAAGCATCTACAATAATTAATTTTTCGCTTCCTCTTGCTTGAAACATCACCTCCATTCCCGCAGTTCCACAATCATAAATTTTTAAATTAGATAAGTTTTGATCTTGGAAATGCTCTTGTAATTTTTGAGCAATAATTACCCCCACTGCATCATCACATCGATTTAGATTACCGCAACCAATAACTGTTAACATTTTTGCTTATTTTTTCTTAGATTATTTACCATTATAATAACGAGGCTCTATTAACTAAAATTAAAATAAAGTTATTGTTATTTATGGCAAATATCCGATAAACCTTCAAGCAATTTGTTATTCTCCTCAATGGTACGGATTGCAATACGAAAATAGCGATCGCCTAACGTCTCAAAACTCAAACAATCTCGAATCAAAATCCGAGACTTTTGTAATAACTCTTGTTGTAATTGAGAACTAGGAATCTCAGTTTCCACCAACAGAAAATTAACAAAATTAGGAATAGGCGTTAAGCCTTCAATTTGTGATAATCCTGTTAATAATTGTTCACGGGCTGATAATAACCATTGTTGGGTTTGTTGGGCAAAGGCTTCGTCTTTTATAGCTGCTATCCCCGCAGCAACCGCTAAATTATTTACCGGCCAAGGATCGCGCCAACGTTGCCATTTTTGGAGTCGTTGAGGATGGGCAATAGCATAACCTAAACGCAAACCTGGAAGACTATAAAATTTAGTCAGCGATCGCACAATTACCAAATTAGGATAATCGGCAATCAGAGCAATTAAACTCTCTTGATGAGCAGGGGGGACAAAATCCATAAACGCTTCATCCAGCACCACTAATTTAAACCGTTCTAAGACAGGTAATAAACAGTCTTGGGTGAATAATTGTCCGGTGGGATTATGAGGATTATTGATAATAATACCCGCATTTGTGTCCTGAAACTGATCAAGACAATCGAGCGCATTAGGAGTTTGCCAAGGAAAAGAAACGGGGATAATGTTTGCCCCATAAGCTTGTAACCCTCGCCAATAATCCTTAAATCCAGGAATCATGACATAAGTTTGTTTTTCCTGTGCCAAGTCACGGCCAGCCCAGGTTAATAACTCAGCAGCCCCATTCCCTGGCAGAATCCAATCAGAGGGCAATTGATGCCATTCTGACAACGTTTTTCTCAATTGTGTGTAGTTGGGGTCAGGATAGTGTTGAAGGCTGTTTAACGCCCCTTGAATCGCTGCTAAGACCGATGGTGGTGGACCCAGCGGGTTGATACTAGCAGAAAAATCCAAAATAGAAGAAACTGGACAGCCTATTTGCTCTGCTGCCCAGACCAAATTACCACCATGAACAGGTCGTTTCATGTACCGATTAACGTGACTACTTTTTAGGGGCAACTCGTTCTTTGAATAGCTTTCCAGCCGAGAAAGCAGGAACTTTAGTGGCAGGAATGCTCATTTTTTCATTAGTTTTGGGGTTGCGACCTTCACGAGCTTTGCGATCGCGTGCTTCAAAGGAGCCAAAGCCCACTAGGGTCACTTTATCATCTCCGGCCACTGCTTCCATAATCGTTTCAATCGTGGCACTAATAACAATTTCTGCTTGTTTTTTGGTGACTTCAGCCTTATTCGCGACTGCATCGATTAATTCACCTTTATTCATTGAGTAATCTCCTTATATGGTGTTTTCTGTCCCATAGGGTCTTGGCTAATCCGAGTTAAAGAAAGATAGATTATAAGTAATCTTAATAAATGGAAATCGCCAAAATCCCCGTAGGATAAATGTTTCACTGCATTATTCTAAGCCGAATTGTCCCCAATCGATCCCCTAGAATAGTAATTTATATAGATTTTTTGGATAACATGGGAAAATATAAGTCGCTAAATACAGCAATCTGGGGGAGAGATTGTGAATAATTATTCTCCAAAACTACTATGGCTCAATAATTCTGGGTTAGGGTGTTTACTGAATTTACTTCTATTAGCCATTTTATTAGTCTCCGTTGGTTTGGGATGGGTGGTTAATGGATTTTTGATTTTATTAGGGGTGATTTTAATTACGCCAGTGATTGGGTTATGGATCTTACGATGGTGGGTGAAGCGTAACTTAGTCGAAGATCAATGTCCTGTCTGTCGCTACGAATTTACAGGGTTTAAGGGGGTAAAAACTCGCTGTCCTAGTTGTGGGGAGGCGTTAGAAGTTGATAACGGCAAGTTTCAACGGGTGACTCCTCCAGGAACCATTGACGTTGAGGTGGTGGATGTCTCTGTCAAACAGCTAGATGATCCTAATTAGGGAGGGATTGTTACATAATTTAAAGTTCTACAACAATTTTTATGAGGACATTCTGCCACTGCGGTAAACTAGCCCTTAATCCTGACTATTTTTACAACAGACAGATAAGATACTCTTAAGTCTTTGTTCAGTTGGGAAACCTTGACTTTAATCTGTTTAAGTTAAGGTGCTTGACTAAGGAGAACACTCGGTTAAGGAGCCGGAATCAATGTCACACAAAGTTAAAATCTACGATACCTGTATTGGTTGTACTCAATGCGTTCGCGCTTGTCCCCTCGATGTTTTAGAAATGGTTCCCTGGGATGGTTGTAAAGCAAGTCAAATTGCTTCTTCTCCTCGTACAGAGGACTGTGTGGGCTGTAAACGGTGCGAAACAGCTTGTCCTACGGATTTCTTAAGCATCCGTGTTTATCTTGGGGCAGAAACAACCCGCAGTATGGGATTAGCCTACTAAAAAACCCGCCATTAATCCTGTCATTTGTGACATTTTCCCCACCTATTTATTTTTCATGTAGGTGGGGCTTTTGCTTTTACTATACTTCTTAGTGATAGCAAGACAATTGCTCAATGGTTAATGATGACTGATAAAATGAATACTGTATCCTGGATTACTATTAGAACCACAAAAGCTCGCTGGGAGGCTGAATTGATGCAGCAACTCTTGGCTGCTCATAATATTCCTAGTCGTGTCCTTGATATTGGTTTGGGGATTTACTGTGGTCAAGGGTCTCAGGCTGCTTTGCAGGTTTGTTCCCCCGATCAATGGACGGCTCTTTTATTATTGAGTCCCCCCGAAGACCAGTAACATTGAGATAATTATTACTTTTATACTATGTCTATATTTGATTGGTTTGCTAAACAAGAAAAGTCAGAACCCCCCATTCAAGAACAACAAAAAGAACGGGAAATTGCCGATGGTTTATGGACGAAATGCTCAGCTTGTACGGCTTTAACCTATACGAAAGACCTTCAAGCTAATCAATTAGTCTGTACCGAATGTGGTCATCATTTTCGTGTGGAAAGTTCCGAACGCATTGCCCAGTTAATTGATAAAAATACCTGGAAACCCCTCAACGAACATCTGACCCCTACCGACCCCCTCAAATTCTGCGATCGCAAACCCTATAGCGATCGCATCAAGGATACTCAAGAAAAAACTGGGTTAGTGGATGCAGTACAAACGGGAACGGGATTAATTGATGGCCTACCTCTGGCTTTAGGGGTCATGGACTTCCGTTTTATGGGGGGAAGTATGGGATCTGTGGTGGGGGAAAAAATTTGTCGTCTCATTGAACACGCGACAGAAGAACGCTTTCCAGTGGTCATTGTCTGTGCCTCTGGTGGGGCGCGGATGCAAGAGGGAATGTTAAGCTTAATGCAAATGGCCAAAATTTCTGGGGCCCTTGAACATCATCGCAATGCCAAATTAATGTATATTCCTGTCTTAACCCATCCCACCACCGGAGGGGTAACGGCTAGTTTTGCTATGTTAGGGGATATCATTTTGGCTGAGCCCAATGCCACCATCGGTTTTGCGGGACGACGGGTAATTGAACAAACTTTACGAGAAAAGTTACCCGATGGTTTCCAAACGTCGGAATACTTGTTAAAACATGGCTTTGTGGATGCTATTGTTTCTCGGACTCAACTCAAGAAAACCTTAGCCCAGTTAATCAGTATTCATCAACCCTTTTTCCCTGTCTTACCTCCCCTTGATGTCCGTGATAAACATCATCACCCAGAAGAAGTTGTCTTCAAACTCGATGGGAAACAACCTTAACGAAGTCAGAAGTCAGACGTGTAATTTATAGTTGAGGGTAATAAGGTGACGAGGTGATGGGGTGAGGGGGGGAATATATATCAATAATTTCTCCTAGTCTCCCTCTGCTCCCCCTGCTCCCTCTGCTCCCCCTGCTCCCCCTGCTCCCCCTGCTCCCCCTGCCTTCTTAATATGATTATCTACTGTCTAAAGCGGATCTAGTATTATTCCTCCTTGACAACTTATTTTATATTTTTAGGATCAAAAGCATCTCGTAATCCATCTCCAATATAGTTAATACTTAATACCGTTAAAAAGATGGCTAACCCAGGAAAAAAAGCAGTATGAGGTGCAGTGGTTAAATAATCTTTTGCTTGAAATAACATCTGTCCCCAAGTGGGAACATCAGGAGGAAATCCTAACCCTAAAAAACTTAAAGTCGATTCGGTAATAATGGCATTTCCTACCCCTAATGTGGCGGCAACAATAATCAAACTCAAGACATTAGGAAGCAGATGAACTAAAATAATACGGTGGGATTTAGCCCCTAAAACGACGGCTGCTTTGATAAATTCCATCTCTTTTAATCTTAGAATATTTCCTCTTACCAGTCGCGCTACAGACATCCAATTAAGTCCACCAATGACGATTACTACTAAGATGAAAATTCCTAATTCTGGTCCGGCAATTTGTTTAATGGGTTCCCTAAATAAATAGACCACTAATAAGAGTAAAGGTAACTGAGGTAAAGCTAAAAATAAATCCGTTAAACGCATTAATAAACCATCAATAAAACCTCCATAAAATCCAGCGATCGCTCCAATAGTTGTTCCTAAAAAAATAGCCACTAACATAGCCAAAATTCCTACTGTTAGAGAAATTCTTCCCCCAAATAACACCCTCGCTAACATATCTTGTCCTAAAGAATTGGTGCCAAAAGGATGATCTAAACTGGGTAAGGCACTCGCTTTACTAAAATCAATTTTATCGATAGGAACCTGATAAATAAATGGACCAATAATGACGGAAATAAAGATAATAGCGAGACTAATTAATCCGAAAATTGCTAAGGGATCACGGCGAAATTTTCTCCAAATATAATAAGATATTTTTTCTTTTTGACTGACTACTGATTTTGTGCTAAGATTATCCATTTTATATTAAGAACAACAGTAATAATAATTATTAATTATTGAAAGACAACAGTAATTTTATCTCCCCATTTAAGTTGTAATTTTTCTTGTGCATTTCCCCCATTGATAGCAATTTCTACCCAGCCATGACTCCCTATTAATGTTATCATTTCCCCTGGAGCAATATCGCTATAGGTGCAACCAGATTTAATCATGATATCATTAACGTCAATCGACCATTTTTTACCCTTTACCTGGTGAGACGAAATATTAGTAATTAGGTTGCCAAAATGATCAATATATTGAATGATTCCTTTGATCTTTTTCTCTGTAATATGAGGAGATGGTAAGGGAAAGTTCACTAAACTCGTGATAGGAATAACCTCTCCTAATGCTTCTAGAGAAACACCAGACGCTAAATAAGCAGCAACTGGGGAAAAAATATCTCGACCATGAAAAGTTGAACTAACATTAGGAATACGCCAATAGTCCGTATTGGTTAAAGATACTGCTTTGATTGCCGGTTCTTGTGCCAAAATACCACTAAATAAACCATTATCAGGCCCGACTAAATACCCTCGGGAACACTCAATGGCAACACTGCGTCTCTCACTTCCCACACCTGGATCAACCACAGCTAAAAATACCGTATCTTGAGGAAAATAAGGATAAGCATTCATTAAGCAAAACCTAGCTGCCCAAATTTGCTGAGGCGGAATAAAATGGGTAAGGTCAATAATAGGGATACTAGGGTTAATTGTAGCTATTACTCCTTTCATAATTCCTACATAGCCATCCTGTAAGCCAAAGTCTGTTAAAATCGCGATCGCTTTTGTTTTTGATGGTTGCATCATGGGGATCAATGCCATAAATATTTCTTAACAACTTTTAGAGAGTATACGTGAAATGTTATGTTAGAAATAGCCTCTACCATAAAATCCAATACAAGGATGTTTACTATGAACAAAAATAGTCAAGATACCATCACACAAGCCATCAGAACCCATCGAGAAAGTCTGCGAAAAAGTTTACAACACCGCTTAGAAGTGGCAAGATCGTCCAATAACGATTATTTAGTCCGTCAACTTGAAGCAGAAGCAGCGTATTTACATCTTTAATTGTTTGGATGTGTAGAGACGTTTGATAGAAACGTCTCTATGCAGTACATAAACATTTCGATAAAATATAATGAAGATGTTTATTGTTTATTTGTAATGTATTATGCAAGCAACAGTTATCAAAAATTATTCCATAGAAGACTATCTACAACAAGAAGAAAAAGCAGACTTTAAGAGTGAGTACATCGACGGACAAATTATACCCATGACAGGTGGAACAATCAATCATAACCAAATTGCAGTTAATCTTGTTACAGAATTAAACATTGCTTTCAAAAAGCTTAATTATCGGGTTTATGTCGAAAATGTTCGACTGTGGATACCAGAAAAACGGATTTTTACCTATCCTGATATTATGGTTATTGAGGGGGAACCCATTTATTATGAAAATCGTAAAGATACCATTATTAACCCAAGTTTAATTATTGAAGTTTTATCTCCTTCTACTGAAAATTACGATAAAGAGGGAAAATTCGCTGCATATCGAACCATCGATAGTTTTCAAGAATATGTTTTAATCAGTCAGACTAATATTTATGGTGAAAAATTCGTGAAAACAGGAGATAAACAATGGTTGTTTCAAGAGTATCATCAAGAAGATGAAAAAATTGATTTAAAATTGAATAATATTACACTAAATTTTACTGATATTTATGATAAAGTTGATTGTGTTGTTGATAATTAGATGCTGTTTATTAAAAGAAAATGAAAAACCAGTTTTGTAGGGTGGGCAAAGTTTTCTAATTTACGGGTAGTCTAGATAAATCTCTGATTTGCCCACCCTAGCGTCTTAAGATTTTATTTATCAACAATCTAGAGGACTGTACACGTGGGATATTAAAGTACAACTTGAATTTTATTAGCATTATCTAAAAGAATTTGAGGGTTAGCTTGTTGGGAAGAAATCATATTAATGTTTCCTTGTGCTTCAATAATAATGTTAGGATTGATTAAAAAGTTACGACCCGATTGAACGGTATCTAAGTTATTATTCCAAATAGTTGCTAATTTTTCTCTGATGTTTTCAAACTCCTTTGCATCTTCAAAATTAACTAACGTATAATAACGGGATAATCCTTGGGTGATAACTTCTATAGCATAAACATCAAATTTAATTTGAGGACTTTGGGGAAACTTAACTAACTTTCCTGTTAATTTTTTTTCTGTTCCGTGTTGTTTCACTAATTGATCGACCATTTTAATAGGAACTTTAGCGTTTAAATTTAAGTTTAAGTGGGTTGGTTTTCTTGGCCAAGATTGGATTTTATAACTAACATCAATGAAGTCCCCTCTGTATAAATCTCGAGTTAATTCTGGAGTTTCAACAAAAATGGGTAAAACCTTATCTTTATACTCTACCACTAATATTTTACCTTCATTATTAATAGCATGAACTTTAAACATTGCATGATTTTTATAGTTTAATTCTGCTGGTATTTGGGCTTGATGTTTATAATCGTTATAGTCTGCTAACCCATCCCAGGATTCCATAACCACAGCAGATTTGACAACAATATGGGGTTGAGGACTGGGATTTTCAACTAATTTACCTTTTAAACAAACCTGATCATGTCGCCTAACTTCCTTTAAAGTTGCTTGAGTTTTCTGATTACCCGGAATCACAGAAAAGAGTTGAGACTTAAAAAAATTATCAGGATCACGAACCGATAAAACAAACATATTTTCCTCAGGAACCGCCCCATGAATTTCCCCTAATAAACCTGTCTGTTCTAATTCATGACTTAAGTTTAATAAATCAACCCCTTGATAAGCTTCTTCATGATAGACACAAGTTGGATCCGCCAATAAACCCGAAGAAAAAAAGGTAATCACCGACGCTGTAACAGCAATAAATAATAACAAAAATAGAGCTTTATATTGTTTCACCATTTTAATTTTTTAGAGTTAACTGTGTTGAAAAAGTAATTGTTTTGGCAGGTGAGAGATAGTAATCAGATTTCAGTTTTGAGAAAGGTAAAACACAGTGTTAAACCCCGAAAAATCGCTCTTGTAGGGACATAATATTATTATGTCCTAATGGGGTCTCATCTATGATTTCTGATTGCTACAGGTTCGAGAGAGTCAGTGATAACTGAAGAAGACAGCAAACTATTGACATGGTTAACCTAAAGAAACCATAAAAAATACTGAGAAGTGCTAAATGAGGGACTACAACCAAAGAATAAGTCATTTACTATACTAAGACAGAACTTATGAAAATTGCTCACAACGTAACCGAATTAATTGGTCGCACTCCCCTAGTCCAATTAAATCGTATTCCTCAAGCAGAAGGTTGTAAAGCTCAAATTGTTGTTAAATTAGAAGGCATGAACCCCGCCGCATCCGTCAAAGATCGGATTGGGGTCAATATGATTAATGCAGCCGAACGTGAGGGTTTAATCATTCCAGGGAAAACCCTGCTAGTCGAACCCACCTCTGGTAATACAGGTATTGCTTTAGCGATGGTAGCAGCCGCCAAAGGATATAAGTTAATTTTAACCATGCCCGAAACCATGAGTAAAGAACGTCGGGCTATGTTGAAAGCCTATGGCGCACAATTAGAATTAACCCCAGGTAGCGAAGGGATGAGTGGTTGTATTCGCCGGGCCCAGGAATTAGTAGAAACCCTTCCCAATGCCTATATGTTGCAACAATTTAATAACCCCGCCAACCCCGAAATTCACCGTTTAACCACCGCCGAAGAAATTTGGGAAGATACCAATGGAAGGGTAGATATTTTAATTGCCGGTGTGGGAACCGGGGGAACCATTACCGGTGTGGCAGAAGTGATTAAACAACGAAAAGCCAGTTTTCAGGCGATCGCCGTTGAACCCACCAACAGCCCTGTTTTATCGGGAGGAAGCCCCGGCGGACACAAAATACAAGGCATTGGGGCCGGTTTTGTTCCCCAAGTATTGAAAGTAGAATTAATTGATGAAGTCGTCACCGTAACCGATGATGAAGCCATGAATTACGGACGACGCTTAGCTAAAGAAGAAGGGTTACTGTCCGGTATTTCCACCGGGGCTGCCTTATGTGCAGCCATTAAAGTTGGCAAACGACCCGAAAATATCGGTAAACTAATCGTAATGGTTCAACCCAGTTTTGGAGAACGTTACTTAAGTACCCCCCTTTTCCAAAATGTCGAACCCCCTCAACTGGCCATGATGAATTAAGCAAAGGGTTGGTTGCTGTCCTCTCTTCTTCCAGACTGTCATGACATCTACAAATCATTATCACATCCTCGAAGTGAGTCAGAGTGCAACTCAAGCAGAAATTAAACAAGCCTATCGTCGTTTGGCGAAACGGTTTCATCCTGACAGTCGCCAGGAAACGGCCAATCATGAACAGATTATCCGCATTAATGCAGCTTATGAAGTGTTGGGGGACCCTCAACGACGACACAGTTATGATCAGCAGTTGATTCCTAATTATCCTTCGGCCCGACGACAACAGAGGACAGCCCAAGCCCAATCTTACTACTATAGTCGTCGTGCGGCGGAGGAAGCATCGGTTGGCTTAATTGATCAATGGTTGAAGACGGTTTATCGTCCCATTGAGCGGTTAATTTTTCACGTTTTAAACCGTTTAAATGAGCAAATTGATGCTCTAGCTGCTGACCCGTTTGATGATCAATTAATGGCAGTTTTTCAAGATTATGTCCGTTGTTCTCGTCATGATTTACAACAGGCAAAACAAATATTTTCTTCTCAACCTAACCCTCCCAAATTAGCTAAAATAGCAGCCATTGTTTACTATTGTTTAAATCATGTCGCCGATGGGATTGAGGAATTAGAATGGTTTTGTTGTAATTATGACGATTCCCATTTACATACGGGTCAAGAATTATTTAGAATTTCTCACCGATTATTAAAAGAAGCCCATAATAATGCGGAGTTAATGGTTAATCGTTAGGTCTATATAGGGCTTTTATTTGTAAATATATATTATCCACTACCCAATCACTGGACATAAGATACAATGAGGCATTAACTTTAACTATCTTCTATAAATAAACAGATTATCAATGACTGCATCTTCTCAAACTGTCCCCTTTGTGGATTTAACCTTACAACACCAACCCATACAAACCGAAATTGAACAAGCCATGGCCGCCGTTGTCCAACGGGGGGATTTTATTTTAGGAAAAACCTTAAAAGAATTTGAAGGTGAATTTGCTCAAGCAAGTGGTGTTAAGTATGGTGTCGGAGTGGCTTCTGGAACCGATGCCATCGCTTTAGGACTACAAGCTTGTGGTATTACTCAAGGGGATGAGGTCTTGGTTCCAGCTAATACCTTTATTGCAACAGTGATGGGGGTAATTCAGGCCGGGGCGACTCCTATTTTAGTCGATTGTGATCCTCATACGGCCCTCATTGATTTAAACTTAGCCCCTAAAGCCATTACCCCTAACACCAAGGCTATTCTTCCCGTCCATTTATACGGTCAAATGGTATCCCCAAAAGCCTTACTCGACTTTGCCCAAGCCCACAACTTAATTATATTTGAAGATGCGGCACAGGCACATTTGGCCCAACGGGAAGGCTATACCGCCGGCTCAATTGGCATGGCTGCTGCCTTTAGTTTTTATCCTAGTAAAAACTTAGGAGCGTTTGGTAACGGGGGAATGTTAATTACCTCTGATGAAGAAGTGGCCCACAGGGTTCGTACGTTACGAAATTACGGCGCACCCAAAAAATATTATCATACGCAAGTAGGAAAAAACAGTCGTCTAGACACCTTGCAAGCAGCTATTTTGCAAGTTAAACTCCCTCATTTATCTCAATGGAATCAATTAAGAAATCAGGCAGGACAAATTTATGATCAGGGGTTAAAATCGGGAGAAGATAAGGGTATTATCCCCATGAAAAATCTCTCTCAAGAAGGTCATGTTTATCATCTCTATGTTGTCCGCATTAACGAAGCATCTTCTCTGTCTCGTGAACAAGTCCAACAGTTTTTGGGAGAGAGGGGGATTCAAACCGGTATTCATTATCCTATCCCTTGTCACCTACAACCTGCCTATAAAAGTTTAGGGTATCAATTAGGAGATTTTCCTCAAGCAGAGAGGCTATGTGAACAGATTTTATCCTTACCGATGTATCCTGGTATCACCTCAGCACAAATTGCTTGGGTGATCGAACAAATAGCTTTAATTTAAGTAATTTATATTTAGTTTAATGGGTTATTAACAATGCAAGCAACTTCCAAAATATCTCCGTTTCTCGAACGAAATTTAGGCAACGTTTTAATTATTGCCTTTCTCGCTGTTCTCTATGCCCCTCTGATGTTTTTCTGGTATGAGGGCTGGTTAAACAAAAGTATTAATATTGAACACGAATATTTTAGCCACGCTATCATTGGCTTTCCCTACGCTGCTTATCTTATTTTTGGTAGAAATCGACCAAAATGGCAAAAATTAGCGAATAAAATTCATCCCTTGGGAGGCTTTTTCTTAGCGTTAGGATTAGCCTTTTATATCACCGGAACGAGGGAATTGGTATCCCTTTCTTTCCCTATTATTATCACTGGAATCATGCTCTGGTTGAAAGGGATACCAGGATTAAAATTGAATTGGTTTCCCCTGGTTTTGATTTTTTTGGGAACCCCTAATGCCGTTCCCTATTTAATCACCCCTTATACCTTACCGTTACAGAAATTTATTGCTGCTGTGGCCTGGTTTTTACTACAATTCTTAGGGGTTAACACACAAGTAGATGGGATTTACCTTTATGTCAATAATATTCCCGTAGAAGTTGCTCCTTATTGCGCTGGTTTAAAAATGCTATTTACCAGTTTATATGTCGCTCTACTCATACTAGATTGGACCGGTAATTTAAAAGATAAAGGACGGGTGGTTACTTTGTTAATATCAGCGGCCGCTATTAGTGTCACCGCTAATATTATTCGTAATACCTTACTGGCGGTTTTTCATGGAAATGGAATGGACCAAGCTTTTTATATTCTTCATGATAGTTGGGGAGGGGATCTCTACTCTGTGGGAATGTTAGGAACCATTGTGGGATTAAATTGGTTACTCGATCGTTTTTCAGAGCAGTCAACCATCATAGGGGAGGGTAGTAATGATAATCTTACTGAATAGTTTAATTACTAAAATGATCCCCAATAAGGATATGTTTAAATTTAAAAAGGGACTGTTCACGTCTCAAATTTTCATCTTGTGTTTGTTAGGTTTAGCTATTGTTTTTGTTGCGCTTCCTAGTTATTTTACTCAAAAATGGTCTTGGTCTGAGTTACCTGGTGTACCAGAAGTCGCCCAAATGAGGAAAATTCCTAAAACACAATTGACCTTTCCAGGATGGACAACGGTTGCTCAACAAGAAATATCAGTTAATAATTATCCTTGGTCATTCCAAATTATTGAGAAACCTGGACAAGATCCCATTGTTATTGCTTTAAAAGCACAAAAATATTATAAGGACAACCCAGAAGTGGAATGGGTTGATTTAGAGGGAGTAGAACGATGGAAAAGTGATGGGTACAAAGTGCTTAAATTTCCATCAGAAACGCAGCCCAATGGTTCGGTAACGGCTCGTTGGTTTCAAGCTTGGAATAACAAAACTTATGCAGTCGTTCAATGGTATGCTTGGCCAGGAGGAGGACATTATGCTCCGGCTCAATGGTTTTTAGCCGATCAAAAAGCACAATTAAAAAATAAAAGAATTCCTTGGGTTGCTGTGTCCATTAAAATTCCCATGGAAGCGTTAGGAACCTTGGAAGATAGGGAAGCTTTGGCAAAATCACTAAGCCAGCAAGTTCAAACAACCTTAGAAAAAGAAGTTTTTGTGGCTCAACGTTCAGCCTCATGAAATTTATCGTCCAATTTTTTGAGCTTGATTCACTACAACCCCACTGACAAAGCGACCATAATTTTCTAGGCGATCTTTTTGTCCTGACCTATCAGGATGTTTAAAAAGATCGCCTAATCCTGTTATTAGCATCGCTAGGGTTGCCATAAGAATTAAATAGTTACGAAAAATGACAATTTTTTTAGTATCAGTGGATAACATAGAAAATTTCTTATTTTGGTTGTAAAAAGTGAATAAATTAAAGTAAATAAAATAAGGAATATTATCAGAGTTAAAATTTGCTTACTAGCATAACACTTTTGTAAAAAGTTGGCCAGGGAGATTTCTTGCCACTCTAGAAAATAATTATCTCTTTAGATTTTCTGTGTTTTAACTGACGATTGACGGGATGATACTTGCTTTCTGCTCTCATCCCTTCTATCTTTGAGATTATATGTTTAATACGGGGGGTTTTTCGGTTGGATACAATGGAAAAATTTTGGTCTGAAGTCTTAAACTTTTGTCAAACCACCACAACAGCGATCGCAGATACCTTAATCGAAAAAGCGGGAAACATCTCCCCAACGGCTAAAGAAGATGGTTCTTTGGTGACATCGGCCGATCGCTGGGCTGATCAAACCATTCGAGAGGCGATCGCGTCACACTTTCCCACCCACGGTATCTTAACGGAAGAAACCAGTCACGTTTTTCCTGAGCAAGACTGGTGTTGGATCGTCGATCCTATCGACGGAACCACTAACTTCACCCGAGGGGTTCCCATTTGGGCTATTTCTTTGGGTTTAGTCTATCGCGGAACCCCTGTCTTTGGTTTTGTCTACCTTCCCCCTCTCAAACAGTCTTTTTATGGTTATTGGTACGGGGAAAGCGGGTTAAGCGGACCAACCGGGGCCTATTGTAATGGTCAACCCCTTGCTACCAGTCCAGACACTCCCACAAAAAGTCATTTATTTAATCTCTGCGCTCGTAGTACAAAAGTTTTGCAAAAACCGTTTCCCTGTAAAATTCGCATGATTGGCGTGGCCAGTTATAATTTATTATTAGTGGCTTCTGGGGCTGCTGTGGGCGGCGTAGAAGCCACCCCGAAAGTGTGGGATATTGCTGCAGTTTGGGTCATTGTTCAAGCAGCAGGGGGAACATTTATTTTCTTAAAAGATAAAGAGCTTTTTCCCTTGACAATTGGCAAAAACTATGGTAAAAAATCAATTCCTTCTTTAGTAGTCAATCAATCCGAGTTTGTTTCTCTATTTAAACCGTTAGTTGAATGTATTGTGTAAATGGTTGAACGTAAAGTTATTAAACTGTCTCAAGTTGAATTGTCCTATCTAGAATGGAAGCAAGGGATAGAGCCTTTATTGTTATTGCATGGGTTAGGGGATCATGCTCTGGTTTGGTCAAGTTTAGGGGATTATTTGGCACAAGATTATCACATTATTGCCCCGGATCTACGAGGTCATGGAGATAGTAGTAAACCGAATCAAGGCTATAAATTTGTGGATTATATTGACGATTTAAACCAACTAATGGATTATTTTGGCTGGCAATCCGCTCACATTCTTTCCCATTCTTGGTCAGCAAAACTAGCAGCGATTTGGGCAACAAAGCAACCGGAAAGATTTAAAGATTTAATTTTAATTGATCCCTTCTTTATCGATAAAATGCCTTCGTGGTTTAAGGTAACGTTTCCTATTCTCTACAAAACCTTACCCTTTTTAAAAGCGATGGGACCGTTTAACAGCTATGAAGAAGCCGAAACTTTAGCCCGTACCTTGAAGCAGTATCAAGGATGGAGTCCTTTACAACAGGAAGTCTTTAAGTTAGGAATGGAAGAAAAAAAAGAAGGAAAATGGGGCAGTAAATTTATTAAACAAGCGAGGGATGAAATTTTTGAGGAAGTGATGAAATATGCAGGACTGACACAAGATATAAACATTCCCACGTTATTCATTAAACCAGAAAAAGGACTCAATCGAACAGCCTGGCAACTGAAGTCCTATCGAACCTATTTAAAACAGTTAAAAATTGCGGAAGTTCCGGGAAATCATTGGGCTTTTTTAGTGGAACCATCCCCCTTTAATGAAACCGTTAAAGCCTTTTTGTTAGAGAGAAATTAAGCAATACTGTTATGTTTTCTAAGCAATCAGGGTAAAATAAGCTAAAGCATGAGAATTTTTCCCAAGAATAATCAGAGGTTCAAGCGATACCCATGACCACCGTTTTAATTGTAGAAGATGATCCCATTAACCTTCGTGTTTTCTCAAAAATTCTCACCAAACGAGGAGGTTTAACCGTCAAAGGGACAGAAGACGTAGATGAAGTGATGAAAATTGCTCAAGGGGGGGAAGCCGATATTATTCTGATGGATGTTTCTTTATCCCATAGCGTTTATCAAGGGGAATCGGTTGATGGCATCAAAATTACTCAATTTCTCAAAGCTGATCCGAAAACGGCGAATTTACCGGTTATTTTAGTTACGGCCCACGCAATGGAAGGCGATCGCGAACATTTTCTCGAAAAAAGTGGGGCTGATGGCTATATTTCTAAACCCGTTGTGGATCATGAACAATTTGTTAATCAGATTTTAACCACTATCAACAATCATCAAAAAAATTAGCGTTGAACCCTCAATGAAAAATAAATTGGGTTTAAAAGTTCCGTGCTTTTAGTACGGCTTTTTTGCTGAATATAATTTATCTATTATTGTCTATTATTTAGATACAATGTGTCTTTTGAATAACACATTGTCTTTTTAGGAAAAACAATTCATAATAAGAGTGGTTAAACAAAGGATGTATGATGTTCAATTTAACTAAAAATTGGAAAAGTATTTTTTTGATTAGTTTTTCTTGCTTTTGTTGTACGTTGCCTATTGTTGCAGCAGAAAGAATTAATATTATTTGGCAATCTTTAAGGTTAACCCTTGAGGTGAGTTCTTTGGAACAATTTGCTAATGAAGGAATTATTAATCAAGAGTTAGAGTTTTATTTTCAAGCTGTAGGTTTAGACGATAATCAGCAGGAAAGCTTAAAAGAATTGTTAGTCACTCAATATCCTATTGATGGGGTTCAGTTATCTAAATTTCTTAACACTCCTACAGGAGAAATTCTCTTAGAAAGACTGGGTATTTTAGCCTCTCTTCCTGGGGGTAGAAATGGAAAATATCTACTCAGAGGTGCATTGGTTCAAGCTGCACTCGATTCAGAAAAAGGATTTAGTTTACTTAATATTTTAAATCATTTATCCACCAACATTCAACTCAATGTCGAGGAAATTGAAAAAACCTTAGAATATCAACAACGTTTAGCTTTAGCTACTAATTCTTTAATAAAAAATGCTTCAGAAATTTCCCAGGATAACATTAGTGAATTAAATATAGACTATAGTAAGATATCAGACATTAGGAAGCAGGGAAAATATGGGGTTAATTCCGTTAAAGTTATCAAATTAACTGATGAAAAACGTCAGCGAAGCTTTGATTTACATCTCTATCAACCTGAAAATTGGAAACCAGAGAAAACCCCAGTTATTATCGTTTCTCATGGGTTAGGTTCTCATCCCAATGATTTTAGTATGTTAGGAAAACAATTAGCTTCTTATGGATTTTTAGTTGCAATTCCTCAGCATATTGGTAGTGATCAACAACAGATCGAAAATATGCTCAACGGTTATTCTCGGGACTTATATGACCTACAAGAATTTATTAACCGACCCTTAGATATTACCTATATTTTAGATGAGTTAGAAAGAAGAAATAAAAGAGAGTTTGGCAATAGATTAAAGTTGGATAAAGTGGGAGTTATTGGTCATTCTTTTGGGGGTTATACTGCTTTATCTGTTGCTGGGTCAACCTGGGATTTTCAGAATATTAAAAACTATTGTGATCGCCAAATTTGGGAAGCTAATTTATCCATGTTATTACAATGTCAAACCTTAGACTTACCCAGACAAGACTACAATTTTCGAGATTCAAGAGTAGCAGCAATTGCCATTATCAATCCTGTTAATAGTGTTATTTTTGGTTCTCAGGGACTCAGTAAAATTGATATTCCTATTATAATTAGTGCAGGAACAAATGACCCGGCAACTCCTCCCATTATTGAACAAATTAGAACTTTTGCTTGGGTTAAGAGTGAAGATAAATATTTATTTGTGATGAAAGGTCAAGCTCATTTTTTAACCCCTCCTGAAAAGAATAATCAAATCAATAACTTAATTAATCTTTTGGTTGACTTTAAACAGGTAGATGATGATTTATTTACTACTTATAATAATACCAAATCTCTTGCATTTTTTCAATTTCATCTTTCTGAAGATAAGGATTATGAAATCTATCTTAAACCAGGTTACTGGCAATATATTAGTGATAAAAACTATCCCATTTACTGGTTAGATAAATTTGCAGTTAATGAGCTAGTTGACACTTATAATCGTTTTAAACCCCTTGAAATTCCCACCTTATATCCTAATTAAAAATGCCCAACTATCCCTTAATTATCGAACAATGGTTTGAGCAAACATTTTCCACCCCTTTATTTAATATAGGCGGAGAAAATATCTCCATTTTATGGATACTCAAAGCAATAATGCTGTTAATTTTCGTCAGTCTTTTGGCCAGAGGAACTAAGCGTTTTTTGAAGAATTATTTATTGGTTTTATTGAAAATCAAGGAAGGAACCAGAGAGGTTATTGCAACGCTCACTGGTTTGGGTTTAGGGACATTAGGATATATTATTGTTTTACAAGGGTTAGGATTAGATTTAGCGTCTTTTGCTGTGGTTGTGGGAGGGTTAGGAGTTGGTATTGGGTTTGGGTTACAAGAAATTACTAAAAATTTGGTCAGTGGGTTAACTTTATTAGGAGAAAGTAAACTAAAAGTTGGCGATTTAATTGAATTTCAAGGTCACTTAGGATATATTCAAGAAATATCTTTAAGGTCTACCGTTATCAGGACATTACAAGGATCTCAATTAGTGATTCCTAATACAGATTTAACCAGTCAACCAGTGGAGAATTGGAACTATGAGAACTGTCACGGGAGAATAGAAATATCCATTGGTGTTGCTTATAATAGTGACTTATTATTGGTGACAGAATTATTACTAGAATCAGCTTTTTTAGAAAAAGAAGTCTTAAGTGATCCCTCTCCTAAAGTTGTGTTTATTGAGTATGGGGATAATGCTTTAATTTTTGAGTTATGGGTTTGGGTTACTAATATTGAAAATCGTCAGTGTATTAAAAGTTCTCTCAATTTCATTATTGAATATAAATTTCGTCAAGGGGGTATTTCTATTCCTTTTCCTCAACGAGAGTTATGGTTAAGGAATGTGGATTCTCTTCCATTAACTAAGGTAAAAACAGTTTCAAATGAACAAAGTTCTTCTTCTCATATAACCTTGAAAGATTCTTTACAAAGTTTTCCTTGTTTTCAACACTTAAATGAATTGGAATTGAGAAAATTAATTGAAGTCGGTACTCGTCGTTATCTAAAAAAAGATGAAACTTTTATTCATCAGGGAGAATATGATAGTTATTTTTATATTATTTTATCAGGACAAATACAAGCTATTTATGAAACTAAAAAAGTCAGTCGTATTCTCTTTACTTTTAATCAAGGACAGTCTTTCGGAGAGTTACCTTTATTATTAGAAATTCCTTATCCCACCACCATGATTGCATCAGAAGATACCCATTTATTTCTACTCGCAAAAACTTGTTTTCAAGACCTTCTGAATCAATATCCTTATTTAGCACAAGAAATAGCCTCAGAATTGGCAAAACGTCAAGAAATTTTAGAAGACTATCAAAACAATTTGAAAGAAATGGGTTTAATTGATGATGATTCGCTTAAAAATCCTGTTGTTTGGATTCGTCAAAGATTAAGTCAAATTTTTAGTTTATAATTATGAAAAATTATGCCAACACTTTGTTAATAAAATCATGTTGGCTTCTCAACTAAAAAAACTCCCCTGGTGGGTCAGGATTTTGGAACAGAATCAAGTCCTTGAGGATAATTATCAGCGCGTAAGGATGTTGACGCTTGTCTGTTCTTCTGTATCAGTAGACGAAGAAGACTCCTGTTGAAGTTGACCAAGAACGGATTGCATTTGAGGTGTGGTTAAAAAAGTTTGGGTATCTTTGATTAGTTTTTCTCCCCAGAGATTATCTTTAAGGTGTTGGACTTCCCCATAGTTGCTATCTAATTGAAGAGCATTTTTTCCAAGTTCCAGCCCTTGTTCTTTTTGCCCTTGAACATAGAAAGCAACCCCTAAAGCCAGTTTGGGTTCCGCTTGTTCGGGATCAATTTCTAAGGCTTTTTGCCAATGTTCGATCGCTGCTTTAATATTTCCTTGTTCGTACTTAATTAAACCAATATTATTGACTGCTGGCCAAAAATCTTCTTGTTGATTAATTGCTTTTTGATAGACTGCGATCGCATCCCCCATGCGCCCTAATTTAAAATAAGCGTTACCTAAATCAAACTGCGCTGAAGGTACATCAGGTTTGCTTTTTAATCCTTCTTCTAATTCCGTGGCCGCTTCTTTATATTTTCCTTGTTGAAAATAGGCATTTCCTAAGGTAAATTTTATCCCCACTTCTTTAGGTTCAAGGATCAAAGCTTTTTCTAACGCATCGACCCCTGGTTCTAGCTCTTGTTTGATAATATATAACGTTCCTAAAATAAACCAAGGCTGATACTTATTGGGAGCTAACTGAGTGGCTAGTTTTGCCCGTGATAAAGCTAAATCGTGTTGTTGAAACCGGATCAGTTGGGCTGCTTCTTCAGCCACTTCTAAGCCTTGCTGTTCCAGTTGTTCTCCATTCAGTTGAGGGGTATAAGGTAAAAGCATTTGTCCCATAACAGGAACGCTAAACTGCCAAACTCCCACACCCACCAATAAAGAAAGTAACCAATTACGTTTAAACACAGTTTATTCTCTAAGTTTGTTGAACATCATTCATCTCTCCTAGTGTAGAGGAAAAAGATCCCTTTCGTAGTTATCAACAGTAAACAGTAAACAATTGTAGACAGGGTTCACTTGACTCATGTCCCATCGGTTAGGATTTAGGTATGGACAACGGAAATTGACCAAGTTGGAGTGAGATAGCACTTCTAACAATCCTCCACACACAGCATCTTTGAGACTAAGACTCATTCAAAATCAAAAGTAAGCACAATAACAATCAATAGGATTTTAAGCTTGGTCAAGAACCGTCTAATTGCCCTTGACAGCGAACGATTCAAAGAAGACGAGGGATATTAATCATGAATATCGAAGTGTTGAGATTTCTCAAATCAAAGCTGATTCAATTGCTCCGGATGATTATGATGGTAATGGTCAGCATTGCTTTAGCTTGGCTAAGTTTTCAGTTTACAGCAACGGCTCAAAGCGTTAATTCTCTTGTGGATATGTTGCCCCGTAGCCAAGATAAGGCATCTAAAGTCGCTTTTCGTGCTTCATTTAACATTGATCAATTTGAGGATAGCACTAATGCCGGCTCACTGCGTTATGCAATTATTCAAGCCAACCACAGTGCTGAAAATGATGTCATTAATCTAGCAGAAGGCACCTATACCCTCTCCTTAGAAGGACGGTACGAAAATGAAGCCAGTACAGGAGATTTAGATATTGCTAATAATGGTACGTTGACTATTATCGGTAATGGTGAGGGTGCGGTCATTAATGCCCAAGAAATTGATCGAGTTTTTGATATTGCAGAAGAGGCAACGCTCATTTTGAAAAACGTTACTTTGACCAATGGTAACGCGCCGGCTAACTGGCGTCCCATCCTCAGACGAATGGATGAAGAATCCGTTGGAGGAGGAATATTAGTCGGCAAAAACAGCAGTTTAACCTTGATGGATAGCACTATCAGTGGTAACAAGACTGTTCACGAAACTGCTGGAGACTTGAACCAAGGAGGCGGTATTTTTGTTGATTCTGGCGCAACTGTTTCCGTCATGAACAGCACTGTCAGTAATAATGGCATTTTTGATGACGATGGAACTTTGCTAGGATATACGGGCGAAGGTGCGGGAATGTATATCAGTGAAAATGGAACGGCTTCGATAACCGATAGTGTCCTCACCCAGAATCAAGCATGGGATGGAGCCGGTTTAGCCAATCAAGGAAACACTACCCTCAACAGCACAACTGTTAGCTTTAATCTCAGCAATGACGATGCTGGAGGTATTTATAATCACAAGGGTTATAACCAAAATTCATCGGTCAGCCTCAATCTTAACGACAGTTTGATCACTAACAATACGGCGGAGGGGGGATATGGTGGTGGAATTTACAATATTCGGGCTGCAGTTACCCTAGATAAGACAAAAGTCACCAATAACAGTTCTGCCGAAAGTGGTGGTGGTATTTATCATGATTCGGATGACGCTCAAGCTCACAAATTGTTAATTACGAATCACAGCGAAATCAATAATAATGTTGTTTTCAGTGACAAAGCTGACTGGGGTGGAGGCGGTATTCATAATGATGGCACAATGGAAATTTACGAAAGTACCATCAACGGAAATAAAGTCAATGATATTTACAAATACGGAGGGGCTATCTATAACACTGGTTTAGCCAAATTAAATCAGGTAACAATTGCGGATAATGAAGCTTATCGGGGAGGTGGTATTGCCCAAGGGGTATTAGGAGATTTGGAGTTAACTGATAGTGTTCTTGACGGCAACACCGCTCAAAAAGTAGGGGGTGGTTTGTATTTAGGGGGTGAGACTCTCATCGAAAATTCCACCATCCAAAACAACCGAACCACAGGTTCCTATAGCGATGGTGGTGGCATTCATGTTGAACACGGATTAGTGGGAAGTGTAACCATCAATGATTCTGTCATTGCCAATAATCGAGCTGTTGATCACGGTGGTGGTATCCATAACGAACGGGACTTAGTTCTCAGAAACACTCAAATCCTTAATAATCAAGCTGAAGATGGAGGAGGGGTTTTCTTCGATCGCGGGACGATTATGGTGATTAATAGTAACATTGATGGCAATCGAGCTATGAATGGCAAGGGCGGTGGTTTCTACAATCGTAAAACCCTAAATATCGCCAATAGTAGCATTACCAATAATCATGCCATCACCAATGGTAAAACAAAAACAGGAAGAGGTGGGGGGATTTATAGTAGTAGCGGTTCTGTTTATCTGGTTGGCAGTACCATCGCTGGCAACACCTCGGATGATGATGGTGGGGGTATGTTTTTTACCTGGTTCACTTCTAGGGATGCCATGCTCAATAGTACCGTGATTCGTAATCTTGCCGATGCCGATGTCGATGGCAATGGTGACGGTGGGGGGATGTATATCCCCGGCGGAAATACCCTGGTTCAAAATAGTGTTTTTGCCGAGAACAAAACTGGCCTAGGAGAAGATTCCGACATTTATGGCTCTGTGAATGGCGATGGGGTGTACGAAGGCCAAAATAACAATTTAATCGGTAATACGAGCGGTGGCGAGTATTTTGGAGACAGTGATTTAGTAAATGTTGACCCCTTATTAGGTGTTCTACAAGATAATGGTGGCAACCGCTTGACTGCTGCTCCTCTGCCGGGTAGCCCTCTCATTGATGCCGGAAATAATGATAATGTACCAACCGATAGCATTGATCTCAATGACAATAGTGATGTAAACGAACCATGGCCCTTTGATGGCAGGGGAGATGCTCGCATTAAAGGGGAAAGGGTTGATATTGGTGCAGTAGAAGGTGATTGACATAATCCCCCGTTACAACAGAGTTTAACGGGGGATTCTTTCCACATCACTGGCGCGAAATTCCGTGCTGCGACGAGACATCTTAGATTCTCAATGTCTCCATTAAGATTCCAGAGGCCGTCCTCTCCCAAGGCGTTTGGGTCGGTTTCGATATGCCCTACCGTACCGTTGAGATGTTCTCCCAAATATTTTAAACCCTTCTTAAGAATATTTATGGCTCACAAGACGCAAGACCTAGCAGTTATTTGAAGAACTCAGAGACCGGAAGACGAACACATTTATCGAGCAAGATCGTGCGGTCTTCAACGGGTGACCAATCTAATTCTCGTTTTGCTTTAGAACAGTCAAACATAGCAGCTAAACTGCGACCATCTAATTCAGCATAACGGGGAAAAGCCGCGTCAGTATCCCCTCCAACTCGTTTAATTCCCCATTTTAAAACAGCCTCAAGGTAGTACCGCCAATTGGGAATACGAACTCGACGGAACTTTAAACCACTTTCTTGTTCAAATTCATCAAGATAGTCGTTAGCCGTAATGCAGGGGGAACTCGCTAAGTTATAGGACTGACCGTCTATATTAGGAATTTTCATTGCTTTGACCATCGCATCAGCGACATCATCAACGAGAACAATGGGCAGAGGATTCGTTCCGTCTCCCCAGGGATAACAAACGGAATTATAGGGCCAAGCAGCAATTCCCCAATGATAGGGATTCGCACCACGACCTAAAACAACTCCTGGACGGAAAATTACGACAGGTAGTCCTTGATTGTGATGTAATGCTAACAACAATCGTTCATTTTCCACTTTAGAACGAGCATAAAAGCTGCCTTGGATCATAGCTGGATGGGGGGGAGTTTCTTCTGTAATGGTCGGGGCATTTTGTCCTGCGTAGTAAATGGCAATCGACGAAGTATAAATTAATCGTTTTATCCCTTTTTCAAGACACAATTGAGCAAGTTTTTCTGTGGGTTCTACATCGGATTTTAGGTATTCTGACCAGCTTTTACCGTCTCCTTTAGCCAAATGATAAACCCATTCAATTCCCTCTAAAGCCTCCTCTACGATGTCGAGATTGGTAAAATCCCCTTTAATCAATTCAACTCCCATTTGTCTTATGTCTTGAGGACATCCACTAGGGTTACGAGACAAAATACGAACACCATAGCCTTCTTGACATAAGCGACGGACCAACGCTTGACCGATAAAACCAGTTCCTCCCAAAACTAATACGGTTTTAGGGGTAGAAGAAAGGGGTATTGCTTCTGGGGTAACTTGAGGGGTAACACTGGGTTCAGGTAAATTAGCTTCTTGGGCAACCCACTCGGCCAAAGCAACCGCAGCCTCCCCTATGGCTGGTGTTAGGCGTTCGTCTAGCTGGTTATGGCGAGTTTCATAGAAGCTTTGAACGGTTCGTAAAATGCTATAAGGAAACGGGCCAGCATTTTGAGAACGACCCATTTTTGATAAAACAAAGTTAGTTAAAGTGCCATTGGCTTGTAACCAGGAATCTTTGGCCATTCTGGCAATGTTTAAGTAGCGATCAATATCTAATAGGTAAGGGGTATGTTGTTGATAGGTATAGGTATTATTTTCAAAATCAACTCTGGCAATACCATTGCTTCCTCGTACATGAATATAATGTTCTGGATAGCTATCGATAAAGGAAAATCGAATGCGAATGTTGGTTTTGCCTTTTGAGCCGTTGATTTCCCAACATCGATAGAATTCTTTTCCTTCAGGAAGACTGACTTGATCTCGGACTTGAACCGATAAATCGTCTGGTTGGCCCAGTAAATGAATAACATGGGCAAAGGAGTGGGGACAGACTTCAAAGAGAATATGCTTGGGATCTTGAAATAGCCACATATTAAAGTTATTCCCTTGGAGTTGCCCTAAAGCTTTATTCCAAACAATATCGACACTATCGATTTGCCCTAATTCACCGCTACGCCAATCTGTTAATAATTTTTCATAGATAGGAAAGTAGAGAAAATTGTGGCTCACACCAATGACTTGACCAGACGATTCGGCTAATTGCCTTAGACTCTGACAGTGGGATACGGTATGGCACAAAGGTTTTTCAATGAAGGCATTAACCCCTGCTTTGACCACTTGGGAAGCGGTAGCATGATGGATGTGGGGTGGGGTGAGAACATGAACCACATCTAGTTGTTCTTCTTCTAACATCTTTGGGAGATCACCATAGACTTTTGGGATGCCTCGCGCCTGAGCAAATTGTCCAGCGAGAACTTGATTAAGGTCACAGATGGCTTTAATTTCTAGGTTGGGAAGGGAACGTAATGCTTGAAAATGATAGTCTGAAATATAGCCAGCCCCAAGCAGGGCAACCGTTGTTGGATGATTCGTCATGGTTTTTTTATTCTCTTTAGATTAAATGGTGGTGGAAAAGTTGTCTTCGTTAGAGTTTTTATATTCGATGATCTTTGCCTGTTTCTTTTGCCAGTGATTCCTATAAAATTGAAATAGTCCTAAAATTCCTGGAAACACTGAGAAGGCGCAAGAAATTCCCCAAGCCAAGCTATGTAAATCAGAAAACCCTTGTTGTCGGGTTTTTCGGGTGACTAATAGGGCTGTTAATGGATATTTTCCTAACAGAAGAAGAGAAAGCCCTCGACTTGGCCAAGCGAAGAGAATGGCAATAGAGGGAATAATCAACCCCCAAAGCCAGGTTTTCCTGACTTGAGTGACGAATTTACATTCAGGAGGGGAACCATGAAGGTTAGAAACTTGCCCATAGGCATAGCCACAACGTTTAGCTCTTTGCCACCACTGGGAAAAACTGTGTATATTGGCATCATGCCAAGTACAATTATGGTCGATCCTCCATAGGGTGCCTTGGTTCTGACGAAGGCGCACACCCAGTTCATCGTCTTCAGCAGCAATCACATTTTCATTGTAGCCTTCTACTTCTAGAAAAGCCTGAGTACGAATCATCACATCACCGCCAAAGTTAGCAATTTCTCCCACGTTACCCTGATGCCATTCCACATCGCAAATTCGATTATATAGACTCTGTTCAGGGTAACGTTCACATCGCCAACCGCAGACAGCAACTATTTTTGATTGTGTTTCTAGAACTTCTGTGGCCGCCGCCAGCCAACCGGTAATTATTTCGCAATCTCCATCAATAAATTGAATATAAGATAATTCAGGATGATGTTGATATAGATGTTTAAACCCTGTGTTGCGAGCGCGGGCTGCTGTAAACGGATAGGAAGGGTCTAAGGCAACCACATCCACTCCTAATGATTTCGCAACTTTTATACTGCCATCAGTTGACCCAGAATCTACATAAACAATGGGAGTTTTATCAAAATTTTTAATCTCATCGATTACAGATTTTAGGCAACTGAGTAATCGTTTTCCTTCGTTTCTGCCTATAACGACAATCCCTAATTTACTCATTCATTTTAATTAGAATAATAACAACAATAATCTGCATTTTATCATACAGTGACTTGTGAACTACCCCAACTAGAGGGAAGCTTATTTGGGGCTTCCAATCTCATTGAGAGTTGCCTCTTTATTAGTCATAGGAAATCCTTAGTAATTTTAGAACTTACAAACTGAATCTGGTTCAACTGGACAAGTTAAATTATTGAGGGGATTATTAGAAATATTAAGATAGGTTACTTGAGTTAATAAATTGAGTGAAGAAGGATCTTGAATCTGGTTATTACTTAGTCCAATATGAGATAATTTACCGAGAAAAGATAAAGGAGTAATGTCAATAATGTTGTTATGAGATAGATAAAGTTTTTCTAAATTCGGGAGATTAGACAAGGGACTAATATCATGGACTAAATTTTTATCTAGAATTAATAAGGTGAGTTCTGATAAGTTTTCTATAGGACTTAAATCTTTAATTTTATTACCACCAGCAATCA
This sequence comes from Crocosphaera sp., assembly GCA_030065205.1. GTDB lineage: Bacteria > Cyanobacteriota > Cyanobacteriia > Cyanobacteriales > Microcystaceae > Crocosphaera. The sequence goes on from JASJDN010000005.1 coordinate 85,297, forward strand.
AAACTTTCAAATTTTCAAGATGTTCCAAACTACTAATATTTTCGACATTATTATTGAGTAAAGAAATTCCTGTTAAGTGAGTTAGATGGGATAAAGCAACAATTTCAGAAATTGGATTATTGTCAAAAATTATAACTTCTAATTTTCTCAATGAGGCGAGAGGATTAAGATTAACAATTTTATTAAAAGGTAAATAAAGATGGGTAATATTCTTTAATTCAGCTAGAGGTTTAATATTTTTTACTTTATTATTCCACATCCACAGTGTCTCTAATTTTTTCAGATTAGACAAAGGAGTAATATCACTAATATTATTATTAGATAATTCTAATTTCTGAATTCTTTTCAAGGATGCAAGGGGAGTAATATCAGCTATTTGATTATCGGCAATATATAATTCTTGTAATTTTTGAAATGAAGATAATGGGGTTAAATCTTCAATTTCTCTATTTGATAAGTCTAATTGATCTAATTGTGCTAAATGACGAGCAGCTATTTCACAGTCAGTTGTTTGAGCTTTTTCTAATAAGATTGATATAGTGTACTGGGCTTTTTCTGATAATTTTTCTTGGTTTAAACATAATTCGGTAAACGCCGTCGTGGCATTTACCGAGGTATAATTTAGCCAAGTTTCACTAATTAGAAGAAACAGTAATAAACCAAATAAAAATTGAGCAATACGAGAAGAAAAAATCACTTTTTTAAAGCGTGACATCTGAAAAAAATCCTTAAATATTAGTAAAAATAATAGAAATCAACGGTATTTTCTCTAGTATAACATAGAGATTTTAACAGCAGATAATTTATATTGTGCAGTGATTTGGGTACTAAATACTATTGATCTTGATCACAAGTTTGCCATATCTATAGATTCATGATGATCATTTTCCATACCATTAATAATATGTAAATCTCGTTGAGGATAAGGAATTTCAATATCATTTTTCTTAAATTCTTTCCAAATATCGCAAATTAAACTGCTAGTTACTCGTTTACTAATTAAAGGATCATCAATCCAAAATTTTAGTTCAAAGTTAATGCTAGAATCAGCAAATTCAAGGGCAAAAGCAACCGGTCTAGGATACTCTAAAATATTAGGGTTATTATCAGCAACTTCCAAGAGAACTTTAATGACTTGTTGAGGATCATAATTATAGTTTGCTCCAACAACGACAGAACGATAGACTAAAGGATCACTACCTGTAAAAGTGGTCACTTCTTGGGTAAAAAAAGTTTGGTTGGGAATGATTTTCTCAGAATTATCTCTAATAACTTGTACCGTTGTTGCTCTCACTCCAAACTTTTTAACCTGACTCATTTCATCATTAATACTAATCACATCATCGGGTTTTAACGCCCCTTCAAACAATAAAAATAAGCCACTAACAAAGTTACTAATGACTTCTTTTAAACCGAAACCAATACCCACCGATAACCCTCCAGTAATAGCAGCTAAGGCAGTGGGACTAATACCAACATAACCAAAAATTAGGACAATACCTAATCCGATTAAAAAATAACGAAGCAGTAAAGAAATGGATTGCACAGCCCTTGAGTCTGTCCGTATTTCCTTAGAAAAAAGATAGATTAATACTTTTTCAAAAAGAGAACATCCCGTGATCCAAAAGTAGAGTCCACCAACAGTCACCACAATATCACCTAAGGTTACAGACTGATCAAACAATTGAAAAAAGGAAACCCGAAATAGGGTGTCAAAATCAGTTAATATATTGATAATATGTAAAATAATAAAGGTAGTAAATAGAGGGGCAAAAAAGCGATTATGATAATGTTTAACTATCTTATGATTCAATAAAGAATAAAGTGTAACTAAGAAGACACGATAAAAAATATATATCCACAAAACATTAATGGTATCGGTTAAATACCCTGCAAACCAACCCTGTTGTAAAAAAATAAATTTACTTAAATTAATAGTAAGTAAGCTAAAAATCGGAAAAAGAAGATAATAAAATAAAGCAGCACCACACTGTTGATAATAGCGTTCTTCATTTTTTTCTTCAAACTGACTAATATCAGGAAATCGCTGTTTGAATTTTCCCCATAACCAGTGAGAAATGAGAAACATAATAGCAAGAGAAAAAGTAATTACCAATAGCTGTAATTGAACAGCAGGGCGTTGTAAAATAACCATAGTTTTTAACCATTCTTCCCAGAAATAACTGGGGTCAAGTATCAATTTATTATTCATAGATGTTCCTCACCACCTTTAATTTAATTGATTACTAACTGCTTGTTGAATTTTTAAAGCAGCCTCTTCTGGTGTCATTTCTCCAGCCATCACTTGGTGATAAAGAACAGAACCATATTCAAAGATAGCTTTATTTTTCTCCAGTTGATCTAAAGAAACAATAATCCCTGTTTGAGATTGTTCAAATAATACGGCTTGCTTAGGAAACAAACTAGCATCAACTTTAGCATTTTTATTAACAGGAATGAGAAAAGCTGCTTTAACCTGTAATTGTTGTTGATATTGAGCATTGGTGGAAAACTGAGCCAATTTCAGGGCTAATTGATGTTGATTTTCACTAGAAGCCCGATTAAAAATAAAACCAACAGTCCATAAAGGAGGAGTCGCTGGTTGATTTTCTCGACCAGGTAATAAAGCAAGTCCTAAATTATTTGCGCCTAATGCTTCGCTCAGCAGAGGTAACCAACCTGATGAACAAGCTGTATAGGTTAACCTCCCCTGGATAAAGGCTTCTTTTAGGGTATCAATATCCTCAATGAGATAAAAGTTAGGTTCATTCTGGGCATTTTTTAGCCATTGCATCCACTGTACCCAACCCTGATTTTCCCCTAAAACCATGCGCCCAGACTGATCAAATAATTGCCCCCCAAAAGCCCCTATTCCCCAAAAGTTGGTACTAAAATCAGACAGTAATCCCACGGAATAACCCCGACGAGCTTGTAGAATTAATTCATCTAAGGTTTTGGGAACTTCTTTTACCTTATTTTTGTTATAACAAAGAACTTGGGTTCCTAAACGAACCGGTATGGCATAAATTTGGTCGTCATAGCTAACTCGTTGCAGGGCTTCTCGTCGAAACTGGGATAAGTCAAAATCCTCTTCATCCACACTATTTAAGTACCCTAAACGAATCAGTGAGGCAATTTTATCATGGGTTAAAGAAACCGAAAAAATGTCTGGACCGGCACCTCTGGCAATTTCTCGACTAAATTCAGACAATTGTTCATCAGGTAAAACAAATTTCAGAGATATTGTAACATCAGGATTAAGTTTATGAAACTGCATTGTACTATCACTAACAATCTCTTGAAAATAAGCACTTTGTTTTTCTGTTAGTCCCACAGGAATCTCTGCCCAAACTGAAATTTCTCCTTTTAGACGTGTTTTTGAACTCTCCAGATTGTCAATTTCATTACTAGCACAACCGTTGATTAATAATAGACTGATTAAAATAACAGTTACGAGGAAATTTTTAATATTTATCATTGCTTATTGTAGTAGATAATTACTTATTCTTCTAGTCTGTAAAAAGTATAACCTTTATGTTACAGTTAATTAGTATAATTGATATTTTTAACCATGAAACTCCTCTATTTATTCTTACCCTTAAGTATTATAGCGATCGCTTGGTTTGCTTTTGGTATTTATCAGGCCAATAGTGCGCCTTTACCCATTGGTTTTCCGACACCTACTGCTCCTAATAAAATAGAAATTAAACAATATCCTGCCTATCGTGCTGCTACTTACAATTATTCAGGGAATCTCTCTGAAGCAGGAAGTCAGGCTTTTTCTTCTTTATTCCAACATATTAGTAGCAATAATATTTCCATGACGGCACCAGTAGAAACTCGTTATCCTTTGAGTACCTTAGAGAATAATGAGAAAACTGGGGAAGCAACGGTTTCTTTTCTTTATCGTAACACCGATATTTATCCCCAAGAAATAGCAGATAATATTACGGTTGAAGATATTCCTGCTATGACAGTATTAAGTATAGGATTAATGGGGGGTTATTCTTATGAAAGTTATCAACAAGGGTTAGAGAAACTAAAAAATTGGCTATCAGAAAACCCTTCTTATGAAATGGTAGGAAAACCCCGTCGTTTGTTTTACGATGGCCCTTATAAACCGGATGCAGCTAAACGGAGCGAGATTCAAATTCCAGTAACAAAATAAAGGCTGATTAAAACAGAAGAAAACTTCAACATTAAAGAAGAAAAGATAAATTATCAAGTAGTTATAGTCAAAATAAACCCTGTTCCCTCTACCAACTGACTGATGCTATCGAAGGTGCAAGATAGAAGTCTAAGCATTAAGATTTGTAACGGTCTTGGCACACTTTCTTAACAGTCGCTATAGTCAAGAGGCAAAAACAAAATTCCCCGAATTTAGTAAATTACGAGTGAATTTGGGGTAAGTGAGGAGATTTATGAACAACTTATCTCGTTGTATTGCTCTGTCTTTATTTATGGGCATAGTAGTAGGCTTTTGCTCCAAAGTTTCTGCTCAAAAGCAAGCAGAGGTTAACATTACGGTAACCGAACCGGCTCCTGGCGAGTCGCCAGGGTGCGAAGACAAGACGTTTGCTAAACAACTCGAAACCCAATCAGCAGCCTCAGAAATCGTTGAACTGTACTATATCCGTTCAGCCAGCACTATGGTCGCCATACTCAAAGAAATCGCCAAGGTCAATCCTTGTTTGGGAAGGATGGTTATCAACTCTCAGGGAAACAACGCCATTGTTTTATACGGGAAGGAAGCACAACGGAACTTCCTCAAACGGGTGGTTGCGATGTTAGATTTACGGCGTGAGGGAGTAGATATGGCTATGTGGGGCATACTCGTATCCAGTGACAACCCGGGGGAACTGTCTCAAGCTATGAGAGAAATCAACAAAGAAATTACGCGAACACGGGAGCTTCTTCTAGACACCTATTTAGCATTTGAAGAAAAAGCTAGAACAATTGAGGTAGATAGCCAAGTACAAAACCTATTCACCCAACTCGGCTATCCCAATGCCTTAAATCCTAATCGCCCTTATCTTTCCATGACAGATATTTTGCTGCGAATCAGTGCAGCGAGAAACCCCGATGAAAATTACAGAAACATCGCCGAAAATTTGTGTAACATCTTCCAAGATGATAAGTATTTGTACTACACCCAAGAATTAGACAAAAGACCGTTCAGCAATTATCTTGATAAGGTGATACCTGGAGTGGAAAATGATTATGGTGATCAATGCAATAACTACCAATATAATTCACAGCATCGTTATTTAGCCCGATCATTCAGGAGAAGAAAGGCTATACTTGACTTTGCCCTCAATTATGCTCATTTTGCTCAAAAACCCAATGAGTTTGACCCAAAAGCCCTGCAAAAATCGGCTGAAAACTTGAATTCATTCTTGAGTCCTATTGTTGATGCCATTAACCGCGATGTAGAAGAGTTGTTCATCGAACCCACCCTCAAAAGAATTCAAGAAATCGTCGGTGAATTTTGGGATGTTTCCTATGCTGAGGTGGGTCGAACCAAAGTTGTCGGTTTAAATGGTATTCCCTCTTCTGTTAAATCCACAACCGTTAGTGCATTTGATGAAACAGGACCGTTTCGGGCCAATGAATTGTTAGAAGAAGCAGGAAGACTCAACGAATTTTCTAAAGACTTATTCCCCAGTTTGGCTGCAGAAGCAGTTCCCGCTTCCTCAGTGGTAAGTTTAGTGGCTGCTTTGAGCAAAGATCGCTCATTATTTCGTGCCTTAACTTCGGGGGTATCTTTAGAAGTTACCCCTTCTGTGTTACGTAATAGCACCTCAGCCGAACTGGAAATTGACTTGATTACCGCACCACAGAGTACCCAAGAAGTTACTGGAGATGGAGAGGTCAAACCGTTATCACGCATTAGCCAGAATACAGTCACGACTACGGTTTATGTCAACACTTTAGACCTATTTACCCTTTCTACCTTCAACAGTCAAACGACCATAGATGGGGGACGAACTTATATTCCAGTGATTGGAACCATTTGGCAAGGAATATTTAGCGGAGTTCCCATTTTTGGTGAGCTATTTAGTTGGAAAAACCATCCTAAAAATGTGCAGCATCAAAGTATTGTCTTGACCAATTCTTTTATCGTTCCTACAGCTATGGGACTCGCACCCTTACATGATAGAGGAAGAGTAACTGATTTATATAATGCTTGTAATGCTGTTAACAGCTATGTATTTTCCCAGGAACGACGATTGCAAGAAATCAAAGAAGAGGAAGACCGCACTTTTTTGAATCGTGATTCTTCAGAAACACAAGTATTTGGTCAGCCCCCATCTTTTACTTCCCCAATGTTTGGAGTACCCACCAGTTCATTTTCAGAGTGTGATAAATTCCGAGTTAACCCTCAGTAAACTGCAGTTAATCTCGTGAAATTTGATTGAGAAAAGCTAATTTTTCTTTGTTGTTCCCTATTTTTTTTATTAGTTTGAAGACTAAATATCAAGATTTCCTGACATTTAGGCAAAAAGAGCAAAAATCTTAATATTGTCTTTATCTGTGTGCCTTTTTGGGCCACAAAACCCAGTGGGGTATACCTCGAAAAAAATGATCAAAAATGTGTTATTATAAATTTGGAGAGTACAATAGGAATAGAGTGCGTATATATAGGGTCATATTCAATAAAATCTATGGATAACATAGAAACAGTATTATTAACGCAACATAGAGACGCTACACATAAACTCAAACCGTAGGGTGGGTTAGACGGCTAAAATTCAGGTAATGATTAGAATCTTATTATCCGTTGTAACCCACCATTTTAGGGGTTTAAACTGCTAGAATATCATAGAAATCTACAACATAATTCAGAAATGCTACAATTGAGTAAAATATAAACTAAGAACATGGAAGATTATTCTCAGGAACTTGAGGAGTTAAAGGCTCTTTATCATGCAGAAGAGTACGACAAAGCTGTAGAAAAAGCACAAATTTTATTAGATAAGTATCCAAACGTTCAAGATGTTTATCATTGTTGTTGGGATATTCTGGTTCACGCTGGACAAAAGATTGAAAATGTTGAATTAATTAAGACAGTAATTGATAATGCTGAAAAGAAGTTAGATAATTTAGATTATTTAACCAAATTAAAGTTTTATCTTTTATTATCTGATGGGTACTTTTTCCTTTATAGCAAAACTCAATCGCAAATTGATCGAGAAAAGATTATATTGAAATGTAAAAAATACTGTCAAAATATAATTCTATATAGAGAAAAAATTGAGTTTGAATACTTATGTGCTGCTATTACTAATTATACTTTCTGCCTAATGAATGAAGGACGTATTATTGAAGTAATCGACTATTACTATGATGTTTTATTAGATCAACAAGGTTACACTGTTGTCATATGTGATTTTGGAATAACACTTTTTAACTTAGGTTATTCTTATTTTTCAGAAAAAAATGACGAAAGAGATTTTATTTACTACCAATCCTATAATTTGTTAAAGAAAGCAAAAAATTTTAATGAAGACAGTCGGATAGGTTCATTAATTAGTAATTCATTGATTAAAGTAGAGAATCATCTTAAATCAAATGAAACTATAGATTTTTATGAATTTTTACGATCAATGAATTTATTAGAGTTGCATAGTGTACAACAAGAATTACAAAAACAATGGCAACCTTCTCCTTACTTAAAATTTATAAAAGAGCAACGACTTTTACTGACAATAAATCCTAAAGTTTTATATTATAAGCAACAATATAAAGATAACTTAGCTTTGCCTAATGTAATTATCAACAACATTGATGAAGAAAAAAATAAAAAATTAGTCTATATTTTTAATCAAATCAAGGAAGAATTTGTTACTGCTAGACATTTATACTATCAAAGTTTCTCTCAAGATCAAGAAATGATTGAAGTTAGTAACATCACTGAATATGTTGATACATTAGATTCTGCTTATTTTGGTTTGAAGGGTGGACTTTTAAAAACGAGTTTACGTCTTTCTGTAGATTTATTAGATAAATGTGCAGGATTTTTGTATGAATATTTTTATGATAATTTAGATTTAAAAACTCCTAAAAAATTGAATGATATTAGTACAGTTTACCTTTACTATAAAAACTCTTTAACCTTTAATAATTTTTGGTATATTGATTTTCGCAGAAGAGTTAATAAAGATACTAAACAAGAAAATTTGCATCCAATCATCGATAAAAAGTTAGAAAATAATCCATATTTAAGAGCTTTATATAATATGAAAAAAGATTTGTACATTGAGTCTGAATATGAAAAACCTTTTCACAAACCTTTTGATGATAAAGATCATTTTTATCCATTTAGAATTTTAAGAAATTATTTAACACACCAAGGAATTACTTTGCATCAAAATGAAGTCATAGATGAATCGAAAGTCAACTACAGTTTAGAGCAAATGCAAGAAGAAACCTACTTTTTACTGAGAATGGTAAAAGCAGCTATTATTTACTTAGTTGGTGTAGTTATGATTGAAGAAAAAGAAAAAAATACTAAAGCATAGTAACAAGCTATTATTCACTTGATTGAAGAATTATCAAAACTTGACGTGCTGTAATGATAGGAATATTCTCAACCCTATTGAGTTTAAGTAAATCAGATTTATCTCCACTAACAAGATAATTAGCGTTACCTTTAATAGCAGTTGCTAAGATAATATTATCATCAGGATCAAGTGAATAATTTACAGTAGGAAGTGAACTAACACAGACTGAATAAGTTGTAATTCCTACTAACATTTTTCTTGCTTCTTCAGGGGTAAAGTAACGCTTTAGCTTAGGATAAGACATAACTCTCTGTAATTCTTCGAGTTGTTTATCCGAAGTAACTAGATCAAATTGACCCTCACGCCACTGTTGATAAAGTAAATACGGAGGCGTATTTTTTCGTAACAATGCTGAAATAAGAATATTCGTATCAAGAACGAGACGCATCACGAGTTTTTCTAATAGCCTCATCTATATCTGTTTCAATTTCTTCCTGAGAATAACGTAAATTGCGTTCTTGAACATAAGCAACCGTTTCCTCAAAATCTAATCTTTGTTTAACTGCTTCTTCAACGTATCGAGATAAGCTTTCTTCGCTGACTCCTTTTTGCCCTAAAAAAGCTCGTAACCGTTGATCAATTTCTGAAGATACACTTAATGACCAATTTGCCATAATCTAACTATCCTTAAGATTGCAAAGGTTATTACTAATATACTTTATCAAAAAAATTGTTTTCATTTCTATACTAAACCTCGACTATCAGATAGAACAAACAATTAAACTACACTAAAATAAAAGTATTCAAACAGAACAAAAACGAAACTAAAACCGAATTAATGACAGAATCAACCGCAAAAGTTCAAGTAATTGGTGGAGGGTTAGCCGGCACCGAAGCAGCGTGGCAAGTCGCCCAAGCTGGCATACCCGTGATACTGCACGAAATGCGCCCTATTCGCACCAGTCCCGCCCATCATAGCCAAGAATTAGCCGAATTAGTCTGTAGTAACTCCTTCGGTGCCATGTCCAGCGATCGCGCAGCCGGTCTACTCCATGAAGAATTACGTCGCCTCAACTCCATCATCATCAAAACCGCCGATAAACACGCCGTCCCAGCCGGTGGTGCGTTAGCGGTAGATAGAGGGGTGTTTAGCCAACAATTAACCCAAACCCTAGCAACACACCCGTTAATCGAATTAAGACGCTCAGAAGTCCAGGAAATACCCTCAGACGGCATTGTTATTTTAGCCACTGGCCCCCTGACTTCCCCCGTTTTGGCAGAAAAGTTACAACAGTTCACCGGCATGGCTTATATGAGCTTTTTTGACGCAGCCAGCCCTATTATTGTGGGGGACTCCATCAACCGAGACATCGCCTTTTTAGCCTCCCGTTACGACAAAGGAGAAGCTGCCTATCTTAACTGTCCCCTCAACCCCGAACAATATTTACAGTTTCGTGACGAACTTTGTACCGCAGAACAAGCAGAATTAAAAGAATTTGAACGAGAAACCGCCAAATTTTTCGAGGGATGTTTGCCTATCGAAGAATTAGCCCAACGAGGAGAAGATACCATGCGTTATGGTCCATTGAAACCAGTGGGTTTATTTGACGCAAGGTTAGGAGACTTTCGTGATCCTGAAAACAAGGAAAAACGACCTTACGCTGTTGTCCAACTTCGACAAGAAGATAAACAGGGTAAACTGTGGAATATGGTAGGATTTCAAACTAATTTAAAATGGGGTGAACAGAAACGAGTTTTTAGACTGATTCCTGGTTTAGAAAATGCCGAGTTTGTTCGCATGGGTGTGATGCACCGCAACACCTTCATTAACTCTCCCCAGTTACTTGAACCAACCCTACAATTTAAAAGTCGTCCCACTCTGTTGGGCGCAGGACAACTCATTGGGACAGAAGGTTACACCGCAGCAGCATCCGGGGGATGGTTAGCGGGAACCAATGCGGCCAGGATAGCATTAGGGTTAGAACCGATTGTGTTACCGTCTACGATGATGATGGGGGCATTGTTTGAGTTTATTAGTAGTGCATCCCCGAAACATTTTCAGCCTATGCCACCTAACTTTGGTATTTTACCCGATTTACCCGTCAGAATTCGCAATAAACGGGAAAGATATGGGAAATATCGCGATCGCGCTTTAGAAGCGTTAAATCCAGTTATGAATTATCAGTCATCAGTCATCAGTTTGTCGGTTTAATTTTTTATTGAGGTTTGAATATGGTTGCAGCAAAAGAACATATTTATATGACTCCCGAAGAATATTTAGAATGGGAGGAAAAACAACCCTTAAAATATGAATATATGGATGGGGAAGTTTATGCGATGACAGGGGGAACTATTCCCCATAATACTATTGCTTTAAACTTAGCTTCTACTCTAAAAAATCATCTGAGGAACAAAGGATGTAAAATACAAATTAATGATGTTAAAGTACAGCTATCAGAACAAGGTCCTTATCATTATCCTGATGTAGTTGTCAGTTGTGACGAAAGAGATAAAAAAGCCTTCAAGTTTCTTCAATATCCTTGTTTAATTATTGAAGTGCTTTCCCCAAGTACCGAAGGATTTGATCGAGGAAAAAAATTCAGAAATTATCGGCAAATAGAAACACTCAAAGAATATGTTTTAGTGAGTGCTGATCAAAAACTAATTGAATGTTTTCGTGTCAATGATAAAGGAGTTTGGGAATTATACAGTTTTAGTGAAAAGGAGGAATTAAAATTAGACTCAATTGATTTTACTTGTCCCGTTGAATTAATATATGAAGATGTCATCTTAACTGACGAAAGTAAATCGTAAAATAGTCTTCTAGACTGTACAAATTAAGGAGATCAATTATGCCTTCCCCCTTTCCTGGAATGAACCCTTATTTAGAACTTCCTCTATTTTGGTCACAAGTTCATACTCATTTAATTGTTGCGATCGCTGATTACATGAACCCGATTCTACGCCCCAAATATCGTATGTCTATGGAACAAAGAGTTTATACAGATACTAATAATGATGATAATTTAGAATTAGTGGGTATTCCTGATAATGTAGTGTTTACTCCGAGTTCAAAGGTGACTGAAACCTCATCTAATGTTGCGGTTGCCCCTCCAAAAGTTCAACCCTTAACTATTTCTCTTCCTCAACCCCAAACGGTTAAAGAATGGTATTTACAAGTTAAAAATGTAGAGACTCAGGAAGTGGTAACAGTGATTGAAATATTATCACCTAAAAATAAAAAATCAGGAGAAGGGAGAACTAAATATATAAAAAAAAGAGAACAAGTATTAATGAGTTTAACTCACTTAATAGAAATAGATTTATTAAGGAGAGGTGAGATAATGCCTATGAATATAGATGATACAATCAAATCAGATTATCGTATTGTTATTAGTAGAAGCGATCGCCGTCCCAAAGCAGAACTTTATGCTTTTAACTTAGCACAAGAAATTCCTGCAATTCCCTTACCTTTAAAACCAGAAGATCAAGAACCTTTAATCCCTTTACAAGAGTTATTACATAGTATCTATGAAAAAGGAAGTTATGATTTAGCTATTAATTATCAAAAGCAAATCTTAGATAATCTATCGGAAAATGATCAAAATTGGATTAATAATTTATTACAAGAACAAGAGTTAATCTAAATTCAATCTAGTTTTACTATATAATCGAAGACATAATCTTTTAGTTTTTAGCAAGCTCATCTATTATAACCACAATTATCTGGGTCTATGGAGTTAATTCTCTTTGCCCTATTATCTTTACAAAATTTTTACAGCTATTATCTTATGTTCTATGTATAAAATAAACAGAAGTAAAAAAACACAGTTAATATATCTAAATGAAACAAACCGTTGCTTGGGTTATCAGCAGTTTAACAACCATTACAGGAATCATTACTCCTAGTTTAGCCTTAAATACCTCCATCGGAGAAACCGGCATTTATGCCAACCGCTTACATCAACAACCCTTAAATTTAACCGGGAAAAAAATTGCCATTGGACAAGTCGAAATTGGACGGCCAGGCATATTCGGCTTCGATAAAATAGCAGCGTGGAGTCCTGCTTTCAAACTAGCAGGGGTTTATTATCAAAATCGGGCAGTCAAATCTAACGGCAACCTAGACAACCATGCAGCTATGGTAGCAACCGTCATGGTTAGCAAAGACAAAAAATTGCCAGGAGTCGCTCCAGACGCAAGATTATACGCTTCGGCCATCGGTGCCATCAAAGGGGGAGGCCAACCCCAAGAATGTTTAGCGAGTCAACACATTGCCCAACAAAACAGTGGAGATGTCCGGGCCATTAACTTTAGTTTCGGAGAATCCTTAGAACAAGATCGTCGCATGGATGCAAAGTTAGATGGGAATGCCCATTTAACCCAATGTATCGACTGGTCTTCACGGGTTCATGATACCCTCTATGTCATCGCCGGCAACCAGGGACAGGGGGGTATTCCCATTCCCACAGACCACTATAACGGCATCACCACCGCTTACACCACCAAACGGGACGAAATTTACTCAAAAGTCGATTTTGCCAACCTCAGCGCCCTTCCAGTGGGCATAGGCCGCAGTTTAATCAAACGGGAAATCAACGTCGGACCGAGACGGGCCATCAATTTAGTCGCCCCAGGAAGCAAGGTGGCCGTCTACGACCTAGCCGGAACCATCCAAGAAGTCAGTGGTACCAGTTTTGCGGCCCCTCATATCACTGCCTCCGTGGCCTTATTACAAGAATTCGGCGATCGCCAACTGGCCAATCAACAACCGAACTGGAGTCTGGACTCTCGCCGTCATCAGGTTAACAAAGCCATCTTACTGAATTCTGCCGATAAGATACAAGATAAGGGGAACGGTTTGTTATTAGGCATGATGCGAACGATTTTTAGTAAATCCCATTATAGTTGGTTCGATTCAGATGCCTATGATAACCCGGAGATTCCTGTAGACATAGAAATGGGAACCGGCCACTTGAATGTATTGCGTGCTTATCAACAGTTTAGTGCGGGTCAATGGAAACCCCAAAATCCAGTTCCAGTTATGGGTTGGGACTATGAAACCGTTACCAAAGATCAATATCAAGACTATATTATTTCTCAACCGTTGCCAGAAAATAGCTTTGTTTCCATTACCCTAGTCTGGGATAGATTCGTAAAACTCAACGACAAAAACAACAATGAGCAATACGATCTAGGGGAGAATTTTGAAGATCGAGGTCTCAATAATCTTGATCTCTATTTAATGCCAGCCAATGCCACCAATGTCTCTGAAAGTATCTGTCGTTCTAGTAGCAAAGTGGATAATACAGAACATATTTTTTGTCCTGTTTCGGCCACTGGCAACTATAAAATACGGGTGCAGTACAAACAACAAGTTAATCAAGAGAGTCAACCCTATGGGTTAGCGTGGTGGACTGTTGGTCAGAATGTCCCTCAACCTTAACTTTGTATGTTAAAGGTGTACTGTCCTGTCTGTGCATTATGACGAGAACTCACTAAGAGTAGATAGTCCATACCATCTTCTACATCGAATTCGTAAGTTATTTTGCTGGCGTAACGTTTACTGTAAGAATCAAGAATTTCTCCTGTTTGAGCATTGAGAATATGCAACTCGGGAGAAAACTCACCATCAATCGTAATTTCGAGTTGATCTTGTCCTTGTAGACTATCTGCGGAGAGGTAATAACCATCGCTATAGTATCGGTGGTAACTCCAATGCTCCCTGGTATAGTCCCGAAAATCGCTAGTGACAAGAGAATTGGTAATGGTTTGATTCAGTCCGATCACATTGCTATCAAATAACAAACCGGTATCGGTGGTTAAGTCGTAGGTTCCACCCGCTTCTCCCACAATTCTCACCCCATAATTAATCCCATCTTCGACGGTAAACTTGAGATTGCTTTGGTTAGTGGTTTGTAAAATATCTCCCGTGTCTTGATCAAAAAGTTGAACAAGATTATCAGATGAACTATTCAAATTCAGTTGTACATCTTCTCCTACCTGTAAATCAGAGAGAAGATAGTTATCCATAAGACGATTTTTCAGAATCGGATGAACATCATCATCCCTCACATCAAATCCACCGGAGACAGATAAATTGGTATCAACGGTTAAGGTATAGTCTCCCGTCCGTTGAGACATATAAGAAGTAACGACAAGAGCATAATTGAAACCTGCTCTGGCCTTGTAACTCATCTGTGAGACGTAACCACCTTCTTGACCATTGTAAGAACCCCTGTTAGATGATAGATAGCTTCCTGTGTCCGCATCAATCAAAAAGACCATCGTATTATAGTCAGAGGCGTTTAGGTTAACATCAATGGTTTGGAAAGGGGATATATTCGTGAGTTCATATCGGTCTGTATATCTTGCACGCCATAAATCAGTTGTTTGATCGTCTTCGCTTAACGTTCCTTGAATCGTTTGATCGCTAATTCCTAGGGTGAGTTCTCCTAAAGTGGTTCCTAAAGTATAGCTTCCTGTGGTGCTTTCTCCTGTAGAAGTAACTCGGACTAAATAGTCAATATCCTTATCGCTGGTAAACGTCAGTTGAGTCTGGAGTGTTCCCTCCGTTTCTGTCACCTCATACTGATCAATCATTTGTCCAGTTTCCCGATTGATCAATTGTAAAGAACTGCCAAATCCGACACTATCTAAATTAAGAACAACGGTTTGTTGATCTTCAACACCTCTCAAAATATACTCATCTCGATAACGACCTTGAAACGTTTGATCACTACTGTCTAAAACCCCTGTCTCTGTATCACTAAAAACCAATTTTTCTGTCAGTTCCCCTAACGTGGTTGCTAAGACATATCCTCCTGTCCCTTGGTCTTCTACGGACGTAACCCTAACCACATAGTCTATGTTTTTGTCAGGGGTGAACGTCAATTGATTATGAAAATTATCCTCGTTGTTGGACTGATAGAGTATCTCTCCTGTTCCATCATTTACTAATTGCAGGGAACTCCCAAAGTCTAAGGCTTTTAAGTCGAGAATGACCCTTTCATTTTTCTTTAGACCGGTTAATCGATATTCATCGCTATATCCCTCTCCATAAACCTGATCACTATGGTCTAAAACTCCCTTTTCTTTATCCGTAAACTTTAAGCGTTTTTCTTGGTTAAAACTGATAATAGGGTCATCATTGCTACCCTCTCCTGTCATTAGATGATCATCGATATCAACAGAATTTACGCCACTTTCTTTCAGCAATCCTTGTAACGTTTCAGTCACTGTTACTAAGTCAGACTTGGGATCGATTCCTATAATGTCGGATTGATCAGAGGAATGCTCAATATTACTCAGAGGTTCCCCTCCCTCCGAATCATCCATAGTAGAATGATTAAAAATATTCAGATTAGATTGTGTCAGTTGATCAATCATAACGAATTATCTCCTAAGTTCTGTTGACCCCTTTTCATGGTCAGGGGTTGAGTTCATTGATTATGAAAAACAAAAAAATTTGAATTTATTGTTTATTTAATTGTTGACAATTTCCTTAAAAAAAGCATCCGTATTGTCTAGGATTTTTCAATCATTTCTTTATTTAAACTTTATTAAATTTATTTTTGAGATTTTTTTATTCTTGCTGTTTGATAAAAATACATAACTAAAATGACTATTTTTATGAAAAATATATGAAATCAGCGTATTTGCTGATCAGTAATTACACAAAAAACAGAAAGACTAACCTTTCTGTTTTAATTACTTTTTCTCTCAAATATATGAGATTTTTGTTATAAATTAAGCAAAACATGATTATCAATCAAAGCAGGTGTTCCATCAGATTTCACAGCACTAAATTGTTGAAAGTAATCACGAACGTCAGGAGGAAACTGAGGAAAATCAAACAGACCATCCCCTGCTGCAATATCTGACCAAAAATCTCGTAATACTGGAGCCAATTTTTCCGCTTCTTCAAGGGATATTTTTAACGGGGATGCTGTTAGTAATTTCACCATAAATCCAAAGGAGCGATCGCCTAACCATTGACGAGAAATTTGTTCTAAATTTTCCCATCCTGGTACACTTTTAACGCGATGAGAGGTTATATTAAGGCTCAATGAACCGTTAGTGGGTCGTTTGACTTCAATGATACGATAAGGATGAGGATAACTAACTAATGATCCGGTTGTGATTTCATAGATTCCTTGTTCATAAGCAACATCCTGTACATGAAGATGCCCGGTAAAAATGAGTTGACAGTTAGCCGACTTCAAGAGTTTAAGTAATAGAGAAGCATTATCGAGCATATATCTTTTCCCTAATTCATGGTTACTTTGTCCTGGTAAATGCTCAATAACGTTATGATGAATCATCACTAAAAGGAGTTGATCTTTCACCTGAGCTAACAAATTTTCTAACCAAGTTAATTGTTCATCATCTAAACATCCTAACTGTTTTCCTTCCTGATTAAAGTGATTAGAATTTAACCCAATAATTCGCACCCCTGGTAAAATTTCTTGGGTATAATATAACTGTTGACTGTTATAACCACAGTGACCGTAATAACTAGGAAATTGATGAAACCCGATTTTCGCTTCTGTGGGATCAACACAGGGAACGTCGTGATTACCTGGAACCACAAAAACGGGAAAAGGGAGAGATTGCAAGCGTTTGCTTAACCAGTTATGATTATCTATCTCTCCATCTTGGGTTAAATCCCCTGGTAAGAGGAGAAAATCTAAGTTAAGCTGTTCTAGGTGATTTAATACCTTTTCTAAGGCGAGAATACTGACTTCGACTAAATGAAACCGATTACCATGAGTTGGGATGGTGTGGGGAACCGCAACATGGGGATCACTGATAACAGCAAAGCGAAAATTCATCACAAAAAAGTCTTGAATAAATAGGAGAGATTAATTTTGGCAAGAGTCCGTGTCCGTCAACACGTTAACCCTTTAAGTGCAAAATACCGTCAGCCTCTAATTTTACCAGAGTGGGAAAAAATTTATCTTGATGTCAACCAACCCCTTCATTTAGATATTGGTTGTGCAAGGGGAAAATTTTTATTACAGATGGCTCCATTGTATCCTAATATTAATTTCCTGGGGGTGGAAATTAGAAAACCTTTAGTGATTGAAGCCAATGAACAACGCGATCGCTTACAATTGTCTAACCTTCATTTTCTATTTTGTAATATTAATTTGTATATTCAGCCATTATTAGGATCTTTTCCTTCTCAAACTTTAGAAGGGGTAAGTATTCAATTTCCTGATCCTTGGTTTAAACGTAGTCACCAAAAAAGACGGGTGGTACAACCGGATTTAGTTCAAGCGATCACTGATTATTTGGTTGACACTGGATCGGTTTTTTTACAATCAGATATTAGGGAAGTTGCTGAGGAAATGGCCGATAATTTCTTAACTAATACTGGTTTCCAAAAGCAACATCAAGACCCTTGGTTACAAGAAAATCCATTTCCTATTCCCACGCAAAGGGAAATAGCAACGTTGAATAAAAATGAACCCATTTATCGAATGTTATTGAAAAAAAGAAACCCATCACATCAGTAATGCGAGGGTTTCCATTCAACTAAATTTTCTTGTGAAAAGAGAGCTCGCAAAGGCGCAAGGGCGCAAAGGGGGTATTTTTTGTTCCCATTCAACTAACTAAAAATCAACTACGGGAAAACGACGGGTAGGACGTTCGTAGTCTCCTAACTGATAATCGGAATCTTGATAAGCGTCATTAAGCTGTCTGACCCTCGTTTCATACAAATCTAAGTCAAAATTGCTAGACTCTAAGGGTGGAGACGGTTTAGGATCAGGAAATTCTCCCCCTAATCCCCAGTTCCAATCTTCGATGGTTCTCGGTTGAACCCCCGTTAAATCTTCACTGGAGGTGGTAGCTAATGTGTTGAAGTCGGAGGAACGAAGAACCTGGGAAACGACACTAGGGGTGATGGAAAGAAGGCTAAAGGTAATCAAAAGGGAGGGGATAACTTTCATGGCATCTTTTGAAACTAGAATTATTATCTCCCCATGCCACACTTTCTTGATTTATTTATTAATAATATTGGGGGACTTTTTACCCCCCAATAATTATTATAACTCAACTGTCAAGCCCATCGCTTTAATTAATTTTTGTCTAGAATTGTTATACTTTTTTACTAAAAGTCCCCGAAATCTTTTTGTTTATCTAAAGTTTTCAAAGCATTAAGATTTATGAAATAAACGTCATTAATCGAGTTAATTATTTAAAAAAGTAATTAACTAAAATATAAAATAATCATAAAAATAGTGATCATTGAGAAAATAGTTTATAACATAGAAGGAATATTTGCTGTGAGTCAACCTATAAAAATGAAACTTAACTGGTATTTATCCATCATTTTACTGAGTTTTCTTTGTCCTAACCTGGTGTTATCCCAGGAAATAGACGAAAATCAAACATCCTTTTTAAAAGGAAACATGACCGTAGAAAATCTGCCCAAAGACTATACATCTTTTGAAATAGCAGATTTATCTAATAATAACCCTCAAGAAAATAGTAAACCTTCTACTGAGTCGAGCTTAGCTAATACAACAGAAGAAAAAAAACAATCTAACCCAGTAGAAACAACCACTTCTAATACAACCAAAGCGCCCACCTCAGAAGAAACGGAAGAGACAAAAACAGCAATCACTGATAGTTGTGAAAGCGCACCCCCTCAAGTTTTACACCCCCTCGCACCTGCTGTAGAAGTAGCTGAGAATACAACAGAAAAGCCTAACAATAATGCTGAAGCGTTATCGTTAGAAAAACCGGCTGACATTGAAGAGGAAAATACTGAAAATAAAGAAGAAAAAGAAGATAAAATTTTAGAAATTTCTCAGGCTGAACTTACCCATTATCCAACCTTAGCTAAGGCGGATCATTTTTATAACTGTGGTGAGACTTTATTAGCCGAACGATTCTATCGAGAAGTAAAAGAACCCTTTGGAAATGAAGAAGAATTAAATCGTGAAATCCTAGCTCAAGCCGTTTATGACCCCGAATACTTATTACCAGGAGGTGCAGTTTATTGGAGACTGTACCAAGAAAGTTTAAATGAAAGCGAAGTGTATAAAAGCAAGCGAATTGCTCCTTTACAATTATTATCTCAAGACTATCCAGAGTTTATTCCCGGTCATCTGAAATATGCTGAAATTTTGAGAACAGAAGATCGTCAAGAAGAAGCTTTAAAGGTATTAAAAGAAGCGGTTACTTTATACCCCAATGAAGCCCCCTTAGTTAAAGCGAAAATCGAAGCAGATGAACAAGCAGAAAATTGGTTAGCAGCTTCCTTAACTGCCCGTCAATTTGCTGTGTTTAATCAAGATCATTTCTTACGGGATGAATTTAAAGAATTAGCAGATAAAAATTTAGACCGTTATCAAGGGGATCTCCAAGAACAAATGACTTGGAATGTGGTAGGAAATGCCATTATGGGTGGCATTGGGGCTGCTTTAATGGGGAACGTTTTTGCCCCCCTTTCTACCCTTCAAACCAGCTACCTTTTACTTCAAGGAGAGTCAGCCATTGGGGAAAGTTATGCCGACGGATTTAAAAATCGTTTGACCCTAGTTGAAGATCCCGAAGTTACAGGATATATCGATGAAATTGGTCAAAAATTAGCCAAAGTTGCCGGAAGAGATGAATTTGAATATGAATTTTATGTGGTGATGGATAAGAATATTAACGCCTTTGCTTTACCAGGGGGTAAAATCTTTGTCAATGCTGGGGCGATCGCTAAAACGGCATCAGAAGCAGAAATTGCCGGGTTATTAGCCCACGAATTAGCCCATTCGGTACTGTCTCACGGCTTCCAACAAATGACTCAAGGGGCATTAACTAGCAGCGTAATAGACTATATCCCCTATGTGGGAGGGATCGCTAGTAACTTAGCCATTTTGAGTTACAGTCGCGGAATGGAAGAACAAGCGGACTTATTTGGTACAAGATTACTTGCTGCCACTGGGTACGCAGCCGATGGTGTGCGTAACTTAATGGTGGTGATGGATGATGAACACAAACACAGTCCCCCAGCTTGGTTATCTACTCACCCCAATACCAGCGATCGCGTGAAATATATTGAGGCAGAAATCGTCCGCAATAATTTTAACCGTTTCGCCTACGAAGGAGTCGAAAGACATCAACAAATTCGTCAAAAAGTTGTCCAACTCCTAGAAGAACATGAAGCGGACGAAAAAGGAGAAAAAAGTGAGGAAAAGCTGGAAAAAAATGAGCCAGAAGTAAATCAAGAAAGGGAATAAACAGCCGAGAATGGGGATTAAAACCCCATTCTCACAAGTTATGAGAGACTTAAGTCGTCATTGCGAGGGGTAATATCAACAGTAAGCTTTGATTGTCACTAAAAATACCCCGAAGCAATCTACGATAGACATAGAGATTGCTTAATTCAGTTACGGTTACATTCGCCACAAATATAATTTTATCGGGATGATTTAAGGGAAATGACCGCATAAAAAGGATCAGCCCCCATCATCCCTAACATTTGTAAGAAACTCGGTAAATTCGAGACATTCATAATCACTTCAGGTTTACTAAACCTTGAAACCGACTTCAAATAGTTTTTAACCAATTGAATTCTCATGGCATCTGTCCCATCACGCCAAGCAGAAATTGCTTTTTGATAAAACATCCGATTAGAAAAACTAACAATCACCATGCCCTCGGGTTTAAGAATGCGATGAATTTCCGAAAAAATAGCTTCAGGATACTGTAAATATTGAACCGAAACAGCAATCAAAACCGCATCAAAACTATTATCTTCTAAGGGTAATTTAGGATTATCGTTAAGATTCTGGACAAAATAATGATCGAGACGGGGATTTTTCTGCAACTCTTCTTGATTCATTCCATGACCTTCTACATGGTCAAATTGAAGGTCATCAGGCAGATGAGATACCCAACTACTCATTAAATCTAAAATGCGTGTTTGGGGTTCTAATCGTTCTTGATAAAGATTGGTTAATTGATCGATAAACCCCTCATCCACATGAGTTACAAAACGGGGAAAACTATAAAATTCTTGATCATTGTTGGGATCGAGTTTTTCTCTTTGATGGGGACTTAATAACATAAATGAAACTATCCTTTAATATTTCTCTATTTTATTATACTGAGTCATCATAGAACTATCCTTACCCTAGTATTATAAGCGGTGGTATAATTAATTGTCTAACCATTGTCCCAGCAGTTAAAAAATGAATAATCAAATATTTTTACAACGCATTTCTGATAAAATCTATGGGGAAGCGGTCAACTTATTAAGCAATGAATATTATTTTTTGAATGGGTCTGAAAATGGTGGTAAGATGCGATTAGCCAATTATTTTGTTGGAATTTCCCAGAATTTATCTGATGAATTTATTGCTTTTATTAATCATGTAGTAGCACAAACAAAAAATAATAATTTTCCTAAAATAACTTTGCCTGAAGGTTTTGCTAGTCAAGATAAAAATCTAACAGATTTTGAAAAAACTAACCAATTTTCTTTTGGGAGTTTTGATATGGCAGTCACAGAAGATGGTTTACAAAGTATTGAGTTTCAAGGTATAGCGACTTATCCATTTACAGCTACAAAGCTTAATCAATTTATTCAAAATAAACTTAATTTATCGAATACTTACATTTTTGCCAATAATCACAGAGAAACTTGGGATAATTTTATTAGTATTTATCAAACTATTATGGGAGGAAAATATAAAAAGCCTCTCATCTTAATAGATAGAAATATACAAAATCAAAAGACTAATTTTGAGTTTTATGCTCTGCAAAAAGAACTTGGCATCCCTGTAGAGATAGTAGATGTTGAAGATATTTTTGAACAAGATGAAATGCTATTTTATCAAACAGTAAATAAGCAGAAGAAAAAAATAGAACGCCTTTACAACAGGGTTTTACCTTCTGAAGCGATTTATGAAGACCATTATCCAACTAATTTAAAATGGGGATTTCGGTACGATAAATTGTATCAAGATTTGAAATTCATTAATCATCCGCGAAAGCTCTTTGAAGTGTCTAAACGACTATTACCTTATCTTCATCACCCTTTTAATCCACCTGCTTTCGAGTTGAAAAATGTGGCATCAGAGTTCTTAAATGGCAGCCTTTCTTATCTTGATTATGTTTGGAAACACAAAGCAGGTGCCGCAGGTTTCAGCCTTATCTTATCACCGACTGAAACTATTTTGAAGAAATTAATAGAAGAAAACAGCCTGTTCGATTATGTTGTACAAGGTAAGGTAAATTACAAAATATTTAAAACTGATGATGGGTTAGAAAAAATTGTAGAGTTGCGATTTATGACTGCACATACAAAGAAAAGTGTGAATATTATACCTATGGCAAGAATTGGTCATTGTGTTAAACAGAAAGATGGTTCGATGGTTTATAAAATTCATTTTGGTGATAATAACCGATTGGGTTATGGTCTGGCTCCTGTTTTGATTTTTTCAGAATGAGTTTATCCAGAATGATCCAGATTAAAAAAAGAAGAACCCTGCACAAAACAGGGTTCACGAACACTTAAGCTTAGATCAAATTGGAGTTATCAAAGTTTAGAAGGAGAAGGTTCCACGAAGGGTTCCAATCACTTCATCGTCAGCACCCTGAATGTTAACAAATTGATCGGGGTTAGCAATCCAAATCACGCCAGGGGTGATAGAAATGTTATCGGTTACTTGATAACGGTAGAACACTTCAGCCGTGATGGGGTTACGACTGGGAAGGTTGAAGAAACCTTGTCTTTCGCCTAAGTAGGGACGTTGACGACCACCATGATAGGGTTGAACCCCTGCGAAGATACCTAAGAGGTTTCCTTCTTTGAAGAGGTCGGGGAAGGCGAAACCGCCACCACCAGTCCAAACCTCAGCACTCTTACCACGACCGATGAAACGAACGTTGGTGAAAGAACCAAAGGCACTGAAGTTCATCCATTCAGCAACACGCCAGGTGAACTGACCACCGTAACTGTTGGTCACCTTACCACCAATGTCAAAGGGATTAATCTGTAAAGGATCGTTGGAGTTGGTGCCATTGGTATTATAAGCAAGGGTATCAGTTCCAGGTTCTCCAATAGAACCTCCAGCAAAGGCATTATTCAACTCAGAACGAGAGAAGTTAGCAAAGGAGGTTCCCACTTCCCCAGGGCCGGTAGGAATACCAGAACCGAAGATGGGTGAATCAGGTTTGTGGTAAGCGTGGACGTAGGTAAACGCAATGTTAATAACATCAAAGAGGTTACCGTTGATTTGAGCTAACGCACCATAGTTACCGTTAAATAACCCGTTACCACCGTCACTTGCAGCGTACTCTTGACCCGTTGCAGGGTTGATACCTCTACCCACTTGACAACCGCGAATACTGCCATCAGGGTTTTCTCCACCACCGTTGAGACAAGGATCGTTAGCCGTTCCTGCTAAATAACCGAAGCTAACAGAGGTAGGACCAAGCAAACTTTCGAGGAAACCGACCTTGAAGCTCATACCAGCACCAGCACCACCACCAATACGGTAGATGGGGTTACGTTGAGCGAAGGTACTTAAGGAACCTTTACCACCGTCAAAGTCCTCGAAGAAGGGGTTTAACGTGGGTACAAAGTGGTGCCAACGTCCACCCCAGGCGGTGACGTAGGTATCGATCTTAAAGTTGTTTAATGGCTCAATGGGAGCATAGTAACCAACCCAGTCAATGGTTACGTCGTTATCTTCTTCATTACGACGAGGCCCAATGTTAAAGGTTTGGGTCGCGGTGGGGTTGATTAAGGTATTTTCTGCGAAAGCAATACCAATGGGTTGACCCGTGTTGGGGTTAAGAACCCGTAGGTTAGGTTCGTTTAAGGTAAAGCGATCTCTTCCTGTACCGGTACTGGCAGATAAACGGGTAACTAAGAGGTCTTCTCCACTGAAACTGGTATTGAAGCTTAAACGAATACGATCTTGAAGAACCGCTTGGTTATCTTCAGAAGAACGGCTACCACCAGCAGCAGTTGCGGCCATGATCACTTCCCCAACTAATTTGGTGGTAGTGGAGAATTGGTGATCTTCCAAGAAAGCAACTCGGCCTTCTAAGTTATCGACCCGCGCACCTAACGCAGCGAGTTCTGCCTCAAATTCCTGCATTAAACGCTTGAGCTTTTCGATATCTTCCCGAAGCACTGCTACGTTTTCTTGGATTAAGCGTTCCATCGTGTTTAAACAAGCGTTTAAACCTGCAGCAAATTCCCAACGAGAGGTAGCGCGGTTGCCTCGGAAGGTACGGTCAGGATAACCGACGATACAACCGTAGCGTTCTACTAAGCTTCTTAACGCCTCATAAGCCCAGTCAGTGGGGGAAACATCCCGGAGTT
This sequence comes from Crocosphaera sp., assembly GCA_030065205.1. GTDB lineage: Bacteria > Cyanobacteriota > Cyanobacteriia > Cyanobacteriales > Microcystaceae > Crocosphaera. Next base: position 110,143 of record JASJDN010000005.1, read on the forward strand.
CACTGACACTGGTAACTTGGTCATTACTGTTTAAGTTACCTTCTTGACTGTAATTTTCAAGCTTTTGTAATAGTTCGTCTTGTGCTTGGGCAATTTCTACCCCTTGGGTTGCACTGTCATTAAATTCAAACTGGGACGCACTTTCTGCATTAGCAGAGTTAGATGCTAGTACGACACCCACGAAAGCTGGACTAACCAGCAGGGTTTTCCATAATAATTTCAGCATTTTCAGCTTTCCTCACACCATTTAGATTGACTACAGAGTTTATAGCCTCACTCATCATCCTATTATACACAGCTTTTTTGGATTGGTGGATAGATAACTTTAACTTTTGCTTAAAAGGATTAATTATTAGTTTTTCTAAGATTAAACCAAAAACAAGATATTAAAGATGACTATCTCTAACCTTATCCCCTAAACTGGTACGCTAGGTATGACATAGGCATAGTGTAGCGTTTATTTCTGTTGGTTGACCACCCCATGTTAGAAAATGATTACACGGGCATGACAATAGTAATGAATGTCTTTAGGTTCTTTGATAATCGCTTTTGTGCTTGATGATGAGTCAATCATCTAAATTTCTTCCTTCATCCTTGGGCAAATTTATTGTTTTTAGTCGTCTCTTCTTAGATTAATGAGTGTTCATTCTATTTTACAAAGCTTTCAGCGTTTTGGTGTTCATCTCGGGTTAGATCGTATCAAAACTTTGTTGGAGCAATTGCATAATCCCCATCAAAACATCCCTATCATTCATGTGGGAGGAACCAATGGCAAGGGTTCAGTCTGTGCTTATTTATCTTCAATTTTAACGGAAGCTGGTTATAAAGTCGGACGTTATACCTCTCCTCATTTGATTGATTGGACTGAAAGAATTTGTATTAATGATCAACCAATTTCTATCTCTGAATTAGAACTTATTTTAGTTAAAATTACCAATTCAATTAATTTTAATCAAGATATTCCCACACAATTTGAAGTGATTACAGCAGCCGCTTGGGTTTATTTTGCCCAAGAAAAAGTGGATATTGCTATTATCGAAGTGGGGTTAGGGGGTCGCCTGGATGCTACTAATGTCTGCGATCGCCCTTTAGCTACGGTAATTACTTCTCTTAGTCGAGAACATTGGCAACAGTTAGGACCCACAATTAAAGATATTGCTGGGGAAAAAGCAGGGATCTTTAAGTCAGATTGTCCTGTTATTATGGGTGAAGTACCCGATGAAGTTAAACCAGTTTTTGAATCCCGAATCAAAGCTTTAAATTGTCCTCATATTTGGGTTGAACCTGCAAGTTACTTTGATCACAATTTAGCAATTTATAAAAACATCAAATATCAATTGCCTCTATTGGGAAAAATGCAGCTAAACAATTCAGCTTTAGCCATAGAAACGATAAAAATTTTACAAAAACAAGGATGGAAAATTACTGATGAGCATATCAAGCAAGGAATTCAAAAGACTCAATGGTTAGGGAGAGTACAATGGATAACATGGGAAAATTATTCTATTTTGATTGATGGGGCGCATAATCCGGCTGCCGCTAAGTTATTACGTAATTACGTCGATACTTTAGATAAGTCCGTTATTTGGATAATCGGGATGTTAGCCACTAAAGAACATGATAAAGTTTTCCAAGAATTACTCATAAAAAACGATAGTTTATATGTAGTTCCTGTCCCTGATCATAGTACTGCAAAGCCTCATGATTTAGCTATATTGGCACAAGAAATATGTTCTGATTTAACACTAATTAAAACAAAAGAAACGGTCTTTTCTGCATTGGAAGAAGCAACTCAGTCTAAACAGTCTGACCAAATTATTGTTATTGCAGGTTCTTTATACTTAATCGGCCATTTTTTAGGTCATCTTCAATCAGATACAAACAAAGGTCTGAATAATTAAGTTATAATAAAATATAAGTCACTCTATCTTCATACTATTTTAATAATGCTTGATTCTTTACAAACTCAAATTTATCACCTACAACAATTCGCTAATCGCTTAGTTTCTGTGCAACTTGATCACCTAAGTTTTGTTAGTATTGCTATCATTTTTTTAGCGGGATTATTAACCAGTTTAACTCCTTGTATGTTGTCTATGTTACCTATTACGATTGCTTATATTGGGGGTTATGAATCCCAAGGAAAAATGCAAGGAATGCGTCAATCTGGTTGGTTTTCTTTGGGGTTAGCAACCACTTTAGCAGGGTTAGGCATTTTAGCAGCATCGTTAGGGAAAGTTTATGGACAAATTGGTGTGGAATTACCAATTATTGTTAGTGTTATTGCTATTTTAATGGGATTAAATCTCCTAGAAGTTATTTCTTTTCGCTTTCCCTCTTTAGGAGAAACAAATTGGATTACCGATGATCTTCCTGCTGGAATTCGTTCCTATTCTTTAGGGTTAACTTTTGGTTTAGTTGCTTCTCCATGCAGTACCCCTGTTTTAGCGACCTTATTAGCTTGGGTTGCCACCAAACAAGACTTGATTTTAGGTGGTGTATTATTATTAGCCTATACAGTGGGTTATGTCCTTCCTTTAATCTTAGCAGGAACCTTTACTGCTACCCTGAAAAAGTTGTTAGAATTACGTCGTTGGTCTGCTTGGATTAATCCAGTTAGTGGGGTTTCTTTAATTGTATTTGGAATGTTTTCTTTATTATCCCGTTTACCTCTTAATAACTGGCAATAACATGAGAATATTATATTGCTTAGGGTGGGTTAGACGGCGATAATCTAGGTAATAACAAGAATATAATCATCCGTCGTCACTCACCATTTTAAATATGTATTATCCCTAATTACTTGATATAAATGAACCTAAAAAATGAGAAAAACCCGATTAAAAATAACCCGATAGTAACAGATGGTTCAGGAATAGAAGAAGGGTTAGATGGCGCAACTTCTATCAGTTGAGTAAATTGACTTTCATTAGGTGAGTCACTAGCAAATGTACCATCAAGAAAAGCAGTTTGCCCTAAATCAATATTAAGGGTTACTGTCGAACTTTCCGTTTCTATTACTTGGAAATGCAATAAACTAATGTGTATGTCTTATGATGAAGTAGAAGCTATTTTCAAAGATAAAATTAAACAAATTTCAGATTAATTTTATTCGTAGGATGGGTTAGCAATGCGTAACCCATCAAAACCTACTTTTTTACAAGTAAGATGTGAGTTCTAAACTTAAATAACGGAACTACCAAACTGACTTTCAGTAACGTTGAAAGTACCACCAGTGGTGTAAATAGCACCACCTTGACTACTACGTGAGTTCGACTGAAAACTGGAGTTTAGACTAAAAGCCAGTTACAAGCTTAGGTCTTGGAATTGTCCAATCGCCAGTGCGAATTGGACAATCAGGTAGATAGTAACGAGCAGTGATATCAAAAGGACCTTCTGGTACTTCCAGACAGTTGATATCATCTACCCCACATTGAGTCTTGAAGATAAAAGTGAAACTTCCATCGAACTTTCCATCTTCGTCCTTATTCCCAATTGCGGTAGTGTTATTGATGTGGTAACGTTTCTCCTCATTTGGATGAAAGTGTCCATCAGAAGAATCGTAAGCCGTGACTGACCAAAAGGCATCAACTGGAGGCTCTGTAGTTGTCAATGTGTAAGTCCCTTGGCTCGCATCTAGTGTTTTTCCATTAGGGTCATCGAACATTACTTCATAGGCACTATGAGAAGTTACTGGTCCTCCCCAACCGTGTTTTGTTCCGGCAGCAAGATTTAATTCGGACACTTTGTCTGGGACATCACTTGGTCCGGCAACAAGATCATTGAAAGGTGTAGTTTCAAAAACTTCATCAATTTGACTATTAGCTGTCTCGACCACATCTTGTGTGAATTTACTTAGCAAATCGAGTTCAGGAAACTCCTGTATGGTTGGTCCAACAATCTTTATACCGTTAAAGACTGCCTTGGCATCATCCACATCTATGTCATCCTTCTTATTCTTCACTTCCACCCGCACGATTACAACTGCAAGTTTGGAAGGAACTTCAATGGCTGTGCCTACGATTCCTGAAGGTTTCTCTCCGTGATAGAGTGTGTACGAACCGCTTGGATAAATGAGGTTGCGGAAATTAACATTGCGATCGTCCATAAGTTGGAACGAGTTAAAACGCTCCACGCTAGGGGCTGAGGCTTCCAAAATAACAGGTCCCTGGTCAAGTAAAACAAAGGCTAATTTATAATAAGTATCATTGTTCATCCGAACAACGGTGTCATTCTCATGGGTGACTAATTCAGGTTCTTCACCGAGTGCCCACTTGTTGAACTTACTTGGGTCACCTGGGCGGAACTCATTTCGGTCAGGGTTACCTCCGGTATAATCCACCGCATAGTTGTAGGTTTCCTGGTAGGGGAATAGATGAATATATTCCTCAACAGAATTGTTTGGTTGATTCACATCTGGGATTTCTGTAGTGTACTTCATTTTCAATTATCCTTCGTACTGAATACTTTTATACAAACTCGTTAGAACTAAGAAACTAACTCAAGATCGCCGGGTATCCATGTCTTATTAAACCAAGGATCAAGAGGACCATAGAGACGAAGGATGACATTAAAACCTTTGGGTTTCTCAGGAGATCCAGGATCGGTTTGAAGCCAGTTATTTTCCTTACCTTGTGGAGGTGTAGGTCCAAAATAGATGTCATAAGAGCCATCATCTGAATTTGGTTCTAAATCTTCTTTGTTACTATCAATACCGGGAAACTGGTCATCAGTCTGAAGCATAGCTCTGGTTTGATTATCGTAGATTGTAAAAGACCAAAAATCTGCAACTGGGACATCAGGGGGTAAATGTATTTTGTAGGTTTTGCTGCCATCTAAACAATCACCATTACTATCTAGATAAGCGCAGGCATATTGTGAACCCTCACCAACTAGCTTATTTGCCATTGCGGGAGTGATACCTGTGGCATAGAAATGGAAAAAAGTACGAGCATCGAGTAAACGAGCACCATTATCTAAGAACTCATAACTGCCTCCTACAAATGGAGTCATCCAGAATCTTTCTCCAGGATACAAAAAGGACTCATCATCACGGGGACGAGCAGCTAAGGCACGGGCTGTTACTGCTCCGACATCAGCAGCTTCGGTGAGGATTCCCTTCATCCGCTCATCTGGCTCAAAAGGTTGATCTTTTTTAATGCCAATGGCAGCAAGTAAACCCAAAATTTCTGCATCCATCCCATCGCTCGGTTCAGCTTGGATAACTTCATTAATTTCTTCCCAAATGCCATCGTCCATGCGGTGAATTGTATTATTAAGCAGACCAGAGATATTCTTAAAAGTCATTTGCGGTGGGTTATTTTGTTGTGAGAGAGGATACATCCGAAAGATATCTTTGGTTGTTGTAACCGCAGGTGTTGTATCTCCTTCTACCTGAAAACCTCGCCAAAGAACCCAGTTGCCATAGGTATTAGTTCGAGCAACATAATAGCCTTCTGGTAAATCTCCTTCATAACCAGGAGGTACAATCAAGAATTTGCCGCCCTTTCCTTCATCTGGACCAGCATTGCCAAAATCAACAACATATCTAAACCAAAAATCATTAATAAAGCCTAGGACATTAGGCGGTGTTTCAATTACCATTGGCTCATCTGTTAACTCTAGCCATGTTGCCATGTAGATAGAGGTGGTATTTGGAGTTAACCACAGGGCTCGGGAATCCATTAAGTTTTCAAATAGTAGCACTGTTGTATTGGCTGGTCCAAACTCAAGAAGTCCCTTCCGCATGGCAGACGCTGAGGCAATGGGCATACTAGCAAGATATGCCTGTACCGCATATTGAAAGTCGAGATTGTCAAAGACTTTCTGAGTTGTTTCTTTATCTGGCACACCATCTACGCAGGTCAGTGTACCGATACGGGTTTCTAATGGAGAGGCAGTAGCAATGCCTTCTGGGATTTCCGTAGTGTACTGCATTTTCAATTATCCTTTTGACTCGATAGGTTGATTGACTGCCAGTAATTTCAAAGTTAACTTACTACTAGTAGACTTCGGCATGAATAGACCTACTATGCTAGGCGTTGCTTTATTGAGAGATGTAGCGAAGTCTATTAGTTTTTAGTAGAGTCGTAAAATTAAGCAGACAACTTTTGTATAAATAAATTTACCAAATCACCTTGGCTCAGATGATCTAAAAAACGCAATTTTTAAAATTTAAGAACAAACAACCGATTTTCTTTACATTTTGTAGCTAAATGCCATTCGCCTCTACTTTTTGCACTGGAGTTTAGACTAACTTCGTGAACTACCTACGCTGACCTATCGGTACAGCGTAGGCTTCTTACCCAACAGATAGCACTTTTGAATTAATGGACGCAGTTCTAATCACCAGAAATGTCTATTCTTTTGCCGAATTATCATTATCACCAGTGTTCCGTCGAAAGTGGCCAAGTTTAAAGGAATAGATGCTGACTTTTTGATGCGTTTAACCCGGATTTCTCACAAAATCTGCGATCGCACTTTGTAAAGTCCCAAACGCACTATTCCATGAGGAACCATTACCAGTGGAACCGGATTTAACGTAAATAATAGCCATGAAAACCTCTTTTATTTCCGTGTGAATTCCCTAAAAGTTAGCCAATAATTAAGAACAACAAGTTATTGATTGAATCTTTCAATCACAAATAACTAAATAAGCTTGAGAACTATGAATTTGCTAATTAATAAATCTTTTCTCTCCTGTTTCAGATCCGAAAATCTATTGAGAGAGTCAGTAAAAAACACATTAGGGTTAGGGAAAAAGCTTATCTACTGTTTAAATACTTAGTTGATCGTCCCAGTGAGCGATCGCCACCCTCACATCTTAAAAAAATATTAAGAATAAGCAAATAGTTGACCAGATATGTTTATAGAAACCAAGCACAATCAGGCTCGCAATTAATAAGCGATGGGTTTATAATTATAGTAAGAATTAGTGTGAAATATGACGATATCTGATTCTCCTCAAACCCCTGATAATATATCCTTACCGAAACAAGGATTTCGACAACTGATTAAAATTGTTGCGGATCTCCGCTTAGCCATTGTTTTATTATTAGCGATCGCTTTATTTAGTATTAGTGGGACTGTCATTGAACAGGGAGAAAGCATCCCATTTTATCAAGAAAATTATCCCAAAGATCCTGCTTTATTTGGCTTTTTAACCTGGAAAGTGATCTTAATTTTAGGATTAAACCATGTCTATACAACTTGGTGGTTTTTGTCCCTATTAGTGCTTTTCGGCACTAGCTTAACAGCTTGTACCTTTAACCGTCAATTCCCAGCTTTAAAAGCAGCTAGAAACTGGAACTTTTACCAAAAACCTAGACAGTTTCAAAAATTGGCGTTGAGTACAGAATTAGACATTAAGGATATAAATTCTGTTAACGATATCCTAGAACAAAAAGGTTATAAAACCTTTCAAGAAAATAAGGCAATTTATGCCAGAAAAGGAATCATCGGGAAAATTGGTCCCATTGTCGTTCATGCTGCAATGTTAATCATATTATTGGGTGCTATTTGGGGTGCATTAACGGGATTTTTAGCACAAGCAATGGTTCCCAGTGGAACAGATTTTAAGGTAACTAATATTATCGAAGCAGGTCCTTTATCTCAACCACAAATCCCTAAAGATTGGGGAATTCGGGTTAATCGATTTTGGATTGATTACACCCCAGACGGAACGATTGACCAGTTTTATTCCGATCTTTCAGTGATTAATAATAATGGAGAAGAATTAAAGCATAAAACCATTTATGTTAATGAACCTTTGCGTTATCATGGTGTTACTTTTTATCAAACAAATTGGGGAATTGCAGGTGTTCAAGCACAGGTTAATAATAGCCCTATTTTTCAACTTCCCATGGCCCCTTTAAATACCAATGGAAATGGTCGAATTTGGGGAACTTGGATACCCACAAAAACCGATTTAAGCGAAGGGGTTTCTCTATTAGCAAAAGACTTACAAGGAACCATGATGGTTTACGATCAAAAAGGGGATCTTTACAGTGCAGTTAGACCTGGAATGATCTTAGATGTTAATGGAGTCAGACTAAAAATTCATCAATTAATTGGTAGTACAGGGTTACAAATTAAAGCAGATCCCGGTATTCCGTTTGTTTATACGGGTTTTGGTTTATTGATGATTGGGGTAATTATGAGTTATGTATCTCATTCTCAAATTTGGGTATTACAGAACGAAGAACATTGTTATATTGGCGGAAAAACTAATCGATCTCAAGTCACTTTTGAACGGGAGTTATTAGGAATTATTGAATCATTAGAGCCAGAAAAAGGTTAAACATTCACTATTTTTAACTTAACCAAATTAACCCACCAATAATGATAATAAATAACCCTAATGCTAACCCAATAAACCCGTTATCCCTAGTATCTATTTTACTGATATCTTCTAACTCTAGGGGAGGGGGTTGAATAGGTTTGGTAGCAGGTTTTGCTTGCACATAGCGAGGGGTTTGACTATCATCGGAGTTAGTTGTTGGAATCTTGGTCATCCATGCTTCAGGACGTTTTAATTGAGGTGCTTTGAGAATGTATAATATACGTTGACTTTGTTGACGAATCTCTAAATTGGGATGACGGGTTAATTCTTCACAAAGCGCGATCGCATCGTCCATCTTATCTATTCCTTGATAAGCAGTGACGAGAGACAGTTGAACTTCTCCTCCTAACTTTGAAGAGAGGTTAACTAATGATTTTGCATCTTCGAGGGTTTTAACACTACTACGATATTGTCCTCGATCTAATAATGCTTGTCCTTGTTGATATTTTAGTTTGACTTGTTCTAACTTAGAATCCATCGTTATAATAACATTGTTTTCTTATATTTTAACGGATATTTAGCTTATTTTCAGGGGTTTAGAAAGGCAGTCAGCGATTATTGTTAAGAGTTTACGATTTCTTACCATTTGTTCATGGATTAAAACAGGTAATTGAATCTCTTTTCCTATTCCTATTTTAGAACTTGATGCAGGGAGAATCATCAAATCGTAGGGAGTCCAAATTACGGTAACATCAATCTTATTTAAGGTTGTTACTATATCCTTATTTAAGTCTTGTAAAAATTGACTATTAGGACGCATTTGTTTAATTCCTGGTTTGGGTAATGCGTAAGCAGTAATTGTTCCGTTATTAGGTGCAGAAATATTAATATAACGTTGAACTTTTTCTACCCCTCCCAAACGTTGTAAATAATAGCGAGTGACTAATCCTCCCATACTAAAACCGATTAAATCAATGGGTTGTTCAGAGTGAAAATTATTGTTGATATAATCATCAACTTGCTCCGCTAAATGTTCTAGATGGCCATCTCCATTATTTGGTTTCAGAGAAAAACAATGAACAGACCAACCTAAATCGGTTAGATATTTTTTCATTGTATTAAATTTTGCAAATGTGTCATAAATTCCGTGGATTAATAGGACTGGATTACGATGATTGTTATTCATAGTTACTTTTTTTACTTAGTTAATCAAGGAGAGTACAATCTAGGGTTTAGTTAAAAAACCGAACCTGACAATAGCTGCAATAGTTGCGCCGATAACAGTAATAATTAAAGCCCAGATTTGAGCGTTTGCCCTTCCTTTTAAGTCTTTAACATCCTCTTTTAGTTGGGAAACTTCCGTTTCTATTTTAGGTAATATTTCTAGTTTGGTTTCGATTCCTTTGACATCTCCTTGCAAGTTTCTGACATCTTCTTTGAGTTGAGAAATTTCTGTTTCTATTTTGGGTAATACTTCTAGTTTGGTTTCTACTCGCTCTAATCTAGTATCAAGTTTAATTAGAATATCTTTTAAGTCGGTTTCAATAATAATTGGGTTACTCATGGTTTTGTTTAGTAATTTTCTTCTAATGTATCCTGAATTTGTACTAGAAGTTGTTCAAAGTTTTTAATGAAACCCTTTTCTAGTACAGTTAGGGAAAAAATCTATAAATTTCTTTTCTATGTAAAAAACGGACAAAAATAAGCTGATTTTTATCTGCTTCAATGCCAATACGATAGTCTCCTATTTTGAGTCGATAAAATGATTGATAACCTTTCAGTTTTTTGAGGTTCTTGATTTCCCTTAAGTTTTGTGCCGTTTTACACTGATTAATAGTATTTTTGATTTTCGAGAGTAGATTTTTATCTTTGATGTTTTTTAAATCCTTGGCAAATTGGGATTCAAATTGAAGATTCATTCGGGTTCACCATTAAGAATTTCTAAGATTTCTTCTTCAGAGACAAATTGGTTACTTCTACCCTCAATAATAGCATTAGCCAAACCAATTTCTTCCAAAGCTTCTAAAACAATTTCATAAAAGATTTCTCGTTTAGATTGCATCATTTCTATTAAAATTTCTTTGAGAAGTTCTTTAGTTTTTTCTTCGTTGATTAGAGATTCCATATCAGTACATTTTCAGCATTAGGATAATTTAATTATATTCAATATCAGGACTGATGGCGACATGATAATCTTGTCTATTTTCCTGAAATAAAAAAAATAATGATTAGACAGCAATTAATTCAGGTTCATTAATCAGTCGTAATAGTTTAGAATGATCAACGGTTTCCATTGCAAAGGTTTTTCCATCTGAATCGCTAAAATCGATGAGAAAGGCTTGTTCATCAAAGGACATGAGGACCGTTCCCATTTGTCCGCGACGTAATAGAATGGGCTGATGAGTGGTTTTATGGGTTGCTTTGATATCTTCGGTTAAGGCAACGAGATCATAGTCTTGAATATTGTTGATAATGAGTTAGTCAAGCGGATAGGTATTAGTCAAATGAGGAAAGTTTTCGGTGATTCGGATAATCCAATTTCTCTAGACTAACCTAAATTTCTGCAAGCAATTCCTCACAGTCTTTAACCAGGGGAATACCCAATTGTTGGGAAAATAAAATCTAGGGTTTAGTCAGAAAACCGAACTTGATAATAGCTGCAATAGTTGCGCCAATAATAGTTATAATTAAAGCCCATATTTGAGCATTTGCCCGTCCTCTTAGGTCTTTAACATCTTCTTTGAGGTTTTTGACATCTTCTTTAAGTTGGGAAACTTCAGCTTCTATTTTCGGCAATACTTCTAGTTTTGTTTCAATTCGTTCTAAGCGATGATCCAGCTTAGCAAGAATATCTTTTAAGTCGGTTTCAATAATAATTGGGTTACTCATGGCTTTATTGATTGATTTTCTTAAACTACACTACAATCTTACGGAAAATAACGATAGAATTCTCGGCGATGAAGAACACGGGCAAAAGTCATTGTGTCATCTTCGAGAAAAAAGCCAATTCTATAGTCACCGACTCGAATACGATAGGCATTATATTCTCCTTTTAATTTTTTAAGGTTGCTGATTTCTCTAAGATTCTGAATAACTAAAATATCAGTAAAGACAAGTTTTTTGATAGCTGAGTAAGAAGAGGTACTTTTTAAACCTTTTAAGATCCTTAATAAATGTAGGAAGATAATTGGTTTTCATTCTTGTTCTAATTCAATTAAGGCTTCCTCAAGGCTTAAGGGGGTTTCGTCTTTAACGTCTATCATGGCACGATAAAGTCCTGTGTCTTCATAGGCTTCTATCATTTGTTGATAATCTTCAAAGTTAATGATAACTTGCTGAATCTGGCCTTGATCATTTGTAATCAATTCTTGGGCAAAAGGATAATCTTGTACATTCATAATTGTTCCTCATTTTAATAGGGCTTTTACTCTTCTTCTAATGTATCCTGAATTTGTGATCTTATCCCCCTAAATCTCCCTTAGTAATGGGGACTTTGATGATTTCCCCCCTTTTTAAGGGGGGCTAGGGGGGATCAATTTCTGCCAGCAATTCCTCACAGTCTTTAACCAGTGGAATACCCAGTTTTTGAGAGAGAGCAAAGGCATCTGGACAATAGTTTAAAGTTGATTAGATACCATTGCTAGTTAATAGGTGTTGTCCAAGAAACGGGAACGGCTATGACATCAAGGGTTTCGTTATTATCAAACATTTCTAAGAGATAACCTGCTTCTGATTGTTGCTCATTAGGCGGTAAAAATTCAACAATCGTCCCTTGATCACCTTTTTTAAAAATGGTGTTGGGGACATCTTTACAGAGTTTAACTTGTTGAAAAAGTTGGACGGTTTGCATTATTAATACTCCTTGGTTTTATCAGGGTATAGGGTAACAAAATTTGCTTGTTGGTTTTTGTGATCAATTTGCCAAATAGTAATCACCTGAATGTTTTTTTTATTAGGGGTTTGCCAATGATTCCTCAGTTTAAGTCGTAGTCCCCACCCAGAAGGAATGAGATCAAGTATTTCGGCAGGACGAGATGAGGTTAGTATGTCTTGTTGAAGTTGTTGCCAATTGTTTTGAGTGTAACCATATTGAGCTAGAAATTGGGATTTATCATTCTTTGTTTTGGAGACTAAGAGGTATTGGGTAATCTTTCTAGAATCAACAGCAAACTGGAGCGAAAAATTCATATTATTAATCTTATCATTACTGATTTTTGGATGTTTGAATTTCTGCCAGCAATTCCTCACACTCTTTAACCAGTGGAATACCCAATTGTTGGGAAAGTTCAAGGGCTTTTTGGCAATGTTTGAGGGCAAGTTTGGGGCGATTCGTTTTGTGGGCGATTTCAGCGAGGGAATGTAAACTCTCCGCAATTGCATATTTAAAGTTAATTTCCTGGGAAATAATTAAAGATTCTTGAATTTTGGTTTCTGCTTCCCTGTAGTTTTCAAGTTTGTTTAAAGCGTCTCCTATATTGTGTAGAGAAATTGCCACGCCTCGCCGATAGCCGATTTCCTCACTAATATCATGATATTGCTGATAATAGGTCATTGCTTTTTCATACTGTCCCAAGAATATATGGCAATGGCCTAAATTTCCTAGAGAAACTGCTACCCCTTGCTGATAACCGATTTCCTTACTGATATCGTGACATTGCTGGTGATAAGCGATCGCTTCTTCATACTGCCCCAATGAATCATAACAATGGCCTAAATTCCCTAGAGAGATTGCTACCCCTTTCCGATCACCCATTTCTTTACTGATATTGTGATACTGATAGTAATAAGTGATTGCTTCTTTATACTGCCCTAACCAATCATAACAATTGCCTAAACCACATAGAGAATTTACCTTTCCTTGCCGATAACCAATTTCTTCACTGATGTCGTGATTTTGCTGATGATAGGCAATGGCTTTTTCATACTGCCCCAATGAATCATAACAAAGTCCTAAATTTCCTAGAGAATTTGCCACTCCTTGCCGATAACCAATTTCTTCACTGATGTCGTGATTTTGCTGATGATAGGCAATGGCTTTTTCATACTGCCCCAAGCAATCATAACAATTACCCAAATTTCCTAGAGAAATGGCCACCCCTTGCTGATCGCCCATTTCCTCACTGATGTCGTGACATTGCTGGTGATAGGCAATGGCTTTTTCAACTTGCCCTAGGGAGCGATAACTAAGCCCTAGACAGTTTAACGACTTACGATAACAATTTTGTTCCCGTTGACTCCCTGCAATTACCTGCTCGTATAACACCGCTTGTTGTCGATAAAAGCCCTGTAAATAGAGAAATTCTTCAACCGATTTATCTTTCCCTTCTCCTCCTCGCTCTTCATTCAAAATATCATACGCTAACTGCCACTTTCCCAATTCTCCTGCATGGTAAAACGCTTCTAAATACGCCGTCACATCCTCCAAAGATTCCCAAGGGGGTGCTGGTAAATGTGCTAAATAATAATCTAATGCTTTCTGATGTGCTGCTTGCAATACCTCAACATCTGCTTGCTGTTGTACCACCATTGAAATTAAGGGCAAAAACTGAAACCGTCGCGGTTTTTTCTTGAGGGGTTCGGGGGGAAATTCCTGTAATAAGGATAAACGGGCTAAATATCGTAACTCTTTCTCTGTTACCTCTGTGCTTATCCCCTGTGCTAACTCTAAATCAAAATTCTCTCGCAATACAGACAACTGGGTTAAACTATCTTCTAACCGTTCCAATAATCGTGCTAAACTCGCCGTTACAACTTCTCTGACACAAGTATCTGTCTCACGATGATCCCCTTCCACGTCAAACAAATCTAAGTCCAAATTTTTCGACTCAGTAACACAAACCCCTTCCCCAAACTCATCCACCATCAAACTACACACCAGTTGCATTAAAAGGGGATGTCTTCCCATTTGGTTGACAAAATGGGTTAATTCTTCGTCTGTTCCTGTTAACCCATAGTCTTCTGTAACATAACGCATTGCATCAACTTCTTTTAACCCTTTTAGAGATAACCAATAACAACGATCTCGCAAATTATGGGAAAATTTAGGTTGTTCCCGACTGGTAAGCAAAACTTTACTATTGCATCCTTTACTTAACCATTTGCTCAAAAATTGCTGATAAATAGAGTCTCCTTCTACTGTTAATACTGTTTCCAAATTATTCAATACCAATAAACAAGGTTCACCGATTAATCCCTGTATCATTTGCAGGATTAATGTATCTTCGTCCCATTTTTCGTCATAAGGTTGCTGCAACTGTTCTAATAACCAACGCCCAAATTGCGCTAAGGGATAAGGCTGATTAAAATTGACCCATAATACTCTTAAATTGACGGTTAACTGTTCCCTTACCTTCATCGCTAAGGCTGTTTTACCATAACCTCCTGCTGCGATAATTCCCATTAAGCGGATATTATTGTTATGTAATGCTGTTTGTATCTCGTTTATTTCTTCTTGTCTTCCCTGCCATTTATCCACAGGAGGGAGTGTGGTATCAATTACCGCAGTAGTGGTAATAAGGGGTTTTGATTGTTGATGATAATTCCACTCATCAGGATCAACAACATCAGTAATTTCTAAGTCTAACGCTTGACAAATAGCATAGGCAATATCCCGATCAACCGCCTTACCTTCTCGAATAAATCGCTCAACAGTTTTCTTCTCAACTGATGCTTTTTCTGCAATTCGTGGATAGGTTAATCGTTTACCATCCTTATCTCGTCCAGTATTTTTTGCTTGCAGGAGTTTTTGTTTTCCTGCTTCTGTTGCTGAAATACTGCGTGGTTTGCGTTCTTCAGACATGGCTTAAAGATGACTTATCGCGCTTTCTATCAATGTAACCTATCCTCGTGAAAAAGAGACAGAAAGAGACATTAATTCCTGTCTTATTATGATCTTGTAATTACGTTAAATTCCGATGATTATGGCAATATAAAGTTAATCGAGGCATAAATAATGACTCCTTTACAAAAATTTGTTCATTATCTCATCATCGCTGATTTTTGCATTGCTGTATTTTCCTTTGTTAATGTGAAACCGGATCTTTCTCATATTGTTGATGATCACTCAACTTTGAATGAAAAAAAAGAGATAATCTGCGGTTATTAATTTGATAAAATTATTAATTGCAATACAATTATTCTGTAGGGTGGGCAAATGTTTAAAACAGAAGATGAGGAAACTTAATGATTAATTTTGCCCACCTTCGTAATGATAATGGTGGGCAACGATTAATAAATTCTTAAATTGCCGAAAAATTGTCTCTTTTTGCCCACCTTACAAGCTGGATTTTGATTATTTTTCATCATAATAAAATAAGTTTATTCAAAAGTAACAATGATTGTTTCTGTTTCAGTTTTACCTAATCCTTCATATTCAGCTACAATAGTTTTTCGGTTTTCTACTGATATCAAAGGTGTAATACTTCCTAATGATAATAAATCACCTTTTTTCAAGGTTTTTCCTTGAGTGTTTAATTGCTCTTTAATCCAAAAAACTACATTTAAAGGATCGCCTAGCAAAGCGTTACTATTACCTTGGGCAATAATTTGTCCTGACTTATCTTTTAAGGTAACAGAAATATTTTTAAGACTCTTGTTTGTTGCTGTTTCTTGATTTAATGGTATAACATCACCGACAACACCTAATCTAGCACCTGCATTAATTGCCGTTAACATTTCACCATTAACTTTGATGTTTTTATCATAAACTAAATCTGGTAACTCTAGAAAAGGAATGACTGCATCTAAATATTGTAGCGTTTCTTGTGGTGTAGTTACTTCATTAATTTTGTTACTAGAAACCCTGACCATTAAATCCCCTTCGAGCATAGGTTTTGCACCAAAATTAGCAGGAATTTTCGTTCCTGATGGCAATAACATATTCTCTAATAATATCCCTAATAAGGGTTGACTTACGTTAAAAGTTTCTTGTGCTTTTGGATTAGTTAATGCTGCTTTATATCCGATTAATTCACCTTGGGAAGAACTTAAAATATTAATTAGTTTTTCTTGTATTATTTTTGCTTCTTCAGATGTTAAATTATAGTTGAATTCTGTAATCACTTGTTTATTTATGTAAGCATTGGCAATTTTTTGAGCAATATTTTCAAGAGTAATAGAAGATAAATTAGTTAGTAAAATAGATAAATTGTTTTTATTTTTCTCATTAAGAGGTTTGGGTTGTGCTGCAACTCTTAAAAAAGGTAATAAGATTAGAGAAAAGAGAAATAATAATTTTATTTTTTTCATAGATAATGATTAGATTCGAGAGGATTGACAAATAAAATGAATTGAGCAGAACAATGATACCTAAGCTTTCGTCTATAATTAAAGAAATTATAATCTAACAGTCTAATTATAACCATTACCTATGTTACGTAAAAAATTCTCTTTCATTCAGGGTCATAGTTGGCTAATTTTAGGGTTAATATGGTTAGGAAGTAATTTATGCGATCGCTTATGGTTAACTTTAGATCATTCTCTTCCTGCTTGGGATCAAAGTAATCATTTAACCAAGTCCCTACAGTATTATTATAGTTTAAATTCTCCTGAAATCTTTAATGGAGAATGGTGGCGTAATTTTTGGATGATATCGACAAAATACCCGCCTATAACTTACATCATTGGAGCGTTTTTCCAAAAGATTTTTGGCTTAGGAAATGATCAAGCCCTATTATCTAATTTATTATACAACGGAATTTTAATTATTTCAGTTTATATTATTGGTAAAACCTTATTTAGTCGCCAAGTTGGGTTATGGAGTGCGGGGTTAACTTTATTATTTCCTCGTTTATATCAAACTCGTTTACAGTTTCTTCTTGATACTCCTTTAATGACGTTAACTGTTGCTTGTTTTTGCTGTTTAACGGTGTGGAAAGTTGAACCCAACAGAAGAAAACAATGGTTATGGACAATTATTTTTGGTGTGTGTTGGGGACTTGCTTTATTAACCAAACAAAGTGTTATGTTTTTCCTGTTTACTCCCTTGGTTTGGTTGGGAATAACTTATTTATGGCAGAAAAAATGGGAAAGAATTTTACAGTTATGGGTAAGTTTTCTAGTTTCTAGTTTATTGTGGTTTCCTTGGTATCGAACAAACTGGATTTATCTATTTAGTACCATCGAAAATTCTAATGCTATTCCTGCAACTTATGAAGGTGATCCTCCTTTAAATACTTTAGCTGCTTGGACTTATTATTGGCAAGATTTACCCTTAGCAATTGGTTGGGTATTATTATTAGTTCCTTTGGTGGGTTTACTGTTGCATTTATTAGAAAAATTTCCCAAAGATCAAGATAAAATTGAAAATAAAAAAGTTATTCATAGCCTTAGATGGTTAGGGGTTTATTTTGCTGGATCATATTTAATCTGTTCAGCTATTTT
The DNA here is from genome assembly GCA_030065205.1 of Crocosphaera sp. Lineage (GTDB taxonomy): Bacteria > Cyanobacteriota > Cyanobacteriia > Cyanobacteriales > Microcystaceae > Crocosphaera. The sequence goes on from JASJDN010000005.1 coordinate 127,805, forward strand.
TAATAAAGATACACGCTACATTATGTCTTATTTGCCCATTTTAGCAGTATTTTTAAGCTATGGTTTAACCCGATGGCGAGGAAAATGGAAGACCGTTCGATGGGGAACAACGATAATAGCTATTTTAGTGATGATTACCAACTTATTTCCCATTGCTGGAACCGAAAAATTATCTTTATTCTTAAGTCCTGGTGTCAGTTTTCGACCCTATTTAGGTCAAGAAGTTCCTGTTAAAGATATAATTGAAATAGCTAAAAAAACAACTCCCTATCAAATTGTCAATTTAGGGGTAATTGCTAATACTGATAGCATTAATCATAATACTATTAATTATTATGGTCAGTTAGCTGATTTTCAGGTTTATGGACGAGAACTAGGAAATAAAGAGGATTATATTGAACAAGATAGTCGCTCTTTTGATTGGTTTGTTAGCAAAACAGGAGACAATGGTTTTGCTAGAGAAAATCAATTAAAATTTGCTGAAACTTTAGATAACAATCCAAAATTCAATCTGGTAAAAACTTGGGAAATGCCCGAGCAAAGTTTAGTTAAATTATATCATCGTAACCAACCATCAGTTAAAGTTACTCCCCTTACTCAATCTGTTAATAAAATTCGTTTAGATAACATTATTATTCCTGAACAAGCTTCCCCTAACTTCCCTATTCCTATTACCTACGAATGGTCGGGAAATTGGCAAGAACTAAAACAAGGATTGGTATTATTATCTTGGTATCCCCAAGACTCCAATACTAATCAAATTTCTTGGATACATGATCATGGAATTGCAGAAGGAATGTTATGGGGAAAATTTAATGAAAGTAAAGGTTTTAAAGTAACTGAAAATATGGCAATGTTTCCTAGTAAAACTATCAAAAATGGTAATTATACTTTAAAAGCAATTTATCTAAATCGTAAAACCAATGAAAGTTATGTAATTCCTGTCCCCAATGTTACTTTAACTATTAACAATAACGTCAATCCTTTGCCGTCTCCTGAATTAGATTTAATGAGTCAATTAAGACACATTTCTGTTAATTTAGCCGAAGGAATACCAGGGTTAGATACTATCTTTAGTAAAGTAGGTCGTTTCAATCAATATGATCCTATTCAAGACTATCTTAAACAAACAGAAATTGCGCTAAACTATCGTTTAAATAATGATCCCCAAACCGAGCAATTAAATTGGACTTATGGGTTAGTATTATCTCAAGTTTTACAAGAAGATCCTCAAGGGGCGATCGCAGCTTTAGAACAACTAATTAGCATTGCTCCAGATAACCCCTATCATCATGCTTATCTAGCCTTTGTTTATCTTTATAACTGGCAACCCAAAGCAGCAGAAAAGGCGTTAAAACCCGCAGTTAAAATGCAGCCTAATCTCAAAGAATTCCACGTCTTAGAAGGTATTGCTGCACTAATGCAAGGTCATTTAATCAAAGCATGGAAACTGTTAACTTAAAAAGTATATCTATGATCAAAATTAGTTGAATACTCAGGAACAATCATGGGTTATGATGACTCTCATCAATTAATATTTAAAAATTATTGTGATGACAAAACACTTTTTAATAGCTAGTTTAGCATTTTCCTCTGTGATTATGCCTCTCGATGCTTTAGCATTGAATTTCAATAAAACCTATGTTTTTGGAAGTAGCAACTCTAGCATGGGTAATGTTTTTAATGTTACTACCGCCATCAATAATTTAGATCCTACACTTATTCCTCCAGGGTTTCCAGGACCTACACCAGCGAGTCCCCCTTATTTTCAAGGACGGTTTTCTAATGGTCCTGTGTGGGTCGAATATTTAACCGAAGATTTAGGAATAGACTTAAAAGCATCAACCACTTTATCGGTACCCTTTCCTGGAGCGACAATACCATCTCCAATTACTCAAGATCCTAACACGGGTCAACTGATTGTTAGTCCTTTCTATAATGGTGCAACAGCGACTAATAGTGTCAATTTTGCCTTTGGAGGTGCTACCAGTGGAGCAACTGGAGTTGGAGATTTTGGTCCGTTAATTCCAGGGGTACAAACTCAAGTTTCTCATCTAATTAATGATTTAGGGACTAACTCAATCGATAAAAAAGATTTAATTATTCTTTTTGCAGGTACTAATGATTTAAGAAGTAATCCTGATGTTGATCCAGAAGCCATAGTAAGCAATTTTGAAGGAGTAATCACCGAGTTATATAATAAAGGTGGTCGTCGCTTTTTAGTAGCCAATTCTCCTGATTTATCTCAAGAACCTGGAATTCCCGATAATGAAGCTTTTGTGAATAATTTAGTTGCCAATATTAATCAATTTAATTCTAGTCTTGATAGTAGTTTAAAGGGATTAGCTCAGTCTTTAAACCAGATTAATATTACTTCTTTGGATTTATATGGTTTCTTAAACGAAGTTCGTGATAATCCAGAAGAGTTTGGTTATACTAATATTGATCAAGCTTGCTTTGATGAGGTTAATCTTACCATTTGTAGTCTCCAGCAACAGAATGAATATTTTTATTGGGATAATCTTCATTGGACCAGTAAAACCCATGAATTGATCGGTGAGTTTGCACTGCAAAATTTACAACAAACCCATGAACCAGTACCAGAACCTTTAACCATTTTAGGTGCCGGTACAGCAGTAGCGTTTGGAACAAAGTTTAAACCCACATTTCGCACTTTTATTAAGTGATACGAAAAAACCGAGAAAAGTCTTTTGTTTTGGGTTGAAATTAGCGTCAATTTTACGCTAACCAAATTAGCACTGATTAACTATTCTCATGAAGAGTTGTTTATTGACAA
>JASJDN010000031.1 GCA_030065205.1 Crocosphaera sp.
GGTAAGTTAGTTTACTGTTCAGACTCTTCAGCTATTGATAATCCTAGATTCGCTACAAATAAGACAACGAAAAGATTACAAAAAATTCGTCATGAATCTCCTGCGCTTCAGCCAGGAGAGCGTCAATTAATCACATCAATTCCTTGAATTAACCAGCGATCGCCTTGACGAACCAGATCATAGCGAACCCGTAGATTATCGTCATAGGAGCGACTAATTCTGCCCTGTTGATAATATTGAGCCGATTCTTGAACATTAGCATCCACAACGGCTTGATTGGGATTACTTTGACTGGGATTAAATGAATCAACCTTAACGTCGTGTTGATAAGTCCAATAATTTTGATTGTTTTCTAATTGTCGAGCTTGTTTTTGCCATCGAGAAAGCAGAGGATTAGCCAAAATTTGACTTAAGGATTCAATCTCATGGTTTTTCCCAAAAGCCTGAGATTTAGTCGACAACCAGGTTTCTATGACCTGTTGCGCCCCTTCGGGGGTTAACATTCCTGTCGCTGTCACCATTTGAGCATCAGCAGCCGGAATATCAATCAGGGGTTTATGAAGAGCAACAGAGTATTGTCCTTTTTCTAGGGCAGATAAGGGAGCATTGGCCTTATTCATCCAAGCTATTCCCAGTGCCATAATTCCCACTGTTCCCAAAATCCCAACCACCATCAAGCCTAATTTGGGACGAGCCTGGTGAATCACATCAGGATTACGTTGTGGGCGACGACGGGTTGCGGGCTTCTCAATAGGGGTGGTTCGGGGAGCAGGAGGGGTTGGGTTTAATTGAGATTGCGGGGACTGTTGGACTACCGCTTTCGGTAACGATTGCGGATTGGGTTTTTGGGCATACTGTCTTTGCTTACGACGACGAACATCCCGAATATCGACAGGAGACAAAGAACGCGCCGGTAATGGAACAGGAGCTAAAGCAGCATTTCCTTGTTCCAAATTAAGGGAACTCGGTTGATAGTTTTGATAACGACGATTGCCTAAACGAGTGCGAGATGATGAGGGTTTCTCTGTTTTCCTTACTGGTTGCGGTTGAGACGCAACGGGACTGAGCAGTTGGTTAAGATAGGTTTGAACGGCTTGATCGGCAAAGTATTCTTTTAGTGAAGGGGTTTTTTCTTTTAAATCCCGAAAATGGGCAAAAACCTCCGTTTGTAACCAATGTTCTCCATAGCGGCACAACCCTGGCAAAAGATCGGGAGAACCTTGAGACTTTTCTTTGATAAAATTTAGGGCTTGTTGGTCTTTACATCGCTCCAAAGCTTGGGCGGCTGCTTGGGTTTGTCCCAGTAATAAAGCGACGATTGACTGTTCGATGGACACATCTTGACGGGGTTCTAATTCTTCGAGTACCGTTTTTGCTTCGAGGATTAAAGACGGTTGTTTCTGGGCAAAACCGTCAGCAATCAGGGCATATACCCCTAAATAGGCTGCTACCGAGGACGGACGTTGGGCTTCTTCCATAAAAATATCTTTTTGTTCAGACGCGGTTAAATAAGTCCGAATCTGCTGGATAAAGCGCAAAAAGTCATCAATGCCTAACCCTGAGTGATCATCCCCTTTGCCATCGATTCCTCCCCGTTCTTCTAACATGGATTTTAATAATTGAATTCCTGTCTTACGGGCATCCTGATTGTTCAGGGGAGCCGCTAACAGTTCTAAAATTCGATAGGGACGCAGTTTATGCAGTTCTGAACGAATTTCTGTCTGTATGGACGGGAAAAGGTTATTTTTTTCTAGTAGGGTTAGACCTTGGGTTCCCGATAAGGCCGCTTGCTCATAAACTTTTTGATGCCATTGCTCTCGACTAATTTCTAAATAAGCTAAAGCAATGCTTAAGATTGTGTCGGTACGGCGGTTCGTGGCTGTATCATCAATGTCTAAGGACAGAGAAGAAGTGGGAAGGGTGTGAAGATAGGTTTCACCATACTTGATAACTAGCTCATATTCACCTAATTCGTGGAAAATTAAGAGACTACCAGGAATTTGCTCTGGCTCTACTTCGATTTCTGAAGCAGTGGAGGCGGAACTTTCCCTTAGGCCTTCCGTCCCTGACCCAGAAGATGCCGTTCTTCCTTGCTCCTGATAAGCCGCTTGGGCTTGCCAAAATTGGGTTTCATACTTGGCTTTTTGGGTAGGGTTCGATAAAACACGATAGGCTTGCTCTAGCAACTGTCTGCGGGCTTGTATGGCCTGTTGACTGTATTCGCGACGGGGTAACTGAACACCGCGATCGCGATGAGCTTGACGGAGTTGCTCATCTGTTGCTTGGGGAAAAATTCCTAATATCCTGTAGTAGTCTAGCGGTATGCGCATGGTTGACTTCCTCAGAGCAGGGTGACTTAACTTTATATATTTAAAATTAACAAGGGTGATGATATAAAACCATCTATAGGATTTAAGGGTTTGATTATAAAAATCAAAAATAGGTTTGGCAAGATTGTAACTTAAAGATTCATTTTAGTAAAAATTTTTTTTATTTGTGGTAAGCTCAGGCACTTAACCGAAGAATACCTATTCAGTTTACACTGGAACATAAGGAAATTGCTTTTTCCCAACAAGGTTAAGATAGCTGACCCCAAGATACGATTGTAGCGAGATTTTTAATTCTTGGTTGGCTCCTTATAATAGTTAGTTCAATTGTTCTTAAATACGGTTTGAATTGTTATGGTTTCTGAACGTACTTTGCCTGAGTTTAATACAACATCCATTCAACTGACCAAAGAAGAAGGGTTAATACTGTACGAAGATATGACCTTAGGCCGCTTATTTGAGGATAAGTGTGCTGAAATGTATTATCGGGGTCGAATGTTTGGCTTTGTCCATCTCTACAACGGACAAGAAGCGGTTTCTACCGGTATTATTAAAGCCCTGCGCCCCGATGAAGACTATGTATCGAGTACCTATCGGGATCACGTTCACGCCCTCAGCGCTGGAGTTCCCCCCCGCGAAGTAATGGCCGAGTTGTTTGGCAAAGAAACTGGTTGCAGTAAAGGCCGTGGGGGTTCGATGCACTTATTCTCCGAAAAACACCGTCTTTTAGGGGGTTACGCTTTTGTGGCCGAAGGCATTCCGGTGGCCACCGGAGCAGCCTTTCAAAGTAAGTATAGACGGGAAATGATGGGAGATGAAAGCGCGGATCAAGTGACGGCCTGTTTCTTTGGAGATGGGGCCAGTAATAACGGTCAATTTTTTGAATGTTTGAATATGGCCGCTTTGTGGAAGTTACCCATTATCTACGTGGTGGAAAATAATAAATGGGCGATCGGCATGGCCCACGATCGCGCCACCTCCCAACCCGAAATTTACAAAAAAGCCAGTGTCTTTGATATGGTAGGGGTGGAAGTGGATGGTATGGACGTTTTAGCGGTGAGAAAAGTCGCCCAAGAAGCGATCGCCCGCGCCCGTGCAGGGGAAGGCCCCACCCTCATTGAAGCCTTAACCTATCGTTTTCGCGGTCACTCCTTAGCCGATCCCGATGAACTGCGATCGCCCGATGAAAAAGAGTTTTGGGGTGGTAAAGATCCCATTCAACGCTTAGAAGCTTATTTAATCGAGCATAACTTAGTTAATCAAAGCGAGTTAGACGAAATTAAGCAAAAGGTTCAAGCATCCGTTGATGATGCCGTAAAATTTGCCGAAGAAAGTCCTGAACCCGATCCCAAGGACTTGTATCGTTACATTTTTGCCGAAGATTAATAACTGTTGCACTTGACTAGGTAACTTAGGAGCGATGGGGAGAAAAACAGAAAAAACCTGACAAAATTCTCCCCATTTTACCCCTTTAACGAGGAACTTTTGACTTTTGACTTCTAACTTGTGAACCTCCTGTTCTGAATCTTCGTATAATGGTAAGATAGAAAACTCTACAGATTTGGAAGGAGCAGTCGATTGTCCAAGCCAGTCAATGTCGCTATACTAGGAGCAACCGGAGCCGTTGGTACGGAATTGCTCGAACTTTTAGAAAGCCGTAACTTTCCCCTCAACACCCTCAAACTTTTAGCCTCTCCTCGTTCAGCAGGAACGACCCTGAAATTTAAAGGGGAAACCCTCACTGTTGAGGCAGTGGATGCAAAGGCTTTTGATGACGTTGACATCGTACTCGCTTCTGCCGGAGGGTCAACCTCCAAAGCTTGGGCCAAGACGATTGTCGAATCTGGTGCAGTGATGGTGGACAACTCCAGTGCCTTTCGCATGAACCCAGAAGTCCCCCTGATCGTTCCAGAAATCAACCCAGAAGCGGCTGCTAAGCATCCAGGAATTATTGCCAATCCTAACTGTACTACGATTCTCATGGCGGTGGCCATTTATCCCTTACACCAAGTTCAACCCATTGAACGCATTGTGGTGTCTACTTACCAGTCTGCTAGTGGTGCCGGGGCCCGGGCCATGGAAGAAGTGAAAATTCAATCCCAAGCCATTTTAAACGGAGAAAACCCCCAAGCCGAAATTTTACCCTATCCCCTCGCGTTTAATCTCTTTCCCCATAACTCTCCCTTAACAGATTTGGGTTACTGTGAAGAAGAGATGAAAATGGTCAATGAAACCCGTAAAATATTCAACGAACCCGATTTGAAAGTTACAGCTACCTGTGTTAGAGTTCCTGTATTAAGGGCCCATTCAGAAGCCATTAATCTAGAGTTTAAACAACCGTTTTCCGTAGAGCAGGCCAGAGAAATTATCGCTAACTCTCCAGGGGTGCAACTACTGGAAGATTGGCAAAAAAACTATTTTCCCATGCCCATAGATGCTTCGGGTAAAGATGATGTTCTAGTGGGGAGAATTCGCCAAGATATTTCCCATCCCAACGGCTTAGAATTATGGATTTGTGGGGATCAAATTCGTAAAGGGGCAGCTTTAAATGCCGTACAAATTGCTGAATTGTTGATAGAAAAAAGTTGGCTAAAGAAAGCTGAATTGCCCTTAAAAGTTTAATGATAATAATTAAGCGAAATGAGGGAGTAACTAAAACTGTAACTGATCAATAAAGGAATGAGTGAGCAAAGTTTTGGCAAGGTGATTACCGCAATGGTAACACCCTTTGATAAAGAAGGAAACGTTAACTATGAAATGGCTGAAAGATTGGCCATTCATTTAGTTGATAATGGTAGTGATAGCCTATTAGTTTGTGGCACCACAGGGGAATCTCCTACCCTCAGTTGGTCAGAAAAATCCCAGTTATTTCAAGTCATAAAAAAAGCGGTCGGGAATAAGGCTAAAGTGTTAGCAGGAACGGGTGGAAATTCAACCGAACACGCCATTGAAATGACTCAAGAAGTAGCAAAAATGGGGTTAGATGGCTCATTGCAAGTGGTTCCTTATTATAATAAACCCCCCCAAGAAGGGCTATATCAACACTTTAAAAAAATTGCGGAAACCCTAGGCGATTTTCCTATAATGTTGTATAATATACCTGGGCGTACAGGACAAAATATGTCCCCAGAAACCGTCGCTAAACTAGCAGAAGTTAACAATATTGTTGCTATAAAAGAAGCCAGTGGTAGTTTGGAACAAGCCTGTAAAATTCGTCGAATGACCGATAGTTCTTTCCTGATTTATGCTGGAGATGACTTTTTAACGTTACCATTATTAACCGTAGGAGGTGTAGGAGTTGTTAGTGTTGCTAGTCATTTAGTCGGTCAACAAATGCAAGGAATGATTGAAGCATTTAATAATTGCCAAGGAAGTCAAGCCAGTAAAATCAATGTGAAACTTTTTCCCTTATTTAAAGTCTTATTTTGTACAACCAATCCTATTCCCATTAAAGCAGCTTTAAACTTACAAGGATGGGACGTGGGAGGGGTAAGACTACCCTTAATAGAAATTTCTGAAACGTTGAAACAAGAGGTTAAATTAGTCTTGGAAGAATTATCATTATTATAAAGTCAATAAACGGGATGAATTAAGAATCTATATAAATTGTAAATTCATAAACAGTCAAAGCAAACAACTAACCAGTTGTTTTTGAGCGTCTTTTTATTCACATTTCTAGTTTTTTCACGAACCAGAATCATTAACAAACCACTTAGCAACTAAGGCGGAAAATGAGTAAAACCAAACAACAACCTAGCCTAAAGGTTATTCCCTTAGGGGGACTTCATGAAATTGGCAAAAACACCTGCATATTAGAGTACAACGACGAGATCATTCTCATCGATGCCGGTATTGCCTTTCCCACCGAGGAAATGCACGGGGTCAATATTGTCCTCCCCGACATGACCTATTTACGGGAAAATCGTCATAAAATTAAGGGCATGATTGCCACTCATGGTCATGAGGATCATATTGGTGGTATTCCCTATCATTTGAAACAATTTGATATTCCCAAGATTTATGGGCCAAGATTAGCCATGGCCTTACTCAGAGATAAATTAGACGAAGCCGGAGTCAGCGATCGCACCAAATTACAAACCGTTGGTCCTCGGGAAATGGTGAGGGTTAGCCCTTCCTTTTTAGTGGAATTCATCCGTAACACCCATTCCATGGCCGATAGCTTCACCTTAGCCATTCATACCCCCTTAGGTGTGGTCATCCATACGGGAGACTTTAAGGTGGATCATACCCCGGTGGATGGAGAATATTTCGACTTCCAAAAATTAGCCGAACATGGAGAAAAAGGAGTGCTTTGCTTACTCAGTGACTCCACTAATGCCGAAGTTCCTGGAAGTACCCCCTCAGAAAGTTCCGTCTATCCCAACCTAGATCGTATTATTGCTCAAGCCGACGGACGGTTAATGATCACCACCTTTGCCTCTTCGGTGCATCGGGTCAATATTATCCTACAACTAGCCCAAAAACATAAACGGAAAGTGGCTGTAGTGGGACGTTCAATGTTAAACGTGATCGCCCACGCCAGAGAATTAGGCTATATTAAATGTCCTGAGGATGTATTTATTTCCCTCAAAGCAGCTAATAACTTACCCGATGAGCAAGTCTTAATTTTAACTACCGGGTCCCAAGGGGAAACCTTAGCCGCCCTAACACGAATTTCTAGGGGGTCGCACCGTCATCTTAAAGTCCGTCCCGGAGATACTATTGTTTTTTCTGCTAACCCCATTCCAGGAAATACGATTGCCGTCGTCAACACCATTGATCGGCTGATGATGCAAGGGGCAAAAGTGATTTACGGCCGTCATCATGGAATTCATGTATCCGGTCACGGTTGTCAAGAAGACCATAAGTTAATGTTAGCGTTGACCCGACCGAAATTCTTTGTGCCTGTGCATGGGGAACACCGAATGCTGGTCAAACACGCAGAAACAGCCTATAAAATGGGAATCCCCGCCGACAATATCGTGATTATCGACAACGGTGACATTGTAGAAGTCTCGGCTGATAGCATTGGCGTGGCAGGTAAAGTACCTTCTGGCATCGAATTAGTGGATCAAGCCGGTGTGGTTCATGAACACGTGATGCAAGATCGTCAGCAACTCGCCCAAGATGGGGTAGTGACGGTGGCCGCCCCTATTAGTTGGGAAGGGAAATTAATTACGCCCCCTGAAGTAGATTTACGGGGTGTGGTTAGTAAAGTGGAATATTCCTTAATCAGACAACTGATTATTCGGGCGATCGAGAATATTTTAGAAAATCGTTGGGATGAATTTGCATCCGGCGATCGCTCAACAGACGTTGACTGGGATTACTTACAAGAAGAAGTTGAAAACACCCTACAACGATTGATCAAACGGGAATTAAGAAGCTATCCTCTGGTGATCTTTATTTTACAAACCCCAGAACGCCCCTCTAAACCCGAACCTTCTGCTAACCGAAAAGTTTATCGTCGTCGTCGTCCCACCGCTTCAACGGCTTCATAATTGAACAGGGGTCAACAGTTGTTGACCCCTTCTTGTATGAACTCTAAGGCATTAAAAGTTTCAGCTATCCTCCCAATCAAGTAAAATTTAAAGAGAATAAAATCTACCTTCCTTCTATTGGTTGGATGAAGTTTTTTGAATCTCGAAATATTCCTGATGAATTTCAGTTAAAAACTGTAACAGTTCGCTCATTATCTGATGGTTGGTACGTTTCGATAAGAATAGAAAATAAAGATATTCCCCAGTCAAAACAGAAGGATTTAACACAAGTAAAAACTACCATTGGCTGTGACTTGGGTATCAAGAAACTGTTAGCTTTGAGCAATGGAGAGTTAATAGAAAATCCTCAATTTGAGAAGCGACTATCCAAAAGAAAAACTATCAGGCAACGTCGAGCCTCTCGTAAAAAGAGAGGTTCATCTAACCAGAAAAAAGCCTACGCTAAATTAGCTCGTATTGAGCAAAAAATAACTAACCAAAGAGAGGATTACCAATGGAAAATCGCTCACCACCTTGGAGGTTTAGCTGATGTCATTGTTTTAGAGGATCTAAACATTCAAGGCATCATTAAAAAATGTCGTGCCAAACAGGATGAGAATGGTAAATTCCTGAAAAATGGTCAATCAGCCAAAAGAACTTTGAATCGATTAATTAGAGATTGTTCTTGGGGGAATCTTTTGCTAAAAGTACAGTCGGTAGCTGCAAAGTTTGGCTGCTGATGTTTAGATGTTAACCCTAAATTCACCTCACAAAAATGCTCACATTGTGGACATATTCAAAAGGAAAACCGCAAGAAAGAACGCTTTTTGTGTCTTAATTGTGGTTTTTTTGCTGATGCTGATATTCAAGCATCAATTAACATTGGAATCAAAGGACTAAAAACTCTTGGAATTAGTCAATCCAAGCTACTTCGGGTCACGGAGGAAGTTACGGCTAAGCCTGAACCAACAGGTTCGACAAAATGTCGGGAGAAATCAGTGTCGTTGGAGACTGAGCCTAGCAACCCTCAGCAGTTAAATCTGTTCGAGTGGGTGAATGGGGAAGTGATTCCCTGTTAGAATCCCCAACTTCAGCCCTTGGCAAGTTGGGGTTCTTCAAGGAACCTGGTTATGTTATAATAATCCTGAGAATCAGATGTTAACCTAGATTAACTGCCGAGTAACTGGTTTCTCAATCAGTTCTCAACTGCTTCCTTAGCTCAGTTGGTAGAGCAACTCACTTGTAATGAGTAGGTCGTCGGTTCAAGTCCGACAGGGAGCTTAAACTATTTTGTACAGTGACACATTATTTGTCATCAGTGACAGATTAGTGTCGTGGAGACAAATTAATTGTCGTTTAAGCATTATTAAATGTCATCATCGGTTATTAATTTCTTCCACGACTGCGTTGGTTATTCTTCTTTCAAAATAACCAACAATTTCTCTAAACCAATTTCTTATAGTTATAACTGTTTTCGGGAAAAACGAGTTAGCTTTAAGTAGCCAATTTACTAATTTTAAAGTTCCTTCACCTAGATTTTTACTATTATCGAAAATTTCAGTAAATTCCTCTTTGAGTTGGTGCATAACTTCTTATATAAGAATATAGAAGATAGAATTTATTGAACATTCTATCTTCTATTTCTTATTAATTATCCTTCATGAGTGACCTTAAAACTTAAGGCACTTTCAAAGCTAATAATTGGTTTTCCGGTAAAAAGCTGCGGAACTTACCATGATCAGCAAAAATAGCCACTAACTGCAACCAAGCATCCGGTTCTTTGTGTAAATCACCCCAAGGAATGGCAATTTCTAAACACTGATTAAACGCTACTTGAATGCGATGATTTTTGGGATGCCAATCATTACTATGCCAAGCTTGCTGTAACCAGGCCGACTGAGAAACTAAATTAATTCCCACATGATGGTGGAAGGTATAGTTAACCGGCGCTTCATCCGGCACATCCGCTAAGGGAACCGTACTGGTAAACACATCCGTATCCGCATAGTACCAGAGTAAATGTAACTCATTGGGTAAATCTCGACCCGGTTGCGCCCCTGTTTTTACATCAAACCTTAGATAGAAATTGAGATGGTCGGTACCGTAGTAAATACGCTGTACGGTACTGGCCTTGTGCATGGTTCCGGTTGATCCCCCAATTTCGATACGACCGGCTTTTTCCCAGTCTTGTTCATCGGGGGTACCATCGATCATCGGTTGAATAAAACCTTCCGGTTGGCGATCGCCTTTCTTGGTGTGATCGTCTAAGGGTTCGTATAAGTTCTCAGGGATGGGTTCTCCTAACGCGGCATAAACCCCGCGTAAATGTTCGCGGTACAATTCATCAAATAGGGCCCCATGACTCGAAGAATGCCCTTCACCAAACCACCAACACCAGTCCGAACCCTCAGCAGCATATAAGGCTTCCCAAGCTTCAGGATTGCTTTTTTCCGTCGCTTCTGGATGTTTAGCCATCATGTCACGGGCCTCGGTTAATAAGTCCCAAGCCTTATTTTTCACCGGATCACCGATCCAAGTGCTAAAGCTACCATCAACCCAGGAACCACTGTGTAGCTTGTCTGGTTTAATGTCTACTTTCGGGGGGAATTTCTCAATAAATTCGGAAACGGTGACCAATTCAATATCATCCACTTCGCTTAACTGGGAATATAACGCTCTCAGGAAGTGTAAGCCATCGTCATGATAATATTCCCAACAGTTTTCTCCATCTAGGGCGATGGTGACTAACCAGGGATCTTCGAGAGTGGTGACTTCGCTTTCTTGACGTTCCACCAAAGACCGAGAAATGGCTTGTAAATGGCCCAGAAAATCAGAGGCCGCGTGACGGGGTTCCATCCCACTGTAACTAAAGCCAATTAAATCCGATAATCGGTGATCACGGAAAACAATGGCTAAATCCCCGTATTCTGTCTCTAAACGGTAGGGAAGATACATCCGATGGGGATCACAAACGTTCCCCGTTTCATCCCGATAGAAATAATGTTCCACACTCCACCCTAACACCGATTCATCGGAACATAACCAATTAAACTTCTCTTGAGCCACATAGGGTAAAATGGCAGGGCTGACGGACTGTTCTGAGGGCCAAAGTCCTTTGGGTTCGCAGCCAAAGCGATCGCGATACATTTCTTTGGCTTTACGCAAATGTAGAGGGATATCTTGAGGATATTGGAAGCGTTTTTCGGGTAACTGCATCTCAGGAATGGCTACCTGTCCCGAATCTGTATCTGCTAGTAACGGTAAAATCGGGTGAGTGTAGGGCGTTGTCATTAACTCCAACTGCCCAGAATCCTGCATTTTTTTGTGTTGGGGGATAATTTTACCGATAATCTCCCGGTGTTTAGCAATAATTTTCTTGCGATCTTCTAGAGAAAAGCCTTTCCCTTTTTCAAACCAGGCAGCAATTTCAGGATCTTTTTCTCGGAAAATGGGATCAATCCAAGCTAAGTTATGCCAAGCCAAAAGATCACTATAATCATGAACACTCCAATTGTCCATACACCATTCTCGGCCCTTATCGTGCTTCTGCATATTCAATTCAGAATAGCGATAGTAGGGATCGATTAACGTACGATGGTGAGCATCAAAAAAGTGATCAAAAATAAATCCTTTGTCTTCGTCCGTAAGATCGATGGCAGAGGTTAAGGTTAACGCCATGTAGCGATCGAGCGCAGTTCCTCGACTATAATCTTCTAACTGTAAAATTAAAGAAGGAACCAGGTTAACCGTTTGATGTAGTTTAGGAAACTCTTCTAAAACAAGAATTAGGTCTAAATAATCTTTGACACCGTGTAAGCGGGCCCAGGGCATACGATACTGTCCATTGGGGTCATCAATCGCTTCGCGGGATTTATACAAAGGTTGATGTTGATGCCAAATAAATGCAACGTATAGAGGATGAGCCATTATAAGTTTTAATCTCTTTGGTTGTGATGAGTGATAGCAAAAGTGAGTGATTCGTCAAGGTATATTTACCTAAAATGTGAAAGCCTTATTTAAACACCCAGACTTCAACTGCTATAACTTATAGATTACCTTGAAACCTCCCCTTATTTATCGCTTCGCTCGAAGTCAGAAGTCAGAAGTTGTTTTCTGATAAATGTTGAGTCAAGACTTTCTACTTCTAGACGTAGAAATCGGGTTCCCTGACCCCCGCTATAAATTTTACCCTCTGATCCAAAAACTTGTGGAATACGTGTCGGTGATGAAACTCGTTATTGGGAGGAAGGAAAAAGTTTAATATTTGATGATAGTTGGGAACACAAGGACTACTTTATATTCATGGGTAGAACAAGGCAAACTATAATTATGATCGCGATTTAATAAACAAAAATTATTGAATTGATATTGATCATTAATAACCATGACAATCTGGACTTCAAATTTTGATTTATGATTATTATTCCCAAGAAAGAAGCCGTGATAACATCATTAAGAATCTACATGAGACGACAGAACAATACTATCTAGTTCACTTCAATCGATCACCCTAAGTACCATAGTGTGTGATTAATGTCAATATAGAAAATCACATAGTATCTGTAATTTTTTTTCTTGAGTCTACCAGCGATCGCCTAAATAATTGAGTAAAGTTAAGTGAATTGAAATCAGTGGTATGGTAATGACTCAGGGAGCGTTTGATACTTTAGGAGCTATAGATAAAGAGACTGTAAAAGTGGATGATAGTCTCTATCAATATTTTCTTAAAGCTATCGCAAGCGAATCTAGCTCTGAGGTATTAGAAAAAGTACGTTTATTATTAGTAGAAACTCCTAATTATCCTGTTCCTGAAGTTCAGGAAATGGTTAAAAATCTAGTTTATTCACCAACGGCTAAAATCAACTGTCTATCATTTTTTAATCGTATTTGTCAAGCTTGTATTGCTGCTTGGGTATTTCAAGAGGAGACAAAAACCGCTACTTTTCAAGTATTAAATTGCTTCAAAACTATAGATATTTCTGTAACAACACAAGAAAAGTTTATAACAAGATGGCAACAAGAAGGACAGGCTTTTTGTCAAACCTCTGAATATTCAAAATTACAAAGATTAACTCGTATCGTCACTCCTCGTTTTGTTTCTGATGCTCCTAAACCCCACGTGTTAGGTGATGTATTAGGACGTTATCCCTTTTTATATAAAGATTGTTTAGTGAATCACGAAAGTGTGGAAGAATATATTAATTTTTTAGCTGGTTTCAAACGACATCAACAAACTTCTTTTCAACAAAAACTAAATAAAACTATCATCCTTCAAAAACAAAAAATTGAAGTAGCACGTCTTCGTACTCTAACTACGAAAGTGCCACAACCTGTTGAGATGGTTCCTAATCCCACTTTATTAAATTATCAAGGTTTCAACACAGCGAAAGAAACTTTCACGCAATTAACTAAGATTTATATTAAGAAGAAAAAAGGAATTCAATGTCTCAAAGAAATCAAATCTTTACCATTCAAAGACTTCAAACTTTGGTTGATTAATTATCTCCTTGAAGATATACAAGAAGACTACCAAAGACACCTACAGCAATACTTACAGAAGGATATTCCTCAAATTTTAAATCATTATGATCAACAACCTATTAATGAATTTATCTTGCTGCGAAGTTGTAATGAATTACTAAATAAATTAATTCTTAATCCAAAGCAACTATCAAATCATCTTTCTTTTATAAATATAAAAAAACATTTAGGTGCTACTCAATTAACGGTTTTACTCCTAAAATTAACCTTTTTGAATCCTCAATTAAAATATTCTGTACGACAAAGATTAGCTCATCTTTTTGACTATTATGAATCAAATTCCATAGAGGAATCATTATGGTTGATTCAAGTATTAGAAAATTGTTTACTTGCTTTTGCCATTGCTCAAGAAAATGCTACCATCATGTAGAAAAAGTTAAGTAACTGTGGGGAGTTATGAGAAGTGTGGGGAATTTCGGAAGACAACAAACTTATCTGTGTCATGATATAGGGGAATCCATTAAGCTAAAATGATCATAGTTTTCCCCATCAGATTATGAGTCAAAAATACGAAATTTCTCGACCCCTTCCCCCCAATGTTAAACGAGCAGCCAATATTCTACAATGGTCAGGAAATATTGGTTTCTGGGGACAGTTGATATTAGGGGTATTAGCGGCTGCACTATTATTCTTGTCCTTGGCTGGTTTGGTAGCCCAAGAAAAAGCAATCGAAGGCACTTCTTTTAGTGTATTTTGTTCCGTTGCTGGGGTTATCGCACTCCTGATTAGTATTTTAATTTGTTTTCGGTATAAAAAAATCGCTCAATTAATGCGAAACCCAGAAGCAAAAGCACGGCCTAAAAAATCATCCACATTACAACTGATTCGAGCCGGTTTATTATCGAATTTAGTGGGTATTTTTCTGTCAATCATTGGTGCAGAAGGATTTGTTGGTATTTTGTGGCGAAAACTCTCTAATGTGCCTCAAGGTGCAGCGGTTTATGATACTAGCAAATTACCTACCCCTAGCGAAATTTTATTGCTTTTAGCTAATACTCACACTATTTTATGTCACTTTGCTGGTATTGTTGTCGGTTTATATTTGTTGGATCGTTTAGATCGATAATAAAATAAGAAAATGAGGAAATCTACCCTATGCAAAGAACTAGGTTAAATACGTTAGTCGAAGTTACTCAAACCAAATTTAATCAAACGTTTAGTAATCCTTGGCGACGTATTTCTTTAAGTTTAATTAGTCTTCTTCTAGGGTTTTTTGTCGGTCAATCAGTTTCTATAACTGCAGGACAAGAAGCCTATTGGGACATTACTGTAGGAATATTTTTGCTAATTTTTACGGAAGGAATTAGTCGAATTGCCTATAGTAGAAATAAAAAAGAAAGGCGATCGCTTAGTCTCGATATTCTCAATCTTTTTAAAATTGGGGTAACTTATAGTTTATATATTGAGGCACTTAAATTAGGATCTTAATTAACCCTCAAAAGGATGACATCTATTAAACTACTAGAAAAATTCAATCAATCCTCTTTTTTATCCTCTTCTGAGATAGAAACTTTACTACGAGAAGATTTAGAAGATGAATCTTTCTGTAATATTTTTGATATAACCTCAGAAAATGGCATAAAAAAAATTCAAAATCGTCTTAATTTATGGAAAACAAGTTATAATTTAGTTTATGAATATTGTCAAAAAGTGGGCTTTAATTCCCTTGATATAATGTCTCTTTTGTGGAAACTATGGTTACCTTTAGCTATTCAATTAAGCAAAGAAAAAAATAAACAAAGAAATCCGTTAATCCAAGGAATTTTAGGGGGACAAGGCACAGGAAAAACAACCCTTTGTAAGATTCTCTGTATCATTTTAAAACAGTTAAAATATACAACCATTACGCTTTCTATTGATGACTTCTACAAAACCTACAGTGAACGTCAAAAATTAAAAGAAATTGACCCCCGTTTGATTTGGCGAGGTCCCCCAGGAACTCATGATATAGAATTAGCGATTAACATTTTCAATCAATTAAAAGATCCCAATTATTTCCTTCCTATTGCTATTCCTCGCTTTGATAAATCTCTATGGAATGGTCAAGGGGATAGAATAGAACCAGAGATTATTAATAAACCTGATATTGTCTTATTTGAAGGTTGGTTTTTAGGGGTTCAACCTATTAATGAAACTCAATTTAATGATGCACCATTACCGATTCAAACAGAAGAAGATAGAAAGTTTGCTCAAGATATCAACGAAAATTTAAAAACTTATTTACCCTTGTGGAAAAAATTGGATCGCCTCATTATTCTCTATCCTGAAGATTATCATTTGAGTAAACAATGGCGTAAAGAAGCGGAACAAAAAATGATATCCTCGGGAAAAACAGGCATGAAAGATCACGAAATAGAAGACTTTGTTAACTATTTTTGGAAAGCTTTACATCCTCAACTATTTATAACACCTTTAGCTCAAAATTGTGAGCTTGTTAATCTGGTGATTACCATAGATGCTCATCATCGTCCTCGACAAATTCAAAAGTTTTTTAAACTGTGCTAATTTAAGGTAACATTGGGCAAAAATTTTGCAACAGAATTAAGCCCTACAAATCTAGTTCTACAGTACATACTATGCTAAACTATCAGTTATATGCCAAAACAATAAAGCCCTATTTTTGAAGTTATTTACATTCCTAAAACCAAAACCGCAACGTTTTAAAACTTTCAATCGGTTATTAATTCCTTCCACGACTGGGTTGGTTGTTCTTCTTTCAAAATAACCAACAATCTCTCCTAACCAATTTCTTATAGTTCTAACTGTTTTCGGGAAAAACGATAAACAACTCAAGGCTATTGGTAATCTCAAACATTCAAGATACAATAGAAGTTGTATTAACTGTTAATTAGTTTAAATGTAATAAGTATTATGTCTCATGCCACAGATATAAAAACCCTAGCGAGTTGGATGTGTTCTGATTTTAGTAATCAAGAGCAAGCTTTTGAAAATCCTCCTTTTTATGCCCATATTCGGGTTTGTATTCGTCCTTTACCCCTAACTAATTTTCCCGAACCAAGTTTATTTTTAGAACAAGCTTATGATTACGCATTAAATCAACCCTATCGAGTCCGGGTATTAAAATTCAATATTGTCCATGAAAGAATTGAATTAGAAAATTATAAACTTAAAGAACAAGAAGCTTTTTTAGGCGCAGCCCGTGATGTGGAGAAATTAAAAAAAATCACCCCTGACGATATTGAGTTAATGCAGGGATGTGATATGTTAATTGATTGGACAGGACACAGTTTTAAGGGAGTCGTTAAACCAGGAAAAAATTGTCGTGTTATTCGCAATGGAAAAGAAACCTATTTAGACAATAGTTTTGAAATAGATGAGCATCAATTAATCAGTTTAGATCGGGGTTATGATCCAGTTACAAACGAATTAGTTTGGGGATCAGTTGCGGGTGCTTTTCACTTTAAGCGTCGCCAAAGTTTTGCCGATGAAGTAGAATTTTAAGGGTTTAATTTGGTTTAAGTCTTCCTCCATTCAAAACCTGATCGATCCGTACTTGATGGGGCGTTTTTTGCGGTTCACTTTCTCCCCCTATCATTTGGGTGCAAGTGGCACTACTAAAACAAGCTTGTAAGTCTTTTTCCGCTTCTTCCCTGGTAGAAACTTCGGGATCTTTAGGCTCTTCCAATTCTGTATTTTCTTCAAGGTTGGGAGCAGAATTAATCGGAGCAGAAGGAACAACAGTCGGAGCAGAAGTTGGGGAACATAACCCAGACAAATCAAGGGTGTTTCCTGCTTGATCAACCCCATAGCAGCTAGGAGAAGCATTGACATTACTAATAATCATCGTCGCCCCAAGTAAAGACGAAATAATGATCATTCCCGTTGTTAAAAATGGTTGCATAAAAATTTGCCTATCATTGGATTAAGCATTCATTGCGATCGTAATCCTTGATAGGAATGATAGACATCGCTAAATTTACGGAAACCGATCATTAAAATTAGTTACGTTCTTGGGAAATTTCTAACTTCGTTTTAACCACTGTCGGCACTAATTCTAAAATTTGTTCAACAATATCATCAGGGGTTTGATGTTCATCAATGATGATTTGTAGATCGCTTTGAGCATACAAAGAACGACGTTTTTCTAATAAAGAATGCAACTTTAAACTTAACTCTGTTGCTTGCAACAAGGGACGAGTTCTATCCTTAGCTAAACGTTGCGTTAAAATGGTGACGGGGGCATCTAACCAAACAATTAAACCATGATGTAAATAGCTCCAATTGATGGGCTTTAAAACCATACCGCCTCCGGTGGCAATAACACTCTTAGTACAAGCAGCTAATTCCGAAAGAACCTGAGTTTCAAACTGTCGAAACGTCTCTTCCCCTTGGGTAGCAAAAATATCATTAATACTTTGTTGTGTTACCCGTTCAATTAGCACATCACTATCAAAAAAACGATAATTTAAACGCTGTGCTAATTTTTGTCCTACCGTTGTTTTACCGCTTCCCATCATACCGATGAGAAATACATTAACCCCTTGGAGTAGCTGTTGCATAGTCATTATTGAATCTGCTTCTTGAAACCTAATCTTAATCATCTCCTGCCTCCTTTAACCCTCCTGGCAAGAAATCCCCGATTGAGCAAGACCTGCTCTTGCTTGAGGAACGAAAGCTTGTCCCTATCTAGATGGGGAGCCACGGCAGAAAGCCAGGGCAGAAGTTTTATCCCAATGCCGCCAGAATACCCTACAGTTCTACAACTTAGGGATGAATGGCGACCAGCCAATAAATTGACCGAAGGGAATCTATATAGAAAATATAGTGGCAATCTTCAAAATTAGCCACTATAATTAGAAAAAAAACAACCAAATTCTTGATTCAAGAATTCAATTAAAATGATCTTAGCCTACAAATACAAATTAAGGGTAAGCTCGTCTCAAAAAATAATAATTACCAACTGGCTATCCATGCTAAGAAGTCATTACAATTTCTGCTTGAGAGATAGGATTGAGGCTTATGAACAGGTTAAATCTCCCAAACTAGGTAACTATTCTGACTTAAAAACAAAAGCTCCTTGTTGTCCCTTAAGCTGTTCAATTTCTCATAAATCGCAATTGGGAAACCCGTTCAAAAAATCAGGTAAAAATAGAAAATCCTCAGTTTGAGAAACGACTATCTGAAAGAAAAACCATCAGACAACGTAGAGCATCTCGTAAAAAGAGAGGTTCCTCCAACCAGAAAAAAGCCTAAACAAAGAACGTTTTTTGTGTCTGAATTGCGGTTTTTTAGCTGATGCCGACGTTCAGGCTTCAACTAATATTAGATTCATGGGACTAGAAATTCTTGGAATTAGTCAATCCAAGCTACTTCGGGTCACGGAGGAAATTACGGCTAAACCTGAATCAACAGGTTCGACAAAATGTCGGGAAAAATCAGTTTCGTTGGAGACTGAGCCTAGTAACCCTCAACCCCCCTAATAGGGGGATTGAGTGGGTGAATGGGGAAGCGATTCCCTGTTAGAATCCCCAACTTCAGCCCTTGGCAAGTTGGGGTTCTTCAAGATACAATAGATCCGGCCATAAAGTATATACCTGAATTGTAGCCAGACTTGGAGTGTATCCATCCAAAATGAGAGTCAAAGACAGTCACAAGACGGGACCTCCATAGCTTGGGAAATACGAAAAAAATTGAATAAAATAGATTAAAGTACCCAGGGACTCTGGGAAACGAAAACGCCTGATTAGTCGTTCTGTCAGGGAACTAACAGTGGGAGATGTACTCATCGTTAGTACCAATGTGTTCTAGATAAGTGGCGAAACCTCGCATCAGCGAGAATAACCAGGAATGCCCTATCGTGAGTTAGGGAAACCCCGCACAAAGCCTAGCAGCGTGCGTGGGAGGATGTCACTGAGGTACTCTGCTTATTTTCATCTCAACTCTAATTGAGAGCGTTAAAATAAGCAACGGCATAGTAAACTATCCATACCATTTAATTATCCATCGTTGATTCGATAGCGGATTATAGCTTCAATGTTCTCTAAACAAGTCACAGATTCCCCAGTTTATAAGTGGTTCAATGATCGTCTAGAAATTCAAGCCATTTCCGACGATATTACCAGCAAATACGTCCCCCCTCACGTTAATATCTTCTACTGTCTGGGTGGTATTACCCTAGTGTGCTTTATCGTTCAATTTGCCACTGGGTTTGCCATGACCTTTTACTATAAACCAACAGTAACCGAAGCCTTCTCTTCTGTTCAGTACATCATGAACGAAGTGAACTTCGGCTGGTTGATTCGTTCTATCCATCGTTGGTCAGCTAGTATGATGGTATTAATGATGATTCTCCATGTCTTCCGTGTGTATCTTACCGGTGGCTTCAAAAAGCCCCGTGAGTTAACCTGGATGACAGGGGTTATCTTAGCGGTAATTACCGTTTCTTTCGGTGTAACGGGATACTCCTTACCTTGGGACCAAGTAGGTTACTGGGCGGTTAAAATCGTCTCTGGTGTTCCTGCTGCGATTCCCGTGGTGGGAGATCAAATGGTAGAACTACTCAGAGGCGGTCAAAGTGTGGGACAAGCCACCTTAACCCGTTTCTACAGTCTCCATACCTTTGTCTTCCCCTGGTTAATTGCCGTCTTCATGTTAGCCCACTTCTTAATGATTCGTAAGCAAGGGATTTCTGGTCCTTTGTAAAGCGTATCTGAAGTAACAAACGGTGATCAGTGAACAGTTAATTATGGGTCAATATTGCATAATTAAACACTGATCATCCGTATTCGGATAAAAATCCTGCTGATCCTCTATTTCGATAAGGAGAAATCTATAAAATGGCCATTGAAAAAAAGCCAGACCTAAGCGATCCTAAGTTGCGTGCTAAGTTAGCCCAAGGAATGGGTCACAACTACTACGGTGAACCCGCTTGGCCTAACGACTTGCTCTATGTGTTCCCTGTGGTTATCTTGGGAACCATCGGTTTATTAGTCGGTTTAGCGGTACTCGATCCTGCCTTAATTGGGGAACCGGCTGATCCCTTTGCTACTCCCCTAGAAATCTTACCCGAATGGTATTTATATCCCGTTTTCCAAATTTTACGGGTTCTTCCCAACAAATTACTGGGAATTGCTTGTCAAGGTGCCATTCCTTTAGGTTTATTGTTGGTTCCTTTCATTGAAAGTGTTAACAAGTTTCAAAACCCTTTCCGTCGCCCCATTGCGACTGCTGTGTTCCTCTTTGGAACCGTTGTGACCATCTGGTTAGGGGCGGGTGCGACTTTCCCCATTGATGAGTCTTTAACGTTAGGCTTATTCTAAACATAACTTGAACCTGAGTTTTCTTGCCTGTGATTGTTTCCACTCCTATTTAGGAGAAAGGCGATCGCAGGCAGCTTTTTGTGGTTACTATATAGAAAGATTAATTATAATAAAATTCAGCTTTGTTTAACCGATTTAATGCCTCTCCTAAGCGATCGCAATCAGCAATTAAACTAATCCTGACATATCCTTCTCCTCCTTCACCAAACGCATTCCCCGGGGTGAAAACAATCCCTGTTTTTTCCAACACATCCAGCGCAAAATCCGTTGAATTGGTATGAGTTGGACAAGGAACCCAAAGATACATCGTTGCTTGCGACGGTTTAATAGTCCACCCAAGTTCCCCTAACCCCTTGATGAGAAAATCGCGTCTGGTTTGATAACGGTCTTGAACTTGTTTAATATAACTATCTGGTAGATTTAAAGCGGTTTCAGCAGCAGCTTGAACCGCAGCAAAAATACCATAATCAAGGTTAGTTTTTAAGGTTCTTAACCCTTGAATAATTTCGGCATTTCCTACCACAAAACCCACACGCCAGCCGGCCATATTATAAGTCTTGGAAAGGGTATGAAATTCCACACCAATCTCTTTTCCCCCAGGAATTTCTAGTAAGCTAGTGGGTTGATAACCATCAAAGGCTAATTCTGCATAACAGAGATCATGAACTAACATGATTTCGTAATGGGTTGCCCACTTAATAATTTCTTCAAAAAAGGCTTTGGGTGCGGTAGCTGTGGTCGGATTATTGGGATAGTTAAAGTATAAAATTTTCGCTGCTTGAGCAACATTTTCAGGGATAGAAGAAAGATCAATTAACCAGTCTTTTTCTGCTGATAAAATAAGGGGATAAAGGTTAGCCCCAGCGATTAAAGGACCGCGAAAATGCGCTGGATAAGAGGGACTGGGAACTAAGACGACATCTCCCGGATTGATGTAAGCTAAGGCTAAATGGCCTAATCCTTCTTTTGAACCAATTAAGGGCAACGCTTCGCTACTGGGGTCGAGATCCACCCGATAACAACGATGATACCAAGCGGTAATGGCTTCACGGAAACTAGCCGTTCCTTCAAAGGGGGGATATCCGTGAGTTTGAGGCTTCTGTAACGCTGCGATCGCCCCTTCTATGACCGGTTGCGGTGCCATTCCGTCAGGATTTCCCATTCCTAAGTCTATTAAATCTAACCCCTGTTGTCTGGCCTTCGTTTTAAGTTCATCTAATCTAGCAAAAACGTAGGGAGGTAAGGCTTTTAAGCGATCGGCGCGACGCATCCAACTCATAGTCACAGGAGCTTTACAATGTACAAGTAGCCTTCTATTTTAGCGAAGTTTACAAAATGTTGCAAATAAGAAACAGTTTAGTTTAGTTTTGGACTTTATTTTATTACCAAATTTTAAATAAGTGTAACTTGAAATTGGGATTAAGTTACATTTCTTTATAGGTTTATAAAATAAAGATACAAAACATTATGTAATATATATATATATATATATTACAACAATAAATTATAGATAATAAATTATGTTTTAGTAAAGGTAATGTATTACTGAATTAAGTAAGAGGTACTTGCCTTATGCCAAGCTTGAAAATTTCAATTGATGCTAATTTATTTAGTGCGCTTTCTAATGAAGAACAAAAAAAGATTTCAGACATTTTAAAAAGCACTGATCTATTAGACGAGAATGGATCTCTTGAAAGTACATCTGATGGAGTTGTTGATACACAAACAGTGATCGCTGATCCCCAGGGAATCTTTGATAATATTGGGGAACAGCTATGTAAAGTGGGCTGTGATACAGCGGCCGCAGCCGCAACTGCAGCTTGCAGTGGACTGAGTGGAGGGGTTGCCATAGCCGCTTGTATAGCCGCAGCAGCAGCGGCCAGAGAAGTTTGTCGAGATGCTTGTTAAAACATTCCAAAATTTAGGGCTTAAGGATAAATAAAAATCTAATTTATCCTTAAGCTTTCTTGCAAACAAAGTAACTAAGAGGCTGAAAATGACCAACGGATTATTTGCTACACCTGAATTACGACAAGATGCTAAAAAAATTAAAGGAGAATTTTTAGTAAGAACTTTTGGGGCTACTCCTCAAGTCGCAGGGGTTTCTCAAATAAGTGGAATTCCTCTAGATAGTAATATTGTAGGGGTTGGTTATGGCTTAAAAGTTTCAGAAAATGCGATTTTAGATGATCTTGCTCTTCGAGTTTATGTTCGCTCCAAACTCCCGAAAAGTCAGCTATCAAACCATGAACAAATTCCGCCAGAAATTAATGGTAAATTAACTGATATTATTCCTGTTAATGATCTCAGTGCTTTAGTGCGACCAGTAGAATGTGGTACTTCTGTGGGGCATTTTAACATTACGGCAGGAACATTAGGATGCTTGGTAAAGAAATCCACAGGTGATGATGGTGAGATATTTATCCTATCAAATAATCATATTTTAGCAGATTCTAATGAAGGCAAAATTGGTGATAATATTTTGGAACCAGGTTCTTTGGATGGTGGCACTTCACCCATTGCTAAACTAACAGATTTTGAAACCATTAATTTAGATGATCAACCCAACTTTATCGATGCTGCAATTGCAAAAGTGATTAATAATACTGATGTTAAGTCGAGTATTTTAACGATTGGTACTGTTGAGCAACCTACGATGCCAGCCGCTATGTATCAATCTGTTCGCAAGCATGGAAGAACAACAGGACATACAGTTGGGGTAATTATGGATTTAGCTGCGGATGTTCGAGTTCGTTTTGGACGGAAAATAGCTAATTTTGAAGATCAATTAGCAATTCAAGGGGTAAATGGTCTTTTCAGTCAAGGAGGAGATTCTGGTTCCCTAATTGTAGATGCAATAACCCGTCGTCCAGTGGCTTTATTATTTGCGGGTGGTGGTAATCAAACCTTCGCTTGTCCAATTGATCAAGTGTTATCTCGATTCAATGTTGATATAATTTGATCTAGGAAAGTATAATCAGAGGTAATTACTATGGATTCTCATCAAAACTCATCGGAAGTTAAACAAGATTTGCTAACAGTAAAAAAAGCAGTCAAACAGGAATTTCGTAATATTGCTGGTCTTGAAGGGTTTGGTATTGGAGATGGAGTCATTAACGTTTATGTAAGTAATTCGGAAGTCTGTAAAAAGCTGCCCCCTACTTTTCACAATGTTCCTTTAAACGTTATCAATACAGGAATTATTGAAGCTTTATAAAAGAAAGAATCACACCATTCTTTCTTTTGCCCGTAAGGCACTGTATCCTAAGTAAACGTACATTGACTGATCAAACAATCGATACATCTGCCCTCTTGCCCCTAAACCAGACTGACAATAAGCAGCCTGATCATTTAAGCGAGATAATTTCCTGGTCTATTCGCGACAGACCTCAGGTCATAACGTTCGCAATTGTCTAGTTTTTTTAATCAAAACAAAGAAAATTGCGATAAGTGACCTAACACCTAACTTAGATTACAAATAGCTAAAACATAGTCTCCTTGATTAACTGAATAATTAGTAGAAATATCAAAAACAAAGCCATCCTTCTCTGCACAAATATCGATCACTTTTGGCAAGTTTCCTTGTTTATTAAAGCTAAGGATTTCATATAGTTTATCCCCTGCTTTTACTTCAGTTTTTAAGGATAAGCGATTTTGAACCATACCACCAGTAGGTGCATAATAATTTCTAATATTTTGACGGGATACTAAAGTAATATCTTGACTCATCAAAGAATGATTTTCTAATTTTAAAATTCCCTTTTTGACTAAATAGTTGATAATTCCCTTAACCCCAATAGTCACTGATTGAGGATTCATTTTCATTCCTGAACCTAACTCTAATGTCCAAGATTCTCGATCAAGATTAATTTGTCTTCCTGCTTGTTCAAACTTTTTTTCTAATGCCAACCAAGGTTTCATGAACGCTTCATCAAATGCGTCTCCATCGTACGTATCCATTAAAATACCATAGTTTATATGAAAATATTTTGCACTTTCTTGTTGTTGTCCAGGGAAACAAAAAAGATAATCAATACATTGGTTGCTCGAACTATGAATATCAATAACATAATTAGCATCCATAGATAAAGATTGTAATTGATAACGGTACTGCTCAAATAAAGGTGCGCTACTGGGATTATTGATTTTCTCTAGTTGTTGACTAAATGCCGTTTTTTGTTGCTGTAAAAAATTTTCTTGAATGGTTAATGAATCGAACTTAATATTATTTTCAACAAAGTGATCTAAATTTTGACAAAACTTTTCGTAATCCCAAAAAATTCGATTCCAATCTTTTCCATCGTAACTATTATATCGTCCCGATGAAAAAAAGTGATTTCGTTGATTCGTTCCTAAAGGATTACATACAGGAAGTAACCAAATTTCTCCCTCTATTTGACTTTTTTTGAGGGTTGATAAAAAATTAATTAATTGAGAAATAACCGCATTACCAACAATTTCTGAACCGTGTAAATTGGATTGGATATAAACCTTTTTACTCTTCTGTTTACCGCAAAACTTATACAATTGTAAAAAAAATTCGTCACCAGACGCAAGCTTAAATAAATTTAATGTTTCAATAGTTGGTTTCATAGGCAGTGGAATTTATGAAAATTTAATCATTAATAAAATTTTAAGAATAGCACAAAAAGTTGACAAAACTGCTAAAAAAAAACTACCGTAAAAAAGTCCCTTCATTAAATACATAAATTTAGCAGGTAAAGTAATATGGTACAAGCTAAACTTGGAGATACAGTCAAAGTCAACTATACAGGTAAATTAGGAGACGGGACAGTTTTTGATTCTTCTGTCAATCGTGATCCCTTACAATTTTCCCTGGGAGAAGGTCAAGTTATTGCGGGGTTTGAAGAAGCTGTAGTGGGAATGAGTCCAGGAGACAGCAAAAGTGTTACCATTCCTTCAGAACAGGCTTATGGACCTTATCAAGACGAATTAGTGATTGTGGTGGACGAAAAACAAATGCCATCAGATTTGTCCGTAGAAGTGGGACAACAGTTGCAGATGCGTCATTCTAGCGGTCAAGCGGTTCCTGTTATGGTCACCCATGTTACTGATGATAAAGTCACTTTAGACGCAAATCACCCCTTAGCAGGAAAAGATTTAACCTTTGATATTGAATTAGTAACCATTCAATAATTTAAAATAGAGGTAAACTTTTGGGAAGTTGGGGATAGTCAGTAAATTCTCAATCTTCCCCGATGAGTTGCCTTGTATGAGTTAACATCTTGATTTAGTATCATAGAAAAAAATATACCCCAAAAATCAATAATAGAAACGTTTTAACCAGGTATAAGTTTTGATTTTAAAGAAAAACAATGAATCATCTTCCCTTAGAGAAAGAAAAAGATCAACTTATTCAGGAACTACAAGCAGAAATTACTCGCTTAAAAGCTGATCAGAAAGTTGCCATAACTATGCAAGAAACCTTACGAGAAAATGAGGAAAGATGGCAATTAGTTTTACAGGGAACAAACGAAGGAATTTGGGACTGGAACTTAAAAACCGATGAAATGTTTTTTTCTCCCCGTTGGAAAGAAATGTTAGGGTATGATGATCAAGAATTACCCAATCATATTGATACTTGGAAGCAATTACTTCATCCCCAAGACACAGAAAGGGTGATGAAAATTTTAGGGGATCACTTTGCTAAAAAGACAAACCATTACAGTGCAGAATTTCGTTTAAAGTGTCAAGATGGTAACTATAAATGGATTCTTTCTCGGGGACAAGCGTTATGGGACGAAACAGGAAACCCCGTAAGAATGGCTGGATCTCATACCGATATTAGTGAGCGCAAAAATGAACAAATTTTATTAACATCATTAATAGATTGTATTCCTGATCTTGTTTTTTGTAAAGACTCCAAAGGAGTCTATAAAATGTGTAATCATGCCTTTGAAACCTTTGCAGGAAGAGATAGAAAAGAGATTATTGGTAAAAGCGATTTTGAACTTTTTCCCCCAGAAGAAGCATTAGGGTTTCGAGAACAAGATCGCTTTATGATGCTGCAAAAACAGTCCCGTCGCAATGAAGAATGGATTACCTATCCTAATGGGAATCGTCGCTTAGTCGATACCTTAAAAACCCCTTTTTGTTGTCCTGAAGGGAAGTTAATGGGAACCATTGGTGTGAGTCGAGATATTACGGCCCGTAAACAAAAAGAAGAAGCTATCAAAAAACAAGCAGAAAGAGACGCTTTACTCAGTAATATTGCCAGACAATTAATCGATCTTGACTTAAATATAGCAGTGCATTTGATTTTAGAAGCTTTAGGAAAATTTACCAAATGCGATCGCAGTTATATTATCCGTTATTTTGCCCAAGAAAAAGCGTGGAGTATGGTTCACGAATGGTGTAATGAATATACCCCTTCAACGATTCATGATTCTCAAAGTATTTCCCTAGAAGTATTTCCTTGGTTTTCTCAACAACTCATAGAAGGTCGATTAATTTGTATTAACACTGTAGCCGATTTTCCTCCGGAAGCAACCGCAGAAAAAGAAGCCTACCAAAACAGTTTAAGCCCTAATTTATTAGTCGTTCCTATGATGACAGGGGGTCAAACTGTAGGCTACTTAGGTCTCGATAGTAATATCTATAAAACCTGGAAAAAAGAAGATATTAACCTCTTAAAATTAGTAGGAGAATTAATGGCGATTGCCGAAGCAAGATCCATCGCTGAAGAAGCACAAAAAGAGTCTCAAGCGAGGTTTGCCGGTATTTTAGATAATGCCAACGAAGCCATTATTTCTATAGATGAAAAGCAAAAAATAACCCTTTTTAACCATGCGGCTGAAGAAATATTTGGTTATACCTCCGAGGAAGTATTAGAACAACCTTTTAACATGTTAATTCCCTTTCGCTTTACCGATGATCATTATCAACATATAACTCACTTTCAAAATACTTCAGAAACGGCGAGACAAATGGGAGGTCGTCGTCCTGTTTTTGGACAGCGAAAAGATGGTACAGAGTTTTTAGCAGAAGTATCTATTTCTAAAATAAAGTTACGAGGAAAGACGCTTTTTACGGCAATTATTAGAGATATTACCGAACGAAAACAAGCCGAAGAAGCCCTCAAACAAGCCAAAGAACAAGCGGATACAGCTAACCGCGCGAAAAGTGAATTTCTTGCCAGTATGAGCCACGAGTTACGTACTCCTTTAAACGCTATTTTAGGGTTTACTCAAGTAATGCAACGAGATCAAACATTAAAAGAAGAACATAAACAAAATCTAGATATTATTGGTCGCAGTGGAGAACATTTATTAGAGTTAATCAATGACATTTTAGAAATGACCAAAATCGAAGCAGGAAGAACCACCTTAAACAAAACTCAGTTCGATCTGCATCGTCTGCTTGATAACCTAGAATCAATGCTGCATTTAAAAGCAGAAGAAAAAAAACTACAACTCCTCTTTGAAAAAACCATAAACCTGCCCCAATACATAGAAACTGATGAAGGAAAACTGCGACAAGTTCTGATTAATCTTTTAGGAAATGCTATTAAATTTACTCAAGAAGGTGGAGTGATTTTACGTATTAAAACCAGTGAAATAAATCAGCATAATGAAGCTATGACCTTAACCTTTGAAGTCGAAGACACAGGGCCTGGTATCGCCGCTGAAGAAGTTAATCAACTCTTTGAAGCCTTTGGACAAACGGAAACCGGTCGTAACTCCAATGAAGGCACTGGGTTAGGGTTACCCATCAGTCGTAAATTTATACAATTAATGGGAGGAGAAATCAGCGTTAGTAGTATATTGGGCCAAGGTAGTTTGTTTAGTTTTACCATTCAAGCAAAACTTGTTCATGCTCATACCATTAAAGTCGATAAACCCCCTCGCCGAGTGGTTGGTTTAGTGCCTCATCAGCCCAACTACCGCATTTTGGCCGTCGATGATCGCCTCGAAAGTCGGATCTTATTGGTGAAATTATTATCATCTATGGGGTTTAATGTTCGTCAAGCCAGTAATGGTCAAGAAGCATTAGACATTTGGGAACATTGGCAACCTCATTTAATTTGGATGGATATGAGAATGCCTATTCTTGACGGTTATAAAGCCACCAAACGCATTAAAGCAAGCCCCAAAGGACAAGAAACTGTCATTATTGCCTTAACGGCAAGTGCGTTTGAAGAAGAACGGAATTTAGTCTTATCCGCCGGCTGTGATGATTTTATGCGTAAACCCTTCCGAGAAGATGTCCTATGGGAAAAAATAGCGGAGCATCTGGGGGTTGAATATATTTATCAAGACTTAGATCAGCAAAATGGTTTCTTGGCACACAGCCCACAACCAACGGCAAAAACCACCTCTGACTTACAGTCCCTTCTCAACACAATGCCCTCTCAATGGATAGAAGACCTTCACCAAGCAGCTTTAGAATGTAGTGACGATGGCATACTGGAATTAGTGGCACAAATTCCCCCTGATAGTCAACCCTTGGCTATGGTCCTTCAAGAATGGTCTGAAAATTTCCTCTTTGATTCTGTCATCGAATTAACTCAAAGTTGACATACTCCCCCGTTAAGCTCCTACGTCGCTGTAACGGGGGATTCTGAATGAAGAATTGCTTCTCCATTCCTCCACTCAAACAGGCTTAACTGTTGAGGGTTCCCAGGCTCAACCTCCAGCGAGACTGATTTTTCCCTATTTCTAGAACCTGTTGCTTCAGGTTTGGGCGTAACTTTCTGAGGGACTCTCAGTAGGTTGGATTGACTAATTCCAAGAGTTTTTAGTCCTTTGATACCGATATTAACAGAAGCTTGAACGTCGGCATCAGAAAAAAATCCACAATTAAGACACAAAAAACGTTCTTTGTTGCGGTTTTCTTTTTGAATATGTCCACAATGGGAGCATTTTTGAGACGTAAATTTAGGGTTAACCTTTAAACAAATTGAGCCAAACTTCGCAGCTACAGACTCGATTTTTTCCGTAAGATTTCCCCAAGAACAATCTCTAATTAACCGATTTAATGCTCTTTTTGCTGATTGACCATTCTTAAGAAACTTGCCATTCTCGTCCTGTTTAGCACGACATTTTCTAATCATGCCTTGGATATTTAGATCCTCTAGCACTATCACATCAGCTAGACGAACAAGGTGGTGCGCTGTTTTCCATTGATAATCCTCTCTTTGATTAACTATTTTTTGGTCAAGACGAGCTAATCTAGCGTAGGCTTTTTTCTGGTTAGATGAACCTCTTTTTTTACGAGATGCTCTACGTTGTCTAATGGTTTTTCTTTTAGATAAGCGTTTCTCGAATTGTGGATTGTTTATCAATTCTCCA
Organism: Crocosphaera sp.; assembly: GCA_030065205.1. Lineage (GTDB taxonomy): Bacteria > Cyanobacteriota > Cyanobacteriia > Cyanobacteriales > Microcystaceae > Crocosphaera. Next base: position 29,940 of record JASJDN010000031.1, read on the forward strand.
TTGCTCAAAGCTAACAGCTTTTTAATCCCTAAATCACAACCAATGGCAGTTTTGACCTGCTCTAAATCTTTCGGCTTTAATTGAGGGATATTTTTATTTTCTATTCTGATAGAAACATACCAACCATCAGCTTTTTCACGAACTGTTACAGTCTTTAACTGAAATCCATCAGGAATATTTCGAGACTTAAAAAACCTCATCCAACCGATAGAAGGAAGATAGATTTTGTTTGACTTTAATTTAACTTGATTAGGAGGATAGCTAAAACTTTTGAATCTTTGACGAGTCTTAAATTTTGGATATCCTCTACCATCAAAGAAGTTTTCAAAAGCCGTTTTAAGTCGCCTTAAATTTTGTTGCAGAACAGTAGAATGGATCTTTTTGTACCAAGGTCTAGCTTGTTTTAAAAAGGGTAATTCAGAGGATTGCATTTCATAGGCATTACGTTTTTTACCTGATTTTTTGAAAGGTTCTCCTAATTGTGATTGCGGAGAAATTGAACAAGTTAACGGACAACAGGGAGCTTTTGTCTTGAGGACTGAGTAGTTACCTAGTTTGGGAAATTTAACTTGCTCATAAGCCTCAATCCTGTCTCTCAAGCAGAAATTGTAATGACTTCTGAGCATCGAGAGCCAGCTAGTCATTATTATCTCTTGAGACGAGTTAGCCCCCAATTTGCAATTGTAAGCTAAGATCATTGTTAATTGGATTCTTTGAATTAAGAATCTAGTTGTTTTTTTCTTAGTATAGTGGACAATCTCAAGAATTGCCACTATTTTTTTCATGGATTCCCTTCGGTCAATTTATTTGCTGGTCGCCATTCATCCCTCGCCAATTTTGATGAGTATTCTTTTGAAAAATGTGGCGAGGGTCTTCTGTCGACATCAAGATAATGTAACTGAGAGTCTACTTTGAGGAGTGTGGGGAGTGTGGGAAGGGTGGGAAGTGTGGGAAGGGTGGGAAGTGTGGGAAGACGAGAAACAAAATTAATCTTTTTCTCCCCCGGCTCCCCCTGCTCCCCCGGCTCCCCCTGCTCCCCCGGCTCCCTCTGCTCCCTCTGCTCCCTCTGCTCCCAGTCTCCCAGTTTCCCAGTTTCCCAGTCTCCCAGTCTCCCAGTCTCCCAGTTTCCCAGTCTCCCCCTCTCCCAGTCTCCCCCTACTCTGCCTACTCCCCTATGACCTCTGATTCCAGTAATATCTTAGTTGTCGATGATACTCCTGATAACCTGCGCTTACTCTCAGTCATGTTATCGGAACAAGGTTACAAAGTTCGTAAAGCCCTGAATGGAAAAACCGCTTTAAATACCATTTATCAAGTTCCTCCTGATTTAATTTTATTGGACATTAATATGCCATCCATGAATGGTTATGAAGTGTGTCAAAAGCTAAAAGAAGATGAGAAAACAAAAGAAATTCCTGTTATTTTTATTAGTGCTTTAGATGATGTTTTAGATAAAGTTAAAGCTTTTGATGTAGGAGGAGTTGACTATATTAATAAACCCTTTCAAGCTGAAGAAGTTATTGCCAGAATTGAAAATCAGTTAACCATACAACGGCAAAAAAAACAACTCCAACAAGAAATTAAAGAGAGAGAAAAAACAGAACAGACTTTGAGAATTTATCTTCATGCTGTTTCCCATGACTTACGGAATCCAGTCTTAGGATTTTCTATGATTTTGAAAAATTTTTTGAAACAGAAACAAGAAAGTATTGAAATTCCCAGCAAAGTGTTAGAACAAATGTCAAAAAGTTGCGATCGCCAGCTAAATTTAATTAATTCTTTGGTAGAAAGCCAACAATTTGAAATGGGGAGTATTAACCTAAATCTAAACCCCTTGAATCTAGGTAAATTAGGTCAACAATTAGCCACAGAATGGCAACCCATGTTAAAAGAAAAAAAAGCCACTTTAGTCTTAGATATTCCTGAAGATTTGCCAATGGTTACAGGGGATAGCGATCGCCTCTGGCGGGTACTAGAAAATCTGATGGCCAATGCCTTAAAACATAATGATCCTGGTGTTCAATTAACCCTAAAAGCCGATATAATAAGACAAGAGAAAAAAGAGTTAACGCCTCAGAAAATTCGCTGTAGTTTAGAAGATAATGGGGTGGGGATCGACCCTAAACAAGCAGCAACCTTATTTGAAAGGTATCAAAGAGGAGAAGGAGCCAACAAGACCTTAGGATTAGGTTTAGGGTTGTATCTTTGCCGAAAAATTATTGAAGCTCATGGCGGAGAGATTGGGGTAGTTACAGAACCCGATCAAGGAGCAAAATTTTGGTTTACCTTACCGATTTTAAAGGGATAACCAGACCACAAGCCAAAAAATCTCGACCCCCTACCCCTAAATTTCACTTCGGGGAACTAGAATAGAGTGAGAAAATGTCAGGAAACCATAACAGATTGATCCCCAAAAGGTTATCAATCCGTAAATTCCTGATAAATTGGTCAAACGACCCCTTGACCGTTGAGACTGATGTTTTGTTACATAAGACTAAGCCGACAGTCCAAAATGCAAATCCTCAGAGCCATTGAGTCCTCCGTACTCCCTATGGATAAGACTCATGACCTAATGCCAGGAGCAGTTAACCGTAAAAACGATCGGAGAGTGATCTCATGGCACCAGAAAGCCACCCCCCCTTAGAAGAGATGACCTTGCGGCAGCTAAGAAAAGTAGCCAGCGAATATAACATCTCCCGCTATAGTCGAATGCGTAAAGCACAGCTATTAATTGCGATTAAGCAAGCCATGCAGTTGCAAACGCCCCAAATGGTTGAAACTGAGCCGAAAATCAAGGTTGAGTCCACCATCCAAGAAGCCCAAAAAATAGAAGCCTCAAAATTTGAGGTAGGACACGAAGATCAGAGCATCAGAAACGAAACCGACATTCATCAACAAATCGGGGAACTTTCTGGTAACCAGCAAAGGAATCGCATCGTTCTTTTACCCCGAGATCCTCAGTGGGCCTACGCTTATTGGACTGTTTCCCAAGAAGCCAAAGACCGATTAAAAGCCGAAGGCGGCCAACAATTAGCCTTACGGATTTATGATGTGAGCGATATTGATCTCAATTATCAAAGTCCCCATAGTGTTCAAGAATATTTGTGTGATGATACCACTCAAGAATGGTACATTCCCATTCCTTTAAGCGATCGCAACTATGTGGTGGATATTGGCTATCGTAGTGCTGACGGACGCTGGTTAGTGTTAGCTCGTTCTGCCGAGATTCATATTCCTGCTCTTTATCCCTCTGACTGGATAGAAGACATTTTTGCCACTGTTAATTGGGAAGATGACATAGAAAATAGTGTGGTGGAATCGTTGCTTCCTCCCAACCCTATCCAAAAAAGATTTGCAGTCAGCGAACAAGTAGCAGAAGCAGCCCGTATTGCTGGCTCAGCCGTAGCCTCGTTACCCTATGGGGTAGGCTCACCAACGGGAGCGATGGCCTTTCCTTCAGGGATAGGAATGTGGACCTTACCCACTGTCTCCGGTTTAACCCTGTCGGGTATGGGTATTGCCTCTGAAGCCTTGATGCGTTCCCAAAAGTTCTGGTTAGTGGCGGATGCTGAGTTAATTGTCTATGGTGCCACAGAACCAGACGCAACAGTTTTGGTGGGAGGTCATCCAGTCAAACTTAGCCCAGATGGAACCTTTCGCTTTCAACTGTCTTTCCAAGATGGATTGATAGACTATCCCATTGTAGCGGTTGCTGCTGATGGACAACAAACCCGTTCTATCCATATGAAGTTTGAGAGACAAACCCCTTCTCGTCATACCAATAGTAAAGAAGAGGCTATATTAGAAACGTTAGGTTAACGTTGAATTAGGCTTCAATTATGGTTGGTTAGAGGGATTCGGACGACCCAACTTAGAAAGTCCCCCCTGATATTCACAGGTAAAGCCCTTGTTATTCCATTCAGCAAGATTAACGGCTTTTAGGGGAGTTACGTCGGAACAGGGCGGTTGTATCAGTTGACTCACTGCAGCCCACATTAAACTGCGGGTAACATCCAAAAACGTTTTTAAGTCGGATTCATGATTACCCGGCACACCTCTCTCTTTCGGGGTATCCACTTCAACGGCAATGCCTTTCGACCACAGATGAATCTGTGCTAACCATTTGGCCCGAGGAAGATGACTTTGTGAGGTGATCACTTTAACTTTATGAACCCCATGACGCTGTAGAAGAGGAACACAAAAGAAAAAATTATCAAAGGTGGAGTAAGCACATTGTTCAACCCAAACTTGCTCCATTCGGGCTTGTTCTCGTTGAAAAATCAGCTTAATACAAGGAGGTTTTGACCCTTGGGAAACAATAATCGGAACCTCTGGGTATTGAGAAGCGATTTGTGCTGCATAGATTTCTCGCCGAATACTGCCACCTAACACTAAAATACCATCCACCGTGTGATTGGAGTTGATGGGTAATCGGATCAACAGGTTAAAAGCGAAGCTGGTGACCATTAGACCCATCAAAATCCAGACCATTAACTTAAATCGTTTTTTCCATTTCTTTTTAGTCAAACGGCTCTTTAAATCAAGTTTTGACCTGCTCACAATTTTCTTTTCTATCCTTAAGGTTGGGGAAGATTTCACCTTTGTTTAGGTGTTTAATTCTGGGAAGTCGATGTTTAAAGCCACAAAGAATTTCCCAAGAGATCGTTCCTAACATTTTGGCCCAGTCATCGGCGGTAATTTTGTGATCTCCATCTTTACCAATCAATGTTACTACATCTCCCACTTGAAGATGACGAAGATGACTAACATCTAACATCAATTGATCCATCGTAATCGCTCCAATTTGACGGGCCCGTTGACCATGAATTAAGACTTGTAAACGATTGGACAAATTGCGGGGAACCCCATCCGCATAACCAATCCCCACCACCGCTATGGTCATGGGGCGATCGCTGACAAACTGATAACCATAACTGACCCCTGTATTGGCGGGTATGGTCTTGATTTGGGTAATTTTGGCTTTGACTTGTAAAACGGGCTTTAAAGGGACAATGGAGCGCAAATGAGGAGCCGGATAGAGACCATATAATGCCAGTCCTACCCTAACTAAATCATAGTGTAATCGGGGAGCAACGAGAGTGGCCGCAGAATTGGCAAAATGAAGACGAGGGGGTTGAATGCCTTGGGTTTTTAGCTGAGCGATCGCTGTTTTGAACCGTTTATGCTGGAGATACATATTACTGGGATCGGGATCATCGGCCGTGGCTAAATGGGAATAAACGCTACTGAGGGTTAAATAGGGCAATTCTTTAACTTGGGTTGCAAAGTCTGTCCCTTGGTGCCAAGGGATGCCTAAACGGGACATCCCCGTATCTAATTTAAGATGAACCGGTAAGGGTTTTTGGTATCGGGATAGGGTTTGAGACACCATAACCGCTTGTTCCGGGTAACAGAGGGTGGGTTGAAGGTTCCAATGGGCGATGGCTTCGATTTCTTCAGGGGTATTAATAGCTCCTAAAATGAGGATTGGTGCGGTGATTCCCGCTTCTCGTAATTCGATCCCTTCCCCTAACGTGGCCACAGCCAACGCGGTTGCACCGGCTCGAAGAACGGTTTGAGCAACGGCGATCGCCCCATGACCATAAGCGTCGGCTTTAACCACGGCCATTAAAGCGGTTTTGGGGGATAATAATTGTCTAATTTGGCTAACGTTATGACTTAATGCGTCTAAATCGATTTCTACCCAGGCCCGTTGGCGAATAATTTCGGATAGATGGTAATTATAGCGATTTTTAGCAACAACACCGGTAATAGATTCTTGACTTAACACCTGCTTTCACTCCTACTCACTCACCCATTACTGTAACTGATTGAGGTTATGGTAGCAGACGTAGGGACTGGCAAAGATGATTCCAGAGATTAATTAAGAGGGTGTGGGGAGTGTGGGGGGTGATGGGGAGTGTGGGAAGGGTGGGGAGTGTGGGAAGTGTGGGGAGAGGGGGACAGGGAAGAATTTGTATGATGAAAACTGCGCTAAGACCAAAAATTAATTGATGAGTTAAGGTAAGATCCATTAGGATCAAGATCAAAACCAACCCGTAGGTTCAGTGTCCCTGTCACAAACCCGCCGTTAATTGCTCAGGCAATATAACGGGGGCTTGATTAAAAGCCCGTGATGTGACCAGTTTCCTAGAAATTCTAGGAGCCGTTATCTAATTCATAACACCTTAGAGTGCGTGCCAGCTTTAAGCTCTGTTGTTTAACTTTAAACATCTTTAAACGGGTTAAGGAAGTGAGTTAGACCTAACAAGATTAGATAACAGAACGAGGCAAACAATTACCCCTAACGGGAGATTAAAATGCAAAACTCGGTTTTTGTTTTAGACACAACTAAAAAGCCATTAAATCCTGTTCACTCTGGACAGGCAAGACGGCTTTTAAAAGAAGGAAAAGCTGCCGTATTTCGGCGTTATCCTTTTACTATTATTCTCAAGGAGGAAGTAACAGAAAGACCTAAAAATATAATCATAAAACTTGACCCAGGTTCTAAGTTTACAGGTATTGCTTTAGTGCAAAATAACCAAGTAATTTGGGGAGCAGAATTACAACACAGGGGTCAACAAATCAAAGATAGTTTAACCTCAAGACGGCAATTAAGAAGAGGAAGGCGAGGACGTAAAACTCGCTATCGTCAGCCAAGATTTCTTAATAGAAAAAGACCCGAAGGTTGGCTACCTCCAAGT
>JASJDN010000032.1 GCA_030065205.1 Crocosphaera sp.
GTAGGGAGTGAAGCGCGATAGCGTAACGCACCGAAAATTCAACATCATAATCGAAAATTTAGATATTTATGGAGATAATCATTGATTTGGTGCGTTACATTTCATTAACGTACCCTAAAAGAGCGATCGCATTCCCTACAATAGCGATTAACAGACAAGATCAGCGATCATCCTTATTTTCCTAATATTTTGTCATATTCTGCATGATGTCCTATCCAAAACCAGGCCATTTCTTGTCCATCTTCCACTGCAATAGCTCTGTAATGTATCCCAATCCGAACTGTCCAAAAACGACCCACTTTCTTAAAATGTAATGAAGGATAATAGGGATCGTGTTTTAACAAATCATAACATTTATCGGCTAGGTCTTGAATATGGGGGGGCAATTGTCGATAATAATACCAAAAATCAGGGGTTGCTCGATGTTTCACAAGTTCGTGCAGTTTCCTTCTCGTAAGTGTTTTAATGCTTTTTCTGCTAACCTATCTAGCTTACCTGTGGTTACATCGGTTTCAAATTGTTGATCCCATGCTTCTGCGTCAAATTCAGCAAACCATTGACGAAATTCGTTTAAATCTTGTGGAGATAACTGACTAATTGCTTTTTCTATCTCTTTTAATTTGTTGCTTTCCCTCATCATTTTTCCCTATTTTTATAAGTTCAATTAATTAAGCTTAATTGAGTGTGTACATGATCATTCTAACCCAAGACGTAGGGAGTGAAGCGCGATAGCGTAACGCACCGAAAATTCAACATCATAATCGAAAATTTAGATATTTATGGAGATAATCTTTGATTTGGTGCGTTACATTTCATTAACGTACCCTACAAAAGCGCACCGCAAAAAAGATTTTTATGCAAAATTTTATCTTTTTGTCGCAGTTCTTCGTAAATTTCCCATGTTTTTCCTTCAAATATCAAGGATCTCATTTAATTCTTCTTGATTAGGAGTATAACCTTTATTTTGGGTATGAGTCATCATAGAGTCGTTTATTTGCTGCATTAATTGACTATTTTGTAAAATAAACAAAGTTTCTTGTTGTTGTTCCCAATCTTTAGCATTAATAATGATAACATCTTCTCCATTTTGAGTGCTTATCTTAAGGGGAGTGTGTTGCTCAATGACTTGCTCAATAAAGTCTTGAATATTATTAGTAAATTGACTAATCGAAATGTCATTCATGATTTTTTTCTCATTTTTTAACTTCAATTAATGACGATTAATTTAGCTTCTCCCAATCATTTTAACTCAATTCTAATGTTGGGTTTCGTTCCTTAACCCAACCTACAAGATCGGCGATCGCACTTTTTGATCTGTTGAGAAACCATAAAGCCAAATGTTAGAATCAACAAAACAGAGATTATTATTGGTTTCTTACATAAATATCTTCCCGTTTCATAAATTCTAAATTATCAACATGAATCGGATTTTCTAATAAGTATTCAATCATATCAATCTCAGGTTCATTTTTATTAGTTTGATTGTCTGCTTTCAACGCTTCTACTATAGCTTGTATCCCTTTTATTTGCTCTGGTTTTAATCCTTCAACATTAATATTTTTTATCATAATCAATCATGATAATGTTTGGTTTTATTGTATCATAACTCTGACGTAGGGTGTGTTAGCGCAGCGTAACGCACCGAATATCAAGATAGTAAAGATTATTGGTGCTTGGTAATCAATATAAGTAATTAAACGATAATTATTTCCACCCGCTAACCAACCGACAAGATCGGCGCACCGCAAAGTCGATCTCTTCGAGATCACACTTAATAAGGTCGTTGTAATAATCTTGCCCGTTTTTTTTGACGTAACTCAGCATCAACTTTAGCTATGGCCTCATCTAAAAATAAGTTATATAATTCAAGTTGATAATTGCTTTGTCTTAATCCTTCAAGACAGCGTTTTTGTGTTTCTTTGTCAGGATAAAATTGCTGTTCACTCATGATAAATTCCAACCTTTTTTAATTTCTTGAATACTGGCATGACAGGCTTCTAAATTCCCTAAACCATTATCGATAGCTTGATTTAATAAATCTATCATCGAATCTGAGGCAATGGGTTGGGTTTCTAGAATTCTTAAGGTTAAAGTGTTTAGGCGAGAATAAGATTGATTGAGTCTTTCTTTTATGTTTTGTAATTCATCTAGTTCATTAATTGTTCTAGGATTTTCTCCATAGGTTTCAAAAAGTATCCACTCTGTTGCACCAGCTATTTCAATTTCTTCTGCTATTTGTCGCAAGAGATTGAAAATACGGGTCAGGGTTTCAGGGGATAATTTTGCCATTGTTATTATTGGTCATTCATGGTTCTATGTTAACTCAAATACAAAACTGTAGGTTGTGTTAGCGTAGCGTAACGCACCGAAAATTCAACATCATAATCGAAAATTTACATATTTATGGAGATAATCTTTGATTTGGTGCGTTACATTTCATGCTTCGCACCCTACAAGAGCGATCGCACTACTCATACTCGTCAATTATCCCTTGGATGACATCATCAAGACCATTGCCATACTGCTGAGCGGCCTCCAATGCATCGTGTGCTGTGTCTCGTAGTTCGCCGCCTTGCACAATATTAATCCTCTTCACTTTTCCATCAATCAATATCTTCAAATGGCAATCGTATGCGTTTTTTTTTCCGTAACAATGCACGTGGGGAACCTTATTTGCTGCCCCATAAGAATACCAATCTTTCAATTGGATCACTTCTTGCTTTTGCACCACCTTCTTCTTCTGCCCCCTTTTTCTTTCGGCTTTTCTCACACCTTCTTTCTTTCTATTTGCCATTAACCTATTCTTTGCTTTTCTTCCCATCACATCCGCTTCTCTCTCCAACCCCTGATCATCATTAATCTGTACCCTTTTCATCTGCATCGTCGGTTTTACCCTTCCTTGCATCTGCTGGACAACGTGCCAAGTTTCATGGGGTAAATGTTGCTCTTGTCCCGGCGCAACATGAATTTCTGTCCCTTGGGTATAAGCATGAGCTTGTAATTGTGCTGGTTTCGGTGAATTATAATGAACCCTTACATCATCTAGGGAATATCCTGATAAATTCTCAACTCCTGTTTTAAGGCGATCGGGTAAACCTGTTCGGTTAGGAGATATTTGTTTCTGTGCCTCTATACTTTCTCCATTTTCTCTCTTTTGTTGAACAATCTCTGTTTCTTGTTCTGAATTATTATTTGTTTCCTCTTGGCTATTTTTAGCTTGTATGGGTGGTGTTGAGAATCTTTGCTGTATGCTTTCTCTGATGAAGTCAGATGGATCAGGTTTGAGGTGGGAATAATCTGTAAAAGGTATTTTCGCACTCCCTTCTAAATTTCTACTTAACCCTGGCCCCTTATAGACCCCGGGGGTATCCATTTCATCGTCAGTTTCAGAGTCTTGATGAATTGATTTTTTCTGTAACCATCCGTGACTGGGATGGTTTTCATTTTGGGAAAATTTTTGTTCAGGATGTAATCTTTGACGCACTTTCTGGTACCTCTATCAAACTAGACGAGGATAATAGCGGCCTTCTTTGAAAATTCTGCTTTTTCCTCTTGGTTATAACTTATCACTCTTTTTTACTTTATTCCATTAAAAACTTAGGCAAAAATTTAATTGTAAAAATTAGCTAAAAACGCTGTCAAATTAATCGAATACCAGCAGTATTAATTAATAAAAGTTGGGCGGGTTTTGTTTGGTTGGTTCGGGGGTCATAATCAGCGAGGGAAGCGGATAGGGAAGGGTTTAAGACTTTACTGCGATCGCTTTGATAGAGGGCATTGAGATCCACGGCGATTACCCCTTCAACTCTTTGCATGGATGCAATAACTTCGGCGGTGGTGACCGGTTGACCGAAGTTTCTCACGGGGAAGTCAAAGGTCTTGATTAAAGCGTCTCTAACCTTCGAGGTGACAAGTTCTGGTACATATTTGGCATCAAGGGTTAATTGGGCTTCAACGTTAAATCTGATGGCTTGATAACTATCGATCATCACCGGTTGACGGGGATCTTTGGCTGCATCGATGGCGGTGACTAAACTGGTGTACAGTCTGGAGGTTTCGGGAACGGTTTCTCCAGTGGTAGTGGCGATGGTGAGGTGAACGATTTCTCTTCCTTGTTGCCAGAGGGGTGTGGCGATCGCTTTACCAATACCAGTAAAACTGCGGGCAAAGTCTTCAAAGTCTTCTAGGGAAACGATCCGATCTAAAATACGTACAGTTGATGGGGCGTTTTGACGAATTTGGGCGAGGCTTTCGGGATCGGTTCCTCCTGTGGCTTTTAAGGGGTTGATCACGTCAGCAATAGCGGGAGGGGTATCATTGAGAATGCTGAGACTGTTTGCCCCAACGTTACCGTCTAAACCGATCCCTTGACGATAGGTAGCGGTGATATTTTCTAGCCCGGTGGGTAAGCGAGATCCTTTCTTGCCATCTCCAAAGGTAACATTAGTGGTTCCGTCGGCTTGGATACGAATAATGTACTTTTGATCATGGGGTTTGAGGGGATAGAGGGAGGGGACTTCTTGCCAGAGAACGCCGTTTATTCTCACTTCTAGGGTACTTTCTCTGCCACTGGGGGTGGGGGCGGAAATATAGGTTAAGGGGGGTTCTTGCAGCGTAAAGGTTTGGTTGGAGGCGTTTCCATCTCCACTCCCTAACACTTCTTCTACGGTTTCGCCATGAGTGGCTTGGACGACGTTCCCATAAATGGTTACGGTTGCGGGATCATAAGCGTTTTTGAGGGGTTCTCTTAAGATTAATAAGGGTAGTTGTTGGTCTTGGGGAGGAATGGCAATGGTGGCTATTTCGCTGACTATTTCGCTGTCTTCGGGGGCGGGTAATAGGGTTATATGATTAAGGGTGGAGGGTTCACTGGGTAAGGCTGTGATTAAATAGCCTTCAAACCTATCTTTATCTCTGACTTTCCAGTATTGATATAAGGGTCCTTGTCCCTCATTTTCGATGGGAAGGGGAGGGGTGAGAATTTGCACTGTGTCGTAACGTTGTACGGGGGTGGTTTGTAAACCATCGGCGGTGATTAAAATACCAATTCCACCCACGAAAATTGTGTCACGTTCGACGACAATGGTTTGGATATCGATGTTGGCTAAGTTGTCGTTAGAGGGTATCCAGAAGTCTCCGTTATTATTGGACTGAAAAATACCATTTTTCGCTGTTCCTAACCAAATATTGCCCTCATCGTCCAGGGTTAAGCAACGGATTTCGAGATCGGTTAAGTTAACGTTAATGTCTTGCCAATGATCCCCGTTATCTTGCGATCGAAATACCCCACTTCCTGATGTTCCGGCAAAGATGATATCTTGATTAATAATAATCATCTTTTCTTGGTGGTTGATAGGTTCATCTAACTCAAAAGGTTTTTCAACGGTTACGGATCTGCTAGTTGTATCAGTTGTATCAGAGATTTGAGTAATGGTTCGCGTTTGTATCTTTCCATTGAGGTTTAGGGTAAGGGTATCACCCACTTTTACAAGATTAGTAAATTGATTTTCATTGTCTATAATTTTGTTGTTGTCAATGGATATTTTGGCTTTAATGTCTCTTGAACCTACGGCAATTGCTGTAATACTACGATTGGTTAGTCCTGTATTAATTGTAAAACTTTGATTAATTAAGTCAGGGTTAAAGGGATTATCAATGGATAAAGTTACTTCACTATTGTCTCTGATGGAAACATTGGTAATGGTTCTCGTTTGTCCGGCTGCATTTATAGTATCTCCTGGTTTAATCTGTTGATTAAAGTTGTTCCCTCTCCAAGTTACTTGATTATTTTTACTGGATAGTATTCCTTCTCCTTCTCTTGTTTCAATTATTTTTTCCCAACTCCTTCCTTGATCTAAGGAACGAAATATTCCCTGTTGAGTTGTTCCTGCAAATAAATGATAATTGTCAAATTGTTGTTTTTGAATAGCAATGGTTTGTACATCGGTGTCATATAGTCCTAAAGAAGTCCATTTTTCCCCCTTATCTTTTGATTGGAATAAACCGCCTTCAATGGTACCGACTAAGAGGATATTCTTGTTTTTATCGTTTTCATTTTTAATTTCAGTTAAAGTAAGAATATTATTATAAATTAGTCCTGTTTCTTCTTTTATGTGTTGCCAATTATTTCCTTGATTTTCTGACTTGAATAGTCCTTCTGCTGTTCCTACAAAAATAGTATCATCTTTGTCTATTAATAACCCTTGAATTTCTTTATTTTCTAATTTATTCTCAATTTCTTTCCAGCTATCAATAGGTTCCCAAGTCTTACCATTATCTAAAGAACGAAAAATTCCTTGAGTAGTTCCTGCTAACAGTTCTTTTTCTATTTCTTTTGAATTGATGACTAATGACGTTACTTGAGAGTTGGTTAAACCGATATTACTGGGTTTCCATATTTGTAAAAGTATCATCCAAAGCAACAATAAACTGAAGGTTTCAGCATCTTTTAAAAAAGCGGATATAACAAATTGATATTCCTGTATTGTTTGCTGATGATATAAACAAAATATACCCCCAATATCTTGAATTTTAGCAGTCATATGTTGACCACTAACAATAATAGTTTGATCTCTGTTCAAGTTTTCTATAAGTTGACTCAAGAAAATGTTTTTTGTTTGACTAAATTCTTCTTTTACTGGTTCTAAAAAGGTTTCTTGTTGAATGGGATCAAGAAAAATGTCTTCTCCTTTTTCCGCAATGGTTAATTTTTCTACTGCTAATTCTAGGGGTTCACTTTCAATTAAAATTTTGCTATTCCGTCGATCAAATTTTTGGGGATTTTCAATAAGTTTATCACTTTCTATTTCAGTTATTTCTAGACTCAAATTAAAGCGATTTTCAAAAGTTTTAGAAATTTTGTTAACTTTATGTTCTTCAAAATAATCATCATCCAATAAAACCATTAAACTATCATTTAAAATCTGAGGATATAGAGTATCTAATTGTATCTTTTCAGTTTCGATTTCAAAGTTTGGCCATTCTTGTTGGAAAAAACCACTAAACCTAGTTCCGACAAAAAACTTGTTTTCATCGAATTGCAAAGCAGTAATTACTGTAGGAAATTTTTGCTGGTTATCACTAGATTGGATCGGTTCTAAAGTATTCTCATTATTTTGATAATAAAGACCTTGCTTTGCTGTTCCTACTACTATTTTATTCGTTGCTGAATCAACATCTAAAGCCGTAATTTTTTGAGGTTTATTCTCTGAACTTTTTGGAAGAATTTCTTCCCAAGATTCTGTATTATCAATTTTAGGGAATCTATAAACTTTGCCGTTATTAGTTCCTAAATATAGTTCATTTTGATTCTGCTCAATTAAAATTGAGATATCTCGATCATCTAACTTTATTTCTCTATTTTTATCACTCCAAGTGGGTGCATTTACAGGAACATCTATTCTAATATTGTGAAGTTCAAAGACACCGTTATCTGTCCCTGCGATGATTGAGACAAAAACACTGGAAACATTTAATTCCTTATTATCCTTAATATTTTCAACAATTCTAAAATGACCTTCTACTTCAATAATATCTCCCGATTGTATCTCATTTTGAAACTTTGTGTACTCATTTCCGTTGACTTTCTTTTTATCTTGATTATCTAGAGAAACTTTTGCAAAATAAAAGGTTGGTAAAAGTATTGCCAAAACTAATAATAAATTAATTGGGTTAGTTTCTATCAAAACAAGTAAGAATTTTAACTGAAACACTGCATAGTTTTGTCTTCTTTTTAAATCTTTTTTATAAATTGATAATTCACCCTCTTCGATAGTTGTTAACAAAGGATAATCTATCCTAATTATTCCATTAGTTCCATTATTAGTAATTTCTTCAACTATTCTAAATTTTTTTTCTACCTCAATAATATCTCCTTTTTTAATTTTCTCTTGTCCATTTCCTTCTACTATGATCTCTGTTTTATCTTGATCATCTACAGAAAATTGTACTGTTTCTGTTTGTTTATTATAAATAGAAAATTCACTATTTTCAAAATTTTTGCCATATAAAACAAGAGAACGGACTACCGTATTCTCCGATAACGAATTGTCATCCAAATCGTTAAAAGCATACCAATTTTTTCCTCCATCAATTGAACGATAAACCCCATTATCTGTCCCAACAAAAATGTAAATCACTCCATTTTCTTCATAAGTTAAAAATGAGCGCACAACCGTATTAGAAATGCTGGTATTCACGGCTCTAAATTGACTTTCATTATCAGGAACGGGTTCAACACCGATGGTTCCTGTGGCAATTTCTGTCCAACTATTGCCATTATCTTTCGAGCGAAATGCACCCCCACCAGCAGTTCCATTCGATCCTCCAGCAAAGAGATGTCCTCGATCATTAACGTATAAAGTTTGAATATTTATATTGGTCAAACCATCATTAATTTCTCCCCAGCGATCGCTTCCTGAAAATAGACGAAAAATACCTCGACTGGGTATGGCAACAAACACATCACCCTGTTGATTAATCACCAGATCACTAATATCTAAATTAGGCAATTCTTGACCTACTAAATTAGACTTCCACCGATTATTATTCTGCTCAATTGTTATCACACCCCCATCAATCTTGCTGCCATTGGCTTCAATTTGCTCTTTATCTGTTTCAATGGCACTGCGTTTCTCTTCTGCACTCAAAGTATCCCATTGAGGTGCATTACTACCAAAAAACGAAGCTTCTCCCCGAAACGCAAAGACTTGGGGTTGACGCAACGGTTCCTCACCATTAGCCAGTGTCGATGAGGTCACTAAACTATAGTTAACTAAAGTATAGTTTTCGTCACTATTGCTTGCAACAGTGCTGAGTTTAAGTAGATAAACCCTCTCCTTCTCTTGCTGATCGAGTAATAATAAATAATCTCCGGCTTCGAGTTGGGTATCGATCCCGGTTAAGTAGAGTTGCGTTGTTTGAGGGGTGATGGTTTGGGGACGAGTTTGCCTGGGGGTGATGGCATTCCATTGCACGTATGCCGTAAAGTCGGCAATGGTTTCAAAGGTTTGGGGTAACTCCTCTCCCTCGGGAACACTACTCACTTGCGTTCCCTTGGCTATTTGGGTGACAGTTGGGGAATTGGGCGCATCTTCTACTGTAAACGATAGATAGGTACTTGCCGCTACCCCTGGATTAAGTTCATAGCCGATCGCTCTTGCTAATTCTAACAGCGATCGCCGTTCTGTTGCAGTGCGGACATACCCTTCATTAACAATACGTTCTTGATAAAAGGTCAAGACATCTGCCATGATTGCCCAAGCGTCTAATAAGGCGATGGCTGCGTCATCTTGTGAACGAGTCGTTAACCGTACTAACGACTGGGTTCCATCGTCCTCTGTTTGAGACAATTGAGAGAGTAAACGCTGAAAAAATTGATGATAATCACTAATACGATAGTTGATTTCCGATAAACCGGGTCGGTTGCTTGAGATTTGGAGATTTTGATCTATATCTTTCATCTTCCCCCCTGTAGATTAAACTGTATGGTGCCATTTTCAGGAAGATTGGGGTTATTATCCAATCGTGCTATTTCCAGACGCTCAAATTGAATGCTTCCCGTTTCCAAAGGGAGAGTTGAGGGTTGATCTTGACGTTGAAAACGGGTGATTTTGACCGACTGAACGCCGGTGACTTCCATTGCGCTAGTGATGAGTTGACTGAGGTAAATGGGTTGTCCAAAGGTAAAGCGATCGGGGTGAAAAAAGCCTAGGGTTCCATCCTCCAAAACTCCATTGCTGAAGGTCTCTAATAACGCTTGTTTGACAGACGCTTGGAAATAGTCGGGTTCAAGGGTAACCGTCATGACAATATCGAGGGATACCAATAGAGGTTGTTCGATTTCGAGATGTTGGCCAGCCAGTCGAAAGGGTTCGAGGAAAGCCAGTAACCTTTGTTTAAAAGCTTCGTCAATTCTTAGTCCTCCTTGACGGTCTACGGTGATAAAAATGGTGTGCCAACTACCGGTCCAACGACGGGTAGCTAAGGCTTTTTGCACCCCTGGATAGGTTTGGGTGATCTTAATATAATCTTGTTCGGTAACGGCTCGTTTTTGCTCTCGAAACGCTTGAGGGGCGTATAATCTAACCTCTTCTATGGGTTCTGGTTCTTTCCCTCCTTGAGCCGGTAGAGGGTTACGCACTTCTAATTTTAATTTTAGGGTTTCTAATAGGGTTTCTAATTCTTTTGGTAAAATTATGTTTTTTATTGCGTCGGCCCCGACATTGCCTTGAATTCCGTTACCAATGCGATACACCGCTTCTAGATGATCGTTTTCTTGGGGTTGTTTGCCTAATACCCCATCTCCAAAACGCAGATAAGTTCGTCTGTCTTCTTCTGTTTCGACGACAAACTCTCTAGCAAAGCGATCGCTGTTGAGTAGGTCGGGTTGAGGATCCCATCTATGAGGGGTGGCTCTATTGGCTCTTTGTTCTTTGGTTTCGACTAAATAGATGGCGGGTCTAGCATCTCTTAATTCCCACTCCATGGCCTTTTTTGCCGGTGCTTTGGCATCAAATAATCCCCATCGTTGGCGATCGCTTAAATAAACTCGGCCTTGATGGGTTATGGGATTTTCTTGTAAACGAGGTCGTTGTTGTGAGTCCCAACCGGGATCTTCCCATAAGGGTTCGGGTTGAGAGATGGTCTGCCCGGCATCGACTAAGACGACGTTTCCTTTGGCAATGTATATTGGCTCTTCTAACTTTCCTTGCTCGTTGCGACGAGAGATCGGTACGTCGAAGGGTAAGGCATCTTCTTGATGCCATTCTATATTGACCAATGGGATGTCAAACAGAGGGTCATAATTGGTTGTTACTTTTGTTAAGCGCAGCACATGAGTTGGATTCAGCACTCGGTTTACACTGTGTTCTAAGACTAAGACGCTTCCTTCTCGCAGGTGTTTATACAGTGTTCTCTTTTCATCGTTTAAGGTGGCGGTTGTTGCGCCTTTCGGTAATGAATAGTCTTCGTTTCCCCAGGTATAAAATTCAAGGGTGTTTAACGAAACATAGAGGGTGACATCGTGCATCGCTTCAAATACCTGGGCCCCTTGATTTAAAGCGGTGGCCAAATTATCTTCTGATAAGCTTCCGGCGGGAAAAGAGGTTTGGGTTAAAAATTTAACCCCTGGACGATTTTCTGTTACTGACGGACCTAATAACTTGATCCCTTTTTCTCGATAGATAGGATGATTATCTTCCTTCAATGCTTCTTTTGCTTCCTTTGCTTCCTTTGCTTCTTTTGCTTCTTTTAATTCAATGATCACCCAAGCTCTGGCGTTACACCCTTCGTGGATAAAATAGTCTAAAAGGCGACTATGACGACGGATAGAGATTCGTTTTCTTGCGGTCCCCAAATAGGCTTCTGTGGCGACTGCATCTTGATAATAACTGAGGCGATCGCCCATATAAGCGAATAGTTCCACTAACATGATCCCCAGATCGGCTGGGTTGCGTTCTTGCCATTGGGGTAGGGTGACGGCTAGGCGATCGAGCATCAAGGTGCGAAAGCTCTGATAATCCTTAGCTAAGTAATCAATGGTGGGGAGTGGCGGTTGTTTGTCTGCAATGGCAGGAACCTCTTGACAGTCAAACTCGCTAGCTGCTTCGTGTCTCAAGGAAAACTCAATTTGAGACAGTTGGGGGTCAAACCCTTGGGGGGGTAGGGTTGGGGCGGTATTATTGATTAATCGGAGGGTATACGTTCCTAAATGGCTAATATTTTTGACTCTGATGATGAGAAGATCCGCTAAAGTGTGGATAGATGTAATAGTAACGGTTTCTAAGGTTTTAACGTTGGTAATAAGGAGATTTTGTTCCTTAAGAACGTCTATTTTCTGGGGGTTGGGTTGGCGTAAATTGTGGATAAAGTGAACGAAGAGGGTTTGCCCATCTTCTCCTATGTCTACGTAGTCTATGCCATTTAACAGGGGGTTCCCCTGAGCATCTCGCTTGTTTTTAATGGCGACTTTTCGTTGTTGGTTTTGACCCTTCAAGACGACACCTCTCTGACAAATGCTGCCACTTTTTCTTCTTGAGTCCGTCGCACGATGTAACGAATGGTCACTTCTAAGCGAGCGTCTATATTCTGCACGTCAACGGCTTCGACTTGAATCAATTCCCCTAACCATTGTTCTAGGGCCCCTTGCACTAAAAATTGGGTGGTCGTAGCCAACTCTCCACTATTGGGGGCAAAGATGAGTTGGTATAACCCACTGCCAAAGTCCGGACGATTAACCCGTTCTCCTGATTCGGTGAACAGTAATTGCTCCATCAATTGACGAATATGGGTATCTTGATTTTGAATCCGGGCGACTCGTCCTCTGCCATCGATGCGAAATGGATAGTTAATCTCTTCCATGATTACATCCCCTTGACGCGGGTTTGGGTCACTAGGATGTTGAGAGGGGTTCCTGTGGGAACGCAGATGGCTTTACTGTCCATTAGTAGCACTGGCATTCCCATTACTTTCACTCTTAAAGAGGCGAGAATCCAGTTACCAATGATACAAGGGCCGACGTTAGCAGGAGGGGGGGGATTAACACAACCGGCGATCGCATAAGGGGGGCCTTGGGTGGTGACGGGCATTCCCATAACTCTGACGCGAGGGTTGGGAACGGTGGCTTTGGCTTGTCCTCCGTGGGCGCAGATGACAGTAGAACCAACATTGAGTAGAAAACCTGGCATAACTTACCTCGAAATCTTTCCAACAGAATTATTAGGTGACTTGTAAAGCCCCATTATTGATGTTGACCCCGGCTGGTGACAGTTTGATGTTGCCGATGGGATTATTGAGTTCGATCCCCGTAGCGGCGATTTTCACCGTTGCTGGAGTGCTACTCAGTTGAATTCCCGATGTGGTTAATTTGGCAATGGCGGGATTGTTTTTTAGTTCGATCCCAGATGAGGTCTTGAGGGTTAGGGTGGCTGGGCTGCTTTGGAGTTCGATACTTTGATTGGTTAGATTAATGGCAATATTGCTTTCTTTTAGGTGTATCTTGTCCTTGGCAATAATGATGGTAGAATTTGTCCCATTTTTGATTTCAATGGTTTCTGCCTTGAGGTTAACAGTGGTTTGGTTGTTGTTGTTAAGTTCAATCCCTTCTGCATTAAATACCATTTTTAGGGGTTTCTCGACAAGGGGTTTTTCCACTTCAAGTGTTAAATTTTTATTATTGTCTTGGTTACTAATGGTCAAAGTGGTGCCGTCGGTTTTGAAGACTTGTACGTCAGCCGGTTGTTTAACCTCTGCTTTTTTGGGTAGTTCGTTCTCTCCCCAAAAACAGCCACTCCAGATGGGATAACGCACATCTCCTCCTTCAAATTCTACCCACACATTGGCATTCAGTGGTGGGATGGTAAACCAGCCCACATCTTTTCCTGCGTAGGGAGTACAGGGCATTGCCCACACACTTTTATCGTCGGTAATGGCTGGAACTTGAACTTGTATCCGACCCAGGTTTAAGGGATCTTCGGTTTGGGTGACTTTGCCTCGATATTTGCCAAAGACTTGGTCTTGTTGATTTTGTGTCATTTATCCAACATCCATAATCCACTGTCCATTGTCAGTTATTTTCTCTAGGAGATATCAAAAAAGTGATACTCTGTAACAAAACAAAAAAATATTGTAGCCAAAAGAGGCTAATGCGATCGCTTGTCGGTTAAGTTGCTGTTGAACGAAAGATAAGCTTAGACTATACAAAACATTTAAAGCCATTGAATTTATTAAATAAAACCTCAAATTTACATAAGTTAATCATTTAATTTTTTTGCCTGATTTTGCTCAATTTTGACTGATATTTGTATTTTGGTTATTTTCGTGTTAGTCTGTTTATCAGGTAGGGTCGTGAGATTAGTGTAGCTTAAACGTTTTTTTCTCCCCAAAAAGCTCTAAATTTCGTTTATCAGACTTTTTTAACCTGCTGATTTCCTCTCTAAACTGTAGAATCTTTTCTAAATTTTTACTAAGCATTTTTTAATTTTAATAAACTGCTCTTGACAAAAATACTATTCTGTGGATCAATAATTTGGGGATCGTGATCGCCTATCGGTTGGGTTAAGGAATGAAACCCAAGGAATATAATAGAAATATTCCAAGTAGAAATAATTTCATAATTAGAAACAGAAAACAATAGCCGTGCAGCCAATGGGTTCACTCAAGAAATTATCAAGTTAAAAATAACGGATGGATAAACTTAACAAACTTGTTATCTTGATAAAAGAACAACAGTTATGGGACAATAGAATGAGTGAAAAAAAACGTCAATCATGGGACTTTGGCAGGTTTATCGCCACCTTAAACGATTTTGAATTAATCCCTTTTGTCAGTGATCTAAAAAAATTGTTCAAGTCAAAAGATTCCCTTTCACCCAAACAACAAAATAGCACTATGGGTATTATATTAGTCACAGGAGCCACAGGGGGCGTAGGTAAGCGTGTTGTTCGTCGTTTACTATCACAAAAGTACCAGGTTCGTGCTTTGGTACGGGATAAAGAAGCCGCTAAACCTCTGTTTGATGAGAGGGTCGAACTGGTTCAAGGGGATGTCACTCGTCCCGAAACCTTAACCCCAAGACTTGTAGACAACGTGGTAGCGGTGATCTCTTGTGTGGGAACCCGTGTCCAACCCGTAGAAGGAGACACACCCAACCGAGATAAATATTACCAAGGAACTAAGTTTTATATGCCGCAAGTGGTAGACAGTCCCCAACAAGTGGAATATATGGGGATGAAAAATTTAATTGAGGTAGTTAAAAAAGGCATAAGATCCGATACCAAATTATTATTTGATTTTACCCATCCCACAGAACAAATAAAAGACATCTGGGGTGCAGTGGATGATGTGGTCATGGGAGGAGTGAGTGAAAGTAGTCTCCGTTTAGAACAAAATAAAGCCGTATTTTCTGGTAACGTCTCTACGGCAAATAATGGGGGGTTTGCTTCAGTGAGAACCAAAAATCTTACTCCACCTTTGGATTTATTGGAGTATGAAGGCATAGAATTAAAGGTACAAGGGGATGGCAAACGCTATAAATTTATTATTCGTTGCGAAGGAAAATGGGATGGTGTGGGCTATAGTTATTCCTTTGATACCTTTGCTAATACCCCAACAACAGTCCGTATTCCCTTCTCTAAATTGATACCCGTTTTTCGTGCCAAAACCGTCCCAGAAATGGGGAACTTTGACCCCAGTTGTGTCTATTCTATGCAGTTAATGCAAACCAAATTCGAGTATGATGGAGCCTTAAACCCCAAGTTTTCCCCAGGTTTATTTCGTCTAGAAGTCAATTCTATTAAAGCTTATGGACGCAACGTTAACACACCACAATTCATTTTAATCAGTTCTGCTGGTGTCACCCGTCCCGGTCGTTCTGATATCAATATAGAAGAACAACCCCCCGCCGTCAAAATGAACGATAAACTCGGTGGTATTCTTACTTGGAAATTAAAAGGGGAAGACGTATTACGGGAAAGTGGTTTAAACTATACTATTATTCGTCCCTGTGCCTTAACCGAAAACCCTGGCAATAAAGCCTTAATTTTTGAGCAAGGGGATAACTTAAAAGGGCAAGTCAGTCGAGAAGCGATCGCCGATCTCTGTTTACAACTGTTACGCTGGCCCGAAGCTTGTCAAAAAACCTTTGAAGTATGCGAAGATGAAACACCAGACCAAGGAAAGACCAAACAAGCGATCGCAGCTTTAACCACAGATTAACATGACAACTTTATTAATTGTTGGCACCGATACAGAAGTCGGTAAAACCGTCGTTACCTCCGCTTTAGCTGCTTATTGGCAAACCTATTATTCCTCTCAATCGTTAGGAATAATAAAATTAGTACAAACCGGTATCGGGGATGTGGAACAGTATCACCAGTTATTCCCCGACGTGGAAGTGGTGAACCCTCTACGCTATGATACCCCTGTTGCTCCTCCGGTGGCTGCTGAACGAGAAAATCGCCCCATTCCATTAGATCAGGTATGGAAGGGGTTAAACGACCTACAACAGCGTAAAAACTGGGTATTAGCAGAAGCATTAGGGGGGTTAGGTTCCCCTGTGACTTGGGAGTTAACTGTTGCTGATCTAGCCGGAGACTGGCGTTTACCCACGGTATTAGTGGTTCCTGTCAAGTTAGGGGCGATCGCTCAAACGGTGGCGAATGTGGCGTTAGCTCGTCAACATAAGGTTAATTTAAAAGGGATTATTTTCAGTTGTTCTAGTCCTATGTCTGAGGAAGAAATTGCTAATTTTATTCCCATTGATTTAATACAGTCTTTAACCCAAACCCCTGTATTGGGTATGATTCCTCACGTAGATAACACCAAAGATATTAATAAATTAGCCTATGTTGCTGCTAATTTAGACCTAGAAAGGTTGTCACAGAATTAGGAAACTGTAACAGTTTTGACATATTACTTGATCTTTAATCTAGTTTTCGCTAGGTTAGAGTCACGAAAAATAAAGCCCTGTAAACGAACCTAACCTAACAGGCTCTATGGTGCTTTGAAACGACTATAACTTGTTTATTCTTGGAATGAGAGCATTACGTCGAGAATTTGCCTCTTGTTTCTAACGAACAATCACCCCTAACTTTACGATCGCACTTTTGTTGTTTGTTGTAGTCGTCTCCGCCCTATCTTAATTGTTACTCCTAAAACAAGGAGCTAAAAGCCTTAATCAATTGTTTTTTTCCATACAGTTTACTGCAAGGAAAATCAAGCTCATCATTTTTCAACTGGCAAAGATTAGGACAAAAGCGTGCAACCTTTTTGATGAAGAATGCACCCTACTAACAACGGCTTTGAACAAGCCGGAGGATATATGACTCAACAATTACCAAGCTATGAACGGATTTTTGGGGAAATAGATTTCAAAAAAGGAGATGAAGCCCGATCCGTGTATTCCCCTGCGGCTTATTTAGCTGATTTATTGCAACTATTGGATGATCAGTTTGAGGAGCAGGAGTTTGACCAGTATCGAAAAGATATCAAGGAAATAAAGCTGAATGCTAAAAACACCTTTGAGATGCTACCCTACCTGGAGCGAGTGAATGAGATTTTAGAATCTAAAATCAAGAATGATGGGGATGGTGAGGCTTTTCAACAGATCCGTGAAGCGGTTTATCCCTTTAACTTGCCCCAAGATATTGACTACGCAACAGTTAAACTTTATCTTCAGCATCTTGGTATCAAAGCAGAGGAACTGTATCGATTACTCGACGAAATGCCACAACCAGAACTGTTGGCAAAAGCTTATTTAGGGATCTTAGAACAAGAGTGGACGGCTCTGATAGAAACCGCCCGAACTGATAATGATCATAAGCTTGCAAAGTGTTATGGCGTTACTAATCTTTCAAATATAAAGGATTCAGTGAGTGGAAATATTATTGTAGATGAATTTATAAAAGCAACAAACATCAGTGAACTAGAACTTCAAGAACTATTATGGCAAAATCTGAATGAAAAGAGTGAAAAAGAGAAACTTCAGGATACTAATTTTTTCTGTAATCATGCTCAAAAGGGGGCTGCTGATTTAACTGAAGATAAACAAAGCATTGAGTGGAAAAGCGAAGACTCTACATCACAGCAGGAAGGACTTAAGTTATGGTTAGATCGTGCTAACCGCTTTATCCGTCTCGCTAAGAAAACGGGGTTCACTTTTACTGAACTGGATATCATCCTCCGTACCTGCTGTAACAATCAGTTAAATTCAGAAGCATTTACCCGCATTGCAGTAGTTCACTGGTTAAAGACTAAGTTAGAGTTAGAAGTTGATGAGATTTGTGGCTTTTTTGCTCCCATGAATATCCTCGGACAAGGGAATGGGGAGATGCCGATGGATCTGTTTAATCGTGTTTACAATAACCGTTGTGCGATCGCCGATAAACAGTATATCTGGAATCATCAAAATGAGCCTCAACAATTTTCTGAGCTAGGACTTACCAAGATTGAATTCAAACTAGATATTCTCGATACATCCAATGATAGTTATCGCAAAAGGATTGCCCACTGCTTGGATTTACCAAACAAGCAACTGACCTACTTAATTAAAAAGTTTCGTAGCCACTTTGATCAAGATGAGCTTTGGAATACCGACTCTGAAGAAATGTCAATGCTTACCACTTTTTACCGTGTCAGTAAGCTGGCCAATATCTGTGAAATCTCTTTAGAAGAGCTATTTATTATTTTCGATATCTTAGAAAAAGATCCCACTGTTCGTCAATTTAAAAATTACAACGTTTTAATAGACTTCGAGATAGATAAGCGCGATTGCTACGAAATTATCTCCCAGGATAATATTCAAGACTCCATGTGGTTGATCCAAGTGGTTTATGGATTGACTCAATGGATGCCAAAAAACGACTTTTCTGCTCATGAATTGTTAAAAATAACCAGTGGTGATTATGTCAAGAAAATTGATTTGAGGAAAATTGATGATACCATGCCGGTTAAGAAAATCAAAAGCCAAAAGGAAATTGACGATAAAGAAAAATTAGCATTATTCAATGAGTGGCATCAAGGGTTTAAACCTTTACATTTTAAAGAATCTTTACTAAAAAAAGCTGGTTTGGATAGCCGAACATCACGGCTAGTTTATACAACCTTAAGTAACTCCAAATATCATCTTACGAAGAAAGAGCCTAGACTCATTTCCTTTGATATCAATATGGTTAAAAAAGCGGCCATGGACGCTATCAATCAAATTGATACCATTACAGAGAAAGATTTTTTGGGCTTAGGTATTAGCGAAAAAATAGCCGATAAAATTTATAGCAATTTGATTCATAAAGGTTACTTGAATAGTCAAGGTAGGCCCATTGAAGACCAATTCACTACCGATATCAATGAATTCCAGATTGATACAGACTTTACCCATATTCGGTCTGCTCTATTTAAGAAAATTAGCCAGCTAAATCAAGACTATGAGGGTGTTTCCATTTATCCTTCCCATCTCGAAGCCTTGGGATTACAAGAATTGAAATCTAGAGAACTCTACCAGAATCTAAGTTTTAACAGTTATATCGATGATGAAGGTAGTTTAATTGAAAGGTCATTCTTCGAGAATTTAGATAATGAAGAAGATTTTGAAGTTAATGCCAATATCAGTGCCTACTCAAAGGACTTATTTAAGATTCTTACTAAGGGTATTAAAGGGATAAAAAAACATAAAATTTTAGTCAAAGAAAGCGTCTTTTCTAAGTTAAAAATGACAGAACAAGAAGTAGATGATTTGATAGAAAATTTAAAATTTAACGAGTATATCGATGAAGATCAGTATTTTATCGATAACCTGAAAATAACTCAACTCGAACTAGAAGATTTTTCTCTGTCTCGGCAATTATATCCCCATCAAACAGACATATTATCAGCCCTAAAACAACATATTAAAAACGATCTCTCCAGTTATCTTCAGTTTAGCCGAGAGGATTTTCTAGAGGTTGCTGATAAAATTGTGGCAAGATGGTGTATCCTCGTTATGGAACATCACTTTCTAGAAGACGGGAAAATAGCCGAAAAACATAAAGCATTTTTTAGAGAAGAAGAAAATTCAGAAAAATTCGATATTTGGTGGTCATTTGAGCCGAATGATAACCGAGTTGTATTTAATACTGTACGCAATATTATTTTGATGTCTGACAAATTGCAATTAGTGGAAAAAAACCTCGATGAAAAAGGATTTAGTAGCAGCGAAAAAGAGGAACTATTTGACCTTTTAAAAAGTTTAGACTATATCAGCGATGACCGTAAAATAGCAGAGGATAAGCTGGATTATTTTCTCAATGTTGATAATGCTCTGCTGATGTCTCTAGAAGGATTTGAAGATTACAATCAAGAGATTTTTGATTTATTACATAAGATTGCTAAAGAACAATCGACAATGGTTAATAAAGTGGTGGCCGTTGTCAGAACGTTAGCTGAAAAACAAGAAACCTTTATCTATCAACAATTAAAACAGAAATTTAATCTGAATGTTGATAGTCTGCGAGTGATTTCTGCTGAGATGTTTAAAGGTAGTGATCAGATCGCATCTGAATGGTTATTACCCTTATTAAAAGCTGAAGATATGCTCGGCAAGATCAATAAACTGCCCAAAGAACAGCGTTTTAATACCGCATATCGCCGAACTCAGCAGTTTGCTTTATTAGCCAATAAACTCAAACTCAGTAAAGAAGAAATTGAACTTGTCTTTAATGATCAAAGTTTAGTGGAGAAATTTCCTGAAAAGCTATCACTTCCCCAAAAACCGACAGCCATTACAAAATTTGATGCCCTCTTGGAAAATGGGGATGGCAATATCTACTTATTTGAAGGTAATAGATATTGGATTTATGATGGCATGACCTATGAATTAAAAGAAGAAGAAGGGAAAGAAGTTAAAGAACTTTCAGTTCACTTTGCCGGTAAAACAATTAATGCAGCTTTTGTGGACAATGATGGTCGCAACGTCATTATCGCAGGGGGACAATACTATCAACAATCCAAAGATAATCAAGTTTGGGAACTCAAAGAAAGAGAATGGGGCAAAATCCATAATAACTTCCAGAACCTTGATAAAATCGATGCCGCTTATACCGATAGTAGTGGCTACACCTATCTATTTTCAGGGGAAGAATATGTCCGCAAATCAAAGCGAAGCCAAAATATTGATGAAGGCTATCCTAAAAAAATTAGTCAACATTGGAAACATGAACCAGGCAACGAACAACTACCAAAAACCTTTCAAGAATCTATAGATGCTGCCTTTGTTGGACATGATGGTAACACCTACTTATTTAAAAACGAGCAATTTGTTAGCTCAGACGACCTAACTAAACCCCAGAATATTCTAACGAAGTGGGGGCGAAGCAAAAATAATCTCAAAACCATCGGCAAAGTCGACGCAGCCTATATCGATGGTAGTCAAATTATGATCTTCTGTGGCGATCAGATATTTAGTTTTGAGGATTGCCTGGAAAATGATGGCGTGATGCCCTCAGAGGGGTTTCCTAAACTCATTAAAGAACACTTTAACAAGCTTCCTGCTGAATTTCACCAAGACATCGATGGAGCTTTTAAACAGCAAAATGGCGTAATTCACCTCTTCAAAGACAAAAAATATATAACCATTGATTCAAATGATTCAAAGAAGGATTTGAGTGTTCCTCATGACATCAAAGGATATTGGGGTAAAACCTCAACCAACCCACTGACCCATGATACCAAGAATGCCAAGGGTGAGACTATCCCTGCTGGTCAAGTCGATGCTGCTTTTGTTGGTCTGGATGGGAAAACCTATCTCTTCAGTGGTGATCAGTATTTCCGTTATTCGGGTGATGACTATTCCGAAGTGGATGCAGGATATCCGAGAACAATTGCATCCGACTGGGGAGAATTAGAACAAGTTAATGCAGCTTTCGTGTTGGATGGAAAGACTTATTTATTCGGTTTAAAGTTTTCTTCAGACCCTAAATCTCCTTCAGAACCAAAGTATGTTCGCTATTCAACCAATGACTACAAAAAAGCAGATGAAGATTATCCCAGAGATGTGGACAATAGCTGGTGGATTATACCTAAGACGTTAATTGATGCTGGATTTACTGCCGTTGACGCAATTTTCACAGACTACAATGGCCATATCTATCTCTTTTCTGACGACCAATTTATCTACTGTGAAGATATGAATCGTTGGTGGTCAAACGAACCCCAAAAAATTGCTGAGAAATGGGATGACATTCCCTTTACGCAAATTAATGCTGCCTTTACCGGAAAAGATGGAAAAACCTATTTCTTTTCTGGTAATGAGTATGTTCGTTTCTCCGACAAAGAGTTTTGTAACTTAGACAATGGTTATCCCAGAAATACCAAGAAATTTTGGGGTAACATCAATAATAATATCCAAGAAACTGGAAAGATTGATGCAGCAGTGCGACTGCATTCTGAATGGGAGGAAAAAGTTAACGGTAAAACCGAGCCGAAGAAGCAGAGCGCAATTCATACCTATCTATTTTCCGGGTCACAATTCTTCCGATACACCAATGATAATTACGACACTGTTGACTCTGGTTATCCAAAATTCATCAAAGATTCTTTAGCCGATGAACCTTGCTTTAAAAACCTCAAGAAAGATAAAGAGAGTCTGGCCTTTGTCGAAAAAATGTCTGCTGCTTTTGCTGATCAACGTCATGTTTATGTTTTCGCTGATCAACAACTTCGCGTCATTTCCAGTAGCAGATCGAAGATTTACAATGAGTTAAAAATTCCAACCCGCGATTCAAAAGCTGATTCAAAAGCTGATTCAAAAGCTGATTCACAAGCTGAAATTCAAATTGAATGCGCCTTTATTGAAGACGGCTCAGTTTATATTAGAAGTAAAGATAAAAAACAAGAATGGTATCATAGTTCCAGTTGGGAAAGTATAACCAGAAAAGGACAGAAAAAAGACCCCGAATCATTTACTAAACTCGGTGATGGTTTCAAATCGAAAATAGACGCTATAGACGCTGTACTCAAAGGCAAAGATGGGAATACTTATTTATTCACAGATAAGCAAGTTTACAACCTATTGTTAGATGAAACCAGGGATATAGAAGAGGAATGGGGGCGTGTAGCCAACCACATCTATGAATCTGGACAGGTAGATGCTGGATTTGTAGGCCGAGATGGTAACACCTATCTATTTTCTGGGGAGCAGTTTTTTACCTATGAAAATAATAACCCCAAAGGAGAAAAAACGCCGAAACCACCAGAAATGATCAAAGATAAATGGGGTGGGTTAATGGGTGTGACTTCTGCTTATGTTCTTGATGGGAAGACTTATCTATTAGAACCCCCTAATGAAGATGGAAAGTTCCGATATATTTGTTACTCATCCAATGACTACACAACACCCGATAATGAAAAACCCATAGAGACTAACCAAAGCTTTTGGAAAATTCCCCAGGAATATCAAGAAGAGGGTTTTGACTCGGTTGATGCTGTTTATGTTGAGGGTGAGAATCTGATCTTGATCCATAATGGTCAATTCTTGGAATACAATCCCGAAAACGATTATTGGTCTTATCCTAAGTCTCTAGATCAGTTGTGGAAGGGAATTGATTGTGATAATCACGTCATTCAAGGGTTAAGAACCGTATTTGTTGATGGAAACGGTGCCATTCATTGTTTCAACCCGGAGTGTTTCTTGACTATTGATTCAAATAATCGAGGGACCTCGGAGATAAACAAGATTTACAGAACAAGAGATCATTGGGGACTGCTTGAGAATAGTTTATCGGATAAAGTAGATGCTGCTGTTGTTGATCATCAGGGGAAAACGTATTTATTCTCAGGGGAGCAATATGTACGTTATTCCGGGGATGACTATCGACAGATTGATAAAGATTACCCAAAACCGATTGCTATCAACTTACGCAAAGAAGACAGCTTTAAGCATCTACCAGATGAGTTTGAAGAGAAGATTGCCCAAAAAGAAACCATAACAGCAGTGGTGATCAATCAACGCAATGTGTATCTCGTGATCGATACTGCTTTATTTGTTGCTTCTACAGAATTAGCAGCTAATTATGACCTCAATAAACTAGCTTGCAGTGAACAACCCTTTTTAGCCAACGGTAAAATCGATGGGGCTGTAGCCTATGAAGATTCTAGCCAAAAATTAACTTACTTATTCTCTGGTAATCGTTTTATTCGCTATTCCGGTGACGAATACGAATACATCGATAGCGGATATCCCAAAACCATTGCTTCTGGCTTACTACATGAGAATATATTACATAGTACAAATGTTTCTGTTCCCGTTGAGTTAGTTGATGGCATCGATGCTGCTTTAAAAGACAAAAACGGGAATGTTCATCTGATTAAGGGTTCAAAACTTTGGAAAAAACATGGGAAGAAAGAAGACAAGGTAACAGAGTTCTGGTTAAGAACAAAAAATGATTTTGCCACATTAACATCGGATAACTCAATCGATGCTGCCATTATTGATTCAGAAGGTGGGTTAGTTGTCTTTAAAAAGGGTCAATATATCCGTTATGCTAATCCATTACAGAAATATGTTGACCCAGGTTATCCTAAATCCATTAAAAATAATTGGGGTAATCTACCCAAGGAATTTGAAGATGGTATTGATGCAGCATTCCAATTTGAAGGCCACCATTACTTTGTTAATGATGACCAATATGTTCGGTTTCTTAATAATAGCCATGAATGTCCTCAGATTATGGGACCTTATGAGTTTAAGAAACGATGGGGAAACTGGGCGGATTATCTCATATCCGATATCCAGGTAATTACCAAATTTAAAGAACTGAACGATACCTATATCGATGGTGATTCAACCTTAACAGATATTATTCATCCCACACAAGGTAACACCAAGTTGCCCTATTTTGAACTGGCAACGTTATTTGATTGGGATATCGAGCAACTAAAATGGCTGAAGAAACATAATAGCTTTCTTCAAAAGAATAATCAATTTGAGAATCGGTTTAATATTGAGCTTATCCTACGAATGTTTGATTTCTTCGAGATGGCCGACAAGATTTCAACTGAACCAAAATCCCTTTATTCAAAACTACTGGATAAACTCTTTATAACTAAGGCTAAATTCACTCAGGGGACAAAGTATCCTAGTAACGATGAAATTGTCCTCGCTAAAGAGGAGTTAACCAAACTGTTGACCACAACCCACTGTGGTGTCAAAGGGGTTGAGTTGCTACACAACGAAATCAGAGATGAGTTAAATCTGAGCAAACGTGATGCCCTCTTACCTTATGCTATTCATCAAGATCAAGCAGTCAATAATGCTCGTGAACTTTATCAGAAATTATTAATTGATGTAGAAATGGGCAGCGAAGTATCCATCTCTCGCATCAAAGAAGCGATCGCCGCAGTACAACTCTTTATGCACCGTTATTTTCTTAATCTCGAAGATGCCAAACTCAGAGATCAAGATCAGGTTCAACGTCGAAAAGCATTGCTCAAACAATGGGAATGGATGAAGAATTATCGGGTTTGGGAAGTCAACCGCAAAGTCTTTTTGTATCCAGAAAACTATATTCGAGCAGAACTAAGAGATGGCAAAACACCAGAATTTAAAGCCTTAGAACAAGAACTACTGCAAGGTGAACTCAATGATATCAATGTTACCCAAGCTTTTAATGGGTTTATTGACAAATATATTGAATTATCACAGCTAAAAGTGGCCGGTGGTTATGTGTATGATAATCCCGAAAATACGGCTGATAAAAACATGGTTTTGTTTGGTCATACTATCAGTGAACCAAGACGCTATTATTATCGAAGTGCCACCTTTATTAAGGGCGAAACCCATTCAGTTGATTGGCAACCCTGGGAAGAGGTAAATATTCAAATTAATTCCGAACGGGTTTACCCTGTCTATATCCTAAACCGAGTTTATGTTTTCTGGGCAGAAATCGAACAGAAAAGTGATATTGGACCTAATACAGAGATCAATATTAGTTCAGATGAGAATAATAAGAATACAAAAGTTGATTCTAATGCTACTTTTGAATCTGTTTTGCAGATTTATTACTCCTATTATGATTTGAATAAAACTTGGGTACCTGCTCAGAAATTGAATTATTCCATCACTTCAAGACTCACCATCACCGAATATTTTCTAGATTTTAGTAGCTCGAAAAAAAATCGTTATCTGGATCTGGATAGTATTCTCATAAACTGTCGCTATACGACAGACCAAGGAATGTTAAAAGCGAAAATAAAAGACAATAAATATGTAGATGTGGATGATCTTATCAAATTAATTGAAGAGGCAACTACAGATAACAAAGTCTATCTCATGGCGACAATAAATGATGACAAATATATAGTAAATTCTGGACGATCTGATTCATCTACTCCTAATAAATATTTAGATAATCTGAGGGTTAAACGGTTTATTGCTGGAGAGAAACTAAAAGAACCAAAACATCAATTTCAAATCGTTAAACCTTTAGGGAAAAATTTGGATCAAAATTTAGACCAAACTACAGATAATGAACAAATTGTGATTAAAGCTACCGCCGAAAATATCGAGAATCACTACTTTCGTGCTTACGGCAAAAAGCTTTTCATTTTCTTAGGAGATTACAAGCAAGAGGGTTACGAATTGACAAACCCAGTTTATACATTCAAGATCAAAGAAGGACGAATTGGCGAAGGCTACACCATGTATAATTACTACAATAATTCTACATGGGTAATGTCGTTTAATGATAAAGGAGAACTACCACTTGAGCCTTTTGATCCAAACGCTAACGACGAAGTAAAACGTCGCCAGACCTTTCAAATCATAGCCGAAAAAAGGCAGTGGATTAGTAAGTTACGCTTCTATCCCGAAACACGAGTTGTAAAAAACGAAACAGGCAATCAAGACATAGTAGATGTTAACAGTTCTGGCAAGAGTTTGTTTGAGGATTTATTCCCCCAAGAAGATAGTAATAATCTTCAACCGCCTGTCATCATAAATAGTGCATTGGAAGATCAATCACTCAATTGGATCTGCTTTTATCACAAAGGAGCAAGTTTCCTAGCTAAACCTCATTATAAAATCGATAAAAAGATTGCTACTGGTAATATTTCACCTAACAGTGACACATTCACGATGAATGCAGCTTTTGTTGATAAAAATAATAGGTTGTACGCATTTTCTGAACAAAAGACTTATGGCACTTATGATGTGACTCAATTAGTTGGTAACACTCCGCAAGATACCGATGATAATGGTAAACAAGAATTCAAAACAATTGAGATTGGAAACATCGAAAATACAAAAAATAAATGGGGAAAAGTCAATAACTTAATAGACAAAGATAGTGAAATTGACGCTGCCTGTGTAATCGATGGGAAAATCTATTTATTCCGAGGAGAACAGTATATATGCTATTCAAATGGAATTACTGAATTCGCTGATGAGGGATATCCTGACCAACACAAGACAATGACTGGTTGGGACGAAGAAATAGATGCTGCATTTCAGTTTCAAGAAAAATCCTATTTTATTAAAGGCAATGAATATACTGTGTCTGATGATCTAAATAGCAAGAAACCATTATCAGATTTATGGAATAGTGTTTCTAGGATAGATTATGCTTTCACCAAAAATAATCACCTCTATTTGATTAGCGGCAACCAGTATAGAAGATATAGCAAAAGTTTAGATAAGCGAAAGCTAGACTATACAAAATTTATTGTACAAGCATTGGAGGATGATATTCCTAATGAAAAGGATATCGATGCTGCGTTTACCTCGGCTGATAATAAGACCTATTTCTTTAAGGATAAGAACTATTTTATCTTTTCCAAAGAAGACGTAACTGAAGACGTAACAGAAGGATTGGTTGCTCATTATCCATTTAATAACAATGCTGAGGATGAAAGTAGCAACGGACATGACGGCCAAGTTCACAAGGCAACACCAACAAGCGATCGCTTTGACAATGTTAATAGTGCGTATAAATTTGCAGAAGAAAACTATATAGAATTACCCAACACCCAATCACTGAACTTATACGATCATAGTTTTACAGTCAGTGCTTGGGTTTACATAGAATCTTTTCCCCAGGGGGCAGAGGATCTTGCAATATTAGGTACGGAAAGTAAAGAAGCGGGAGAAACAAACAAAGACCTTCATTTGGTGATTCGTGACAAAAAACTCTATATGGGATTTTATAACAATGATACACCGGGGACAACAGAACTTGCTGAACATGAATGGTATTTTCTGACATGGAAGTATGATCAAGAAAATCAACGACAAAGTATTTTTATCAATGGAGCAAACGATGGCAATAAACCAAGTGCTGACGCATTTACAGGGAGGGGAAGCGTAAAAATTGGACGTTGGAAAGTATCTCCCGAATCTACATCTCCACATCAGCATGGAAATTTTAACGGAACGATAGATGAAGTAAGAATTTACGATCGCCCCCTGACTGATGATGAAATCAAGCAACTAGCAGGAAGTCTGACAACGCCATCAGAAGAAATCAACTCAAAATTTGGCAAGATCAGAAATCCAATTCAAACGGATGGTGTTGTTAATGCCGCATTTACTCACGGAGAAAAAACATATCTCTTTTCCGATAACCTATATTATCGTTATGATCGCTCTGAATTTGATGATAATTCAGATTTCTATGTGGCACCCGGATATCCAAAACTTTTGAAAAATAACACGGATGGTTTGCCGAAATGGAATGGAGTTAGAGCAGTCTTTAAAAAAGACAATAAGGTACATCTCTTCTCGAACAGTTTAATTCAATATGCAATTTTCGATCCTGCGTCCCATCCCACTGTAGAAGTCCAGAATATCAAAGGTAACTTGGTATTGCGACGTGGTTTTAATGCCTTAGATGCTGCCTTTAGTCATGAGACTGATGTCTATCTCGTGTATGGAGAGGAATATATAAAGGTGAATGCCGAGCGGTTTATGACTGCCAAAAAAACTAAATATGACATCATTCGGTTGTCTTCCATGACGGGAAGTAAATTAAGTCAAAAACTCTTTGCCTATGGTATTGATGGCCTATTTAATCTGAAGAATCAGGAAATAGATGAACTGCCCATCTTTACAACATCAGATGAAATAAGCGGTGATTCGATTATTAAAGCGAAATCTGAGAGGGTTAAGACGCTTCCCTGGCATTCACATTTGGAGTTTCGTGGTGCCAATGGTCTTTACTATTGGGAACTCTTTTTCCACGCTCCTTTATTGATTGCTCAATCTCTGAATACGCAACAGAAATTTGCGGAGGCAAAGAAATGGTTTGAGTACATTTTTGACCCCACGGATGAGTTTGAATATTGGCAGTTTTTGCCGTTCTTGTCAGTGGATATTGACGCTTTAATGACTCGGATACAATCTTATGCTACGGCCATAAATCTCGATGCAACCGCAGTCATAAACTTGCTTCAACCCTACGATGAGGTGTTTGAAGGTAAACGGGAGCTTTCGAGTACAGAATCGACTGATAAAGATGCCCAACAGAAGAAACTTCCTAGGGATAGGGACCCTGATGCCAAACCTCCCACAGAATTGGATGTATTGAAATTATTGCCTACAGAAAAAGCAATTACCGAACTGGAAACTATTATCGATGATAAAATCAAAGAGGCTGAAAAGAAGAAACTTCCTATTGACCCTAATACTAGGGCTTTAGCCGAAACTTTGGAGATAGTCAAACGACTGCCCATCAGGTATGGGTTTATGGTTCCTGATGAGGCGAGTAGTCAGCCACAAATCCAAGCTTATCTAAATGATCCCTCCGATGCTCATGCGATCGCCAGACTCCGACGCGTTGCCTATC
The DNA here is from genome assembly GCA_030065205.1 of Crocosphaera sp. Taxonomy (GTDB): domain Bacteria; phylum Cyanobacteriota; class Cyanobacteriia; order Cyanobacteriales; family Microcystaceae; genus Crocosphaera. The sequence goes on from JASJDN010000032.1 coordinate 29,307, forward strand.
GCCGCACGACGGTGATGGGATATATCGATAATCTCATTGACTGGGGGGATCAACTGTTCCGTCAATATACCCGTGAGAGTATCAATGAAGCGCGTATGCTCTATCTGTTAGCTTATGATCTCCTCGGACAAAAACCCGAAAATACCGGCACAAGAAATCTGTCTGATCCTTTACCTTATAAGGGGCATGATGAGAATGATAATACTATTGGTATTCATGATAAGGGTGCAGAGAACGAGACAGAAGAACAACGAAAATATGACTTTTTGTTTGATGTGAACAGGGAGAACCCAGATGAAAAGAGTCTAACCTTTGCAGCGAATATTCATAGTTCCGTGACGCAACCCTACTTCTATATTCCCGAAAATCAAAATTTAATTGACTATTGGGACCGCATAGAAGACCGGATGTATAAAATTCGCCATGGCCTCAATATGATGGGTATTAAGCAGCCTTTACCCTTGTTCCAACCTCCCATTGATCCCATGGCTTTAGTACGCGCTGTTGCTGGTGGTGGTGGCATTTCTGGTGCAGTTGCAGGATTGTCTGTTCCCGTCCCTCATTATCGCTTCGACTTTATGCTCAATAAAGCGCGAGAGTTGGTAGGTAAACTCAATCAATTGGGTGGAGATTTATTAAGTGCGATCGAAAAGAAAGATAGCGAAGCTCTTTCACTGTTACAAAATCGTCATGAGAAGGAAATTCTCCAAGTTACGAGCCGAATTAAGGAAGCACAATTAAAGGATTCACTAGAGAACTTAAAATCCTTGGAAGAAAACAAGAAAAGTGCTGAGGGGCAACTTGAGCATTACAATAATTTGCTCGATGAGGGCATGATTCCATCAGAAACATCACAACTTGGCTTAATGAGTACAGCAATTGGATTACACGCCGCAACGGCAATCGTCAAAACGGCAGCAGCATATAACGCATTTGTGCCAAAAATAAGTATAGGACCTCCTTTTGCTTCAAAGGCTGACTCGCCTAAAGCCAGCGAGTTTCTGAATATTCTTGGAGACACTATATCAGCCTATGCAGAGACTATGAGTATCGGCGGAGAATTGGCTGGGGTTATGGCACAATATCAACGCATGGAAGAAGATTGGGATCTTCAAAAAATAATGGCTGAAAGTGAAATCATGCAACTAGAAGCCCAAATCGAAGGGGCAAAATATCAAATCGAAGTCGCAACGCTTGAAATTCAGTCAACGGAAAAGGAAATCAAACAAAATGAAACCATGAACACTTTTATGAAAAACAAGTTCTCCAATGAACAGTTATATCAATGGATGATCAGCAAATTATCTGGTTTGTTCTTCCAAACCTATAAGCTGGCCCATGATATGGCAAAATCGGCAGAGAAAAGCTTTCAATTCGAGCTAGGGATGAAAGAAACCGATGTCTCCTTCATTGGCGGAATGTATTGGGATAGCTTACGGAAAGGCTTGCTTAGTGGGGATGCTCTTGGCTATGATTTAGACCGTATGGAAAAAGCCTATATGGAGAGCAATAGCAGGACTTTTGAAATTGGTAAAAACATTTCCTTAGCAGAGTTAGACCCCATGGCCTTTATTCAATTGAAAACCAAAGGTACTTGTGAGTTTAACCTAACGGAAGCCTTATTTGATTATGACTTCCAAGGGCATTATCTCCGTCAGATTAAGACCATTGCGATCGCTATTGAGGCCGGGGAAGGCAAAACCGTTAATGCTACCCTCACCCAATTGCGCCATAAAACCGTTCTGCAACCCGATACTAAGGCGGTTAAATATTTGTTGAATCCCAAAGGAACCGAACCCCTATCAATCCGCAGCGATTGGCGCACCAATCAACAAATTGCTCTGGGTGATATCGGTGAATACCAAGAACCCAATGGATTGTTTGAATTGTCATTTTATTTTGATGAGCGTTATCTTCCCTTTGAAGGAACCGGTGCGGTATCTACTTGGCGATTAGAGTTAAGCGGTAAGCGTGGCAGCTATCAGTTGAATGACCTGAATCAAGTTATCATCAAGTTAAAGTACACGGCATATAATGGCGGTAGTGCCTTCGCCAGTGCAGTGAAGGGGATGTTAAAACCCTATCCCACGGCAATCTACTTTAACCTCGCCCAGATGTTCCCTAATGAATGGTCTGCATTCGTTTCGGGTGATACCGAAGACCTCAATATACGGATCATGCGGGAGATGTTGCCTAATTTATCCGGTAGTAAAATTACTGGGTTAGTGCCTCATTATGAAATGCAAGGGGAAGGACAAGTGAGTTTAATTATGAACGATGATGATGACCTAACCTTGAAGCATGGCAAGTTTAATGAGGCCAATGGGTTGATGATCCGAAGCTCAGGCGCGACTTGGAACTTTAAAGCCAAGGGGGACAAGAAGAGTTTGAGGAATTTGGGATTAGTGGTAATGTATAAGGCGATCGTTTAGAAAAGCAACGAAACGAAAAAACCAAAATCTGAAAATCTGAAAAAGGGGAACAAGACATGCCTAAAGGAAAAAAGAAAAGGACGACCCAAAAAAAGATAGAAAAAAAAAGGAAGGAGATATTGAATAACTCTCAAAGACAGGTGGAAGTGAGAGAGCCTTTGCTATGGCCTAAGAGTTCATCAAATCGGGCAAGGAGTAGAGATAAGATGTATCCTAGAACCATTCCACATCCCACGGATATTAAATCCGATGGAAGTAACATTATTCCACTGGCCAATAATCTGCAAAGTAATGTGTTGCATACAACAAAAAGTGAGCGACGTCAACCTTCTTTTTATACAAGTGACGGTCGGATAAGAATACAGCACAACTATGGTGCAACGCTTGAACCAGTTGATGAAAAAAGAAATCAAATTCGTTTATTCTTTGAGACGTCAAATGAAAGGGACGAAATCCATGAGATGATCGAGAACAATAACTATAACGAAAAGGAAATGATTGATTTAATAAATAAAAAGAAACTAAAGCTTACACCATTTGAAGGAGCAATACAACTCGAAGTAGAGCATTCTAAAGTAGATCACCAAAATGATGAAGGGTATCAGTTCACCAGAGGAGACTTAGCATCAGTACACTCCTCAGGTGGTCAAGTCGAGTTGTATAATCCCAGTCCCGCAGAGAAAGAGTCACATCGCAACTTGATTGAAAAAGCACTTAGGACAATCAACAATTCTAATCAATTAAGAAAAAGAGAAGATGGGGTAGGGGCAGCATTTAGAACTATTTCTGAAAATGAATATGAGATTCTACAATACGATTTAAAAGAGGGTAGCAAATCTCTTCAAGAATATACTACTGTATTACAATTAAATAATGTTACACAACAAGACATCGATGTACTAACACAGTTCTTTACAGAGGACGTGATGAGTGCGACTTTTACATCGGAATACCATGAACACCTAATGCAAAACCTTCAGGCTTTGAGAGCCGCTCTGCCATCCCCTATGCAGCCTTCGCTTGGTTTCTTTGCTGACACGGCAGGTACGGACAGTGACTTCGATGACGGGCTTGGTGCGGCCGAGCCTAGGTTTTCTCCCCAATCATAATCGAATCAAAACTGATCAGTATCCTAAAAAATATGTAAACGTAAAGGAGAATTAGAAATGCCAAGAGAAAATCCAAGACACCAACAATTATTAAGATTAAATAAACAAAGAGAAAAGGCTCAAAAGGGAAAACGGAAAAAGATATTTAGCCGTAAAAATACTAATGAAGAAGTCACAGAACCAAAGCGTTCGATGCCGAACCAGGAAAATAATAGCAACATAATAGATAGATATAATAGACGCGAAATGCGTCAGACCAATAGAATAAGGAATGAGCAGCAAAGAGAAAACCTAGAGAGAACAGAGGAAAAAATGCGAGAGAAAATAATCAGTGACCACGATAATATGACCAATAGAATAAGGAATGAGCAGCAAAGAGAAAACCTAGAGAGAACAGAGGAAAAAAAACGTTTTGATTTAAACGCGGTGCAAATGGCAGATCAATTGACAGTGGTTCTGCACCATATAGTAAAATCTCCGGAGAAGAGTGAGGGATGGAAATTACACGTGAGAGCAACCAAAAATGATGCTGAGGATATCTATAGCAAAGTAGCCGGAATTTTGAATGAAAAAGGCGTATCGTACAAAATCTTCAAAAATTGGAAGGGTGTCTTACCTGAGTCGACAAGGGTCCAGGAATTAAAGTTCATAACGGTGTACCCAAACACAAAGGGAGAAGCGCGGCAGCTGGCCAACGAGATGGATAAGGTGTTGCAAACAGCGGGATACAATAATAATCCTGAAGACTTCAGCTTGCCAAATGAACAAGCAATAGGCAGCTCGGGCCGAGTAACAGCGAGATACGGCGGGTATACATCAGATACAGTGAAAAATCACCAGTTCGACAACTCTACGAATAGCTGGAAACCTCTAAATAGCACCATTGCAGACAGTAGGAATCAGGTAAAACCCGAGTGGATCTTGGACTGGGACGACCAGACGAATGACAATGAAGCATTCCCTGAGTTCCAGACGAATCAACAAAAAGCCAAACAGGATCATCGTCGTCGGATGTTGTTGTTAAACTTAAAGAATAAGCAAGAGACATCTATTGAACATGATTCATTAGAAGGATTGAACAAGCTAAATCAGGAAAAAAATCGGTTAAGGAATTAATTGATGAATGAAAATCACTTTTACCGAGGCATCCTGGTCTGACTATATTTGGCTACAAGAGAATGATAAAAGGCTCTTAAAAAGACGTGATTTAATTGCCCACTTAGAAAAATTCGCTTGCTATTTGATTCGACATGGTGGAAAGCACGCTTATGCTTTCATTTGTGAGCAAATTAATCTGTGAAGGCGTTGAGGAAAAAATGCGATTTGATTGGGATAATAACAAAAGTCAACTCCTGAAGCGAAAGAGAGGATACTCCCTTGAGGAAGTTGCTGTTGTCTTAGCTGGCGACTATGTAGAACTAATAAAACAGGACTATCCTGAACAATTTATTGCCATTGGTTTTCTGAAAAATTCTCTTTTATCGGTCATTTATGAAGTGCGTTATGATGATGAAGGAGAATATATATGGTTAATCACCTATTGGGAAAGTACGAAAAGGGAGAGAGAAATTTATGAACAATATTTCTATTGAAGAACTTGAAGAAAAAATCGAAGCAGGAGAAGAAGTTATAGACTGCTATTTTGACTCCAAAACAACAAGAATAGGAAAACGCCGTCAGATGACTTCACGAAGAAAACAGGATCTAGAAACCACAAACCTGGACATTCCTAGCCCTATGCTCACCGAACTCGATAAAATGGCAACAGAACTCAATATTAGCCGTCAAGCTGTGATTAAAATGATGCTAAGACGCTCCCTGGACGAACATTATCTTGCTAAGAAGCAGATGACATCAGAAATTTAGATAATCTTATTTTAGTATAGGAATGTGAGCATCTTGCTCACTCGCCTCCAAAAATAGCAAGCAGAATGCTTGCACTCCCTGAAATCTAATGCACTAAGTTAGCTATCACCATCCCATCTTTTTCCTCTAGCTAAAAATGAAAGCAATTACCAGTAACCAAGCAAAACAAAAATTAGATGAAATAATCGAGCGGGTCATTCTTGACGTAGAACCAACGATTTTATGTAATGATCAAGGCAAACAGGCTGTTTTAATGTCTTTAGATGAATTTAACTCTTGGCGAGAAACACTATATTTATTATCCAATCCTGCCAATGCCGAACATCTACTAGAATCTATTGAACAAGCTAAATCAGGAAAAAAATCAGTTAAGGAATTAATTGATGAATGAAAATCACTTTTACCGAGGCATCCTGGTCTGACTATATTTGGCTACAAGAGAATGATAAAAGGCTCTTAAAGAGAGTTAATTTACTGGTTAGAGACATAATAAGAAATCCGTTTGACGGTATTGGCAAACCAGAACCTCTAAAGGCAAATTTATCAGGATATTGGTCAAGACGAATTAATTCAGAACATCGATTAGTCTATCAAATTTCTGACGAGGAATTAACAATTATTTCTTGTAGATTCCACTATCAAAAATAAATCATTAACATTGCGATCGCATAATGTAGGTTGGGTTGAAGAATGAAACCCAACATCATTCCCCTAAATATTGGAAAGAAGCGGATGGGATGTTCTTGGGGTATTTGAATGAATTTCGAGATCATTGAACACAAGGGGTTGATCTAGAAGAATTAAAAGAGAACTTACGGCGATCGCCTGTAGGGTGCGTTCCTGGAAAACATTGTGGCTACGACATGGCTTTATATTTGGCAACGCACCACCCCAACCAGACTCTTCGGTGGGTTACGCACTCGCGCTTCCCACCCTAAAATTGGATAAAATAGGGAGCAAAACCAAACTATCAAACAAAATGATCAAAACATCAGCATTTCAGCAAGCTATAGAATCAGTCGAAAGCTTATCAATAGAAGATCAAGAACTACTACTTGATATTATTCAAAAAAGATTGCAACAAAAACGCAGAACTCAATTATCTCAAGAAATTAGCGAAATTCGCCAAGAATTTGCTGAAGGAAAAGTTAAATATGGCTCAGTCGATCAATTCTTAGAACAGTTAGATCAACAATGAAAATTGGCTGGACACCTAAATCTCTACGCTCTTTTAAACGTCTAATTCGCAAAAACCCGAATCTTAGACTTCTCATTGAACGAACATTGTACCAGTTAGCTGAAGATCCCTTTCATTCTAGCTTACGCACCCATAAACTCAAAGGCGATTTATCCAATGTTTGGTCATGTTCAATTGACTACAACTATCGTATTTTATTTGAATTTGTCGAAAATTCTGAAGGTAAAGAAGAGGCTATTTTACTGCTTAATTTGGGATCTCATGATGAGGTATATTAGCCTCAGTAGATCACTAGATAGCAAAAATCAGGTAAAATCCATGAAAATTACATATACATATTGGAAAGAAGCAGACGGGATGTTTTTGGGCTATTTGAATGAATTTCCAGATCAGGCTCTCCCGACAGTGTGGGGTAAAAAGTATAATAGACTACATACCTAAAATGGTGGGTTAGGTTGCAGACCATAAGTTATTGTGTTTTCATAA
>JASJDN010000033.1 GCA_030065205.1 Crocosphaera sp.
GATACTAAGTCTCCTGTTTGAAATCCTTGAAAAAATTTAGCTTTGGGAGCATGACTTTTAGGAAAGCCAAACTTATTAGGACGGCATCTTTGTCTTGTACCGTGACCTGTTGCCTTAATTCGCAAAGGTTGATTAGTCTTAAATACTAAATCATCAGGCACTTTTCCGACACAAGCAGCATCTTGCCAGTGGGATTTTGGAACCTTTAATCGTTTCCGATTAAACTTAGTTAGCCCACCACTTCCCGTCTCTACTGGTAATCCTAATTCTTTGAGAGAATTAAACAATTTCCAACGAGTAGAATTAACGGCAGCAGCATGGCAGTTGCTACAACGGGGGGAACCCCCGCAACGCACTGCCTCATCTTTCAACGGTGTTTTAGCCTGTCTTAAAATGCGGTTAACTAAGTCAGATTTCCCTTTCAAGAAATCTTTAATGTCTTGATTTCCTTTGGCTTGGTTGCAGTCGTGACAAGCTAGGGTTAGGTTAGAAACTCTATTACTTTCTCCTTTACTTCTGGGATGAATGTGGTCAACTTCAAAAGGTTTATCAGTAACGCCACAGTATTGACAAGTTCGATTAAATTTAGCTAGTAAATACTCTCGAACTTCCCAACCGTAAAGGGTTCCGTGTTGATATTCAACTCCACTAATTTCAGGGGTTTCCTGTTTTTGTAAGTCAAATTTAACTAACTCAACAGAGATAGAATCAACAGGACAATACCTCGTTAATCTTTTGACCCAAGTTAGAGTAGTATCTACACGATGCTGTAGACTTGGAGGTAGCCAACCTTCGGGTCTTTTTCTATTAAGAAATCTTGGCTGACGATAGCGAGTTTTACGTCCTCGCCTTCCTCTTCTTAATTGCCGTCTTGAGGTTAAACTATCTTTGATTTGTTGACCTCTATGTTGTAATTCTGCTCCCCAAATTACTTGATTTTCTTGTACTAAACTTATCCCTGTAAATTTCGAGCCTGGGTCAAGTTTTAGTTTAATATTTTTAGGGCTTTCTGTTACTTCCTCCTTAAGAATAATGGTGAAAGGATAACGCCTAAATATGGCTGCTTTTCCTTGTTTTAAAAGCTTTCTTGCCTGTCCAGGGTGAACAGGATTTAATGGCTTTTTGGTTGTGTCTAAAACAAAAACTGAGTTTTGCATTTTAATCTCCCGTTAGGGGTAATGTTTGCCTCGTTCTGTTATCTAGTCTTGTTAGGTCTAACTCACTTCCTTAACCCGTTTAAAGATGTTTAAAATTAGACGACAGTTGCCCTAAGCTGGCACGCACCTAGAGGTGTCTTGAACTAGATAACGGCTCCTAGAATTTCTAGGGAACTGGTCACATCAAGGGCTTTTAATCAAGCCCCCGTTATATTGCCTGAGCAATTAACGGCGGGTTTGTGACTATTCTTGTTTCCGAATCTCCCTATATTCTTTTTTGTTATACCGTAAACTGTGTAAACAAGGCTTGATTACGAAATCTATTGTCATAATTACCCTTCATTTAAGTCAAAATTCACTCTTTCATACAGGTCTGGCAAGGAAATTTCAAACTCGTCTGAGCTTAATTTTAAAACAGCTTCTTCTCCTTGATAATCATTAAACAGCCATTGTCCATTGTCTTGCTTAACATATTGAGCGACATAGAAACGATATTGATCAATTAATATGTATTCTTGGAATTCAGGAAGGGAACGATAATAGGTAAATTTATCGGTGCGATAGTAATCTTGTGTTGATTTAGAAAGGACTTCTATAATAATTGAAGGATTGATGACGTTGCTTGTACTGGTTCCTTGATAGATGGGTTTTCCTTTAATTATCATCACGTCAGGATAGGTGTAGAGACGGTATTGTTCTATCCATACGCGAACATCATTAATATAAATATAATAATCTTGATTCTTAATTTTTAAAGGAAATTTTCGACAAAAATTAAGGGCAATTTGATTATGATTGGTTGTCCCTCCTGTCATTAATATGATTTCTCCATCTTTATATTCATGTTTATCTATCGATTTTTCTTCTAGTGTTAAGTATTCTTCAAGGGTGTAGTACTGTTTTTTTGTATGAATAGTCATGTTACCTATCAGGATTAGGATTGAAAGCTTTTATTTTTCCAGTGTAAATTGACTGTTTTGACTTAGATTGACAAATTGATTTTACCTCCGATTTATCAATAGGATGATGATCTTTACGTTCACCATAATCGTTTTATCTCATAGCGATCAAAAACTGTATCTCTACTAATAATAGGAATATCTTCGGCTTGTTCATGAATAAACCTTTCAAAAGGAGACGATAATTGTAACTTACCTACACTCACTTTAATGGCAATTTCCCAAATACTGGCAAGACTAAGTAATAAATCATTATCAGATTCTAGAAGGGCTTTAGTAGTTGTTTCTAATTGGGGACTATCATCAATAAACCAGAGAAAAGTATGAGTATCAAGTAATAATTTCATGACCTATATTCTTCAAAATCTTCTAAGGGTTCATCAAAATCGGGAGACATCCAAATTTTTCCTTTAGCACTGCCGCTTTGACGACGTTTTTTAGGTGAAGAGGAAACTTCTTCCACTACTAAACGAATTGGTTTGCCTTCTAATTCATGGGGTAATGTTTGATCTAGTTTAATTTCACCATTTTGACAAGTTCCTGTGACAATAATCATCATCTTCTCCTTATTTTATCTAATCCCTTTTGAGAATTGGTATAATTTCTTATTGAAATTAATTTAACAGTCTGACTTTTGTTACTTAAAACATGGTTGATAATTCTTTATGTATTATTCATTGATTAAACTCCCCCGATCTATTATACCATATATTATCTATCAGAATTACGCTTTCAAGCTGTTTTTTAAAAGTGTAAGTTTCTTATGATAAATAAGATTGACAAATAACTTTGACCCTCGATTGATGAATATTATGATAATCTTTTAGCGAACTGCAGCTTTCCTTTAACAATTCATCTAAGTTATTTAGCTTAAACACTTCTCCCGGAGGTCCGTTTTCTCTTCGTTCTCCTCCAACCACAATTAAATCTCCCTCTGGATTAAGTTTTACAGTCTTAATTTTCTTTAAACTACTTTTGAGTTGAGCAAGAGGTTGTTTTTTATTCCAGTCCCATACTTGAATGATGGGAATATTATTATGGTGAAAAACAATTGCCAATAAAGGGCGATTTCGACTAAAACTAAAATCATCAATTCCTTCTGTCGGTTGAATAATTCCTATTGCGTCAAAATCCAATTCAAAGTCAAAGTGTTTGAGTTCTTTAGCTGATGTATCCCATAAGAATATTTTGTTTTCTGTTGTAGTAGCGATCGCAACATTTCCTGTGGGAGTAAAGCCAATCTTGCTGATCTTACCCTCAATATTTAATTTAGTTGGATCTGAATCACTCGGGGAATCTTGGAGAGTAAAATATTCGCCATCACTAGGCAAAATCTTATCTATGTTCTTTGAATCAGATACATCCCATATTGAGCCATGATTACCTCCTGCCAAAAGTAAATATTTACCATCTTTACTAAAACTCATGAACTCTATTTTTGTTCCGTGATCGCTTGCATCAATACTACCTATTTCTTTATCTGGGCTTGCATAGTTACGAAACCGAACTTCCTTGGTTTGAACAGCCACAGCCACCAAATTATTGTTAGGACTAAAAGCGATTTGGTTCACATCTATTTCGTTTTCATTGTCTTGTTTAATATCAATTATCTTTTCAGGCGGATCTCCTGGATTTTTATCCCACAACTCGATCAAGCCCTGATTAGAAATTGTAGCCCATCGCTTTTCATCGGGTAGAAATTTGATACTAGCATAGGACCAAGATTCTTTATTTAAGAAAGGGTCAGACTCCGTATCACGGGTAATGTCATTATTTGAGGTGTTACTCCAGGTTTCAACCTTAGAGTTTTCCGTAAGACTAATAATATAATATTGTTGTTGTTGTCCTTGTCTCTTATGACGAATCTCCATACTTTTTATGGATGCCTGATTATCTTGTAAACTCAACTCTTTTTGTAGAAATGGACTTTTACGATTAACTTGCCAAGTTCTGGCAGAAGTCCCATTTTCCAACATGGTTATCAAGTCTATCTTTTGTGTAGATGTCTCGAAACTTGCATAAATAACTTTGTTAGTTTCATTGGCTTTCAGTTCCTGTGGTTGAGGACAATTCTCTTTTTTCTCAAAAGCCTTCTGACAAGCCTGATCTGATTTTAATTCTAAGAATGTTAATTTACGATTATTTCCCACAATGGCCATGGGTCGGTTATCAAATCGATCAAAGCCAAAGCTAACAGAAATAAACGAATTATTTTCGGAGTCTCCATAAACGTCCCACTCATGTAATGGTGGGTCACCCTGTTGGTAGGTTTGCCATTCCCAAACCCTTACCTTGGGGTTTTGACCTGCAGTAATAATTTGGGTTCCATCTGCGTTAAAGTTAAAATCTTTAAGATAAGCCTTTTCTCCTGGTAAGCCGTCATAAGGTTTAATTTTTATGGGTGCGATTTCTTGTGATTCACTGTTTGTATCATTCGTTGCTTCTAATGCTTGTAATGCTCGGAACTCAATCACTCCGTCATCAGTTGCCATAGCAATGATCTTATTATCAGGAGTAAAGAGCAACTTCTTAATGTCCTTCGTCCTCCCAAGGTTAATGGGAGGAAATGATTTGGGATTTTTATCTTGATGAGATACTCTCCAAATGCACACATCTCCTTCACTACTTCCAGCAGCAAGATAGTAGTTTTTGCTTCCATAATCTTGAATGTCACGACCAAAAGTGAGACTCTCAACGGTTAAGTCTGATCCTGACTGCTCATCTTTACATTTTAGAGTGTATAAAAGTCCAAAGTCTCCCTTGTCAAAAGCATTCCATACATTCACTGAACCGTTTTCTCCACCAGTTGCAATCATTTCTCCCTCAAGACTAACACTTAAACTCTTGATTGGAGCTTGATCAGTTTCTTTACAGAACTCAGTTTCTTGACAAAGCTTTCTATTTTCATCTGATTCGATTGAACTATCCCAAATTCTAAGGGTTCCTTTGTTCCCTCCTGTTACAATTTTCTTACTATTTGGAAAAGAAGCGATGGCGGTAATATTTTCCCTATCTGAATATTGGAATCGATTTTTTTCATTAATTTCATCATTGATTTTTTGTAGTGCCAGCACAGAAGAGGTTTCTATCGGATTCAACCAACTTGGTAAACTATTTATCCAATTAATATTTTTTAATTTTTGACCATTTTGTATAGCACTTTCTAAAAGTTCTATTTGCCCTTCTTGACTGTTATCTGTCCAGTCGCCAAGAATGCCATTTGCTTGCTGATTTATCTGACGACAAGTTCCCATAAATATAACTAAATTTACCACGACTAATCCCATAGCTACGCGAGCTACAATCTTTTTAATATCTTCTCCCGATATTCCTTGAAGCTTATCAAGGTAATTAGAAATAAAATTATATAATTTGTCTCGCAAAGGACGTATCAATACAAATACGCTCAGAACTAAAGCTAATAGCAAAAAGAAAAATCCTAACAGTTCTAATGGCCAGCCAATTTGCCGAAAAGCCAATGAACTTAAGACAAAGCAGATATCAACTAAGATAATCAGGGTATTAGTCAGTTGTTCTACGGCCTCTTGTGTTTTTTGTACTGTTGCATTTGTTTGCAGTGTAAATTCACGTCGCAGAGTATCAATCCACTGTTGATCGAGTTGTTGTTTATAAATTTTATTATGAATATCAACTCTAATTTCTTTTGTTTCCTGGTTTCCGGTAATAATAATTATCCCTAAATTCAATAATTTTTCATAATCTGAGTCTAAATATTCAATCCCATACAAAATACCATCTCTTTTTAAGATTTCTTCATAGACGGCTAATAATTTTGGATCATTTAAAAATTCCTCTTTAATTATATTAAAATGCTCTTTAACTAATTGATCTTCAAGAAAACTTTTGGATGTTACAATTTTATCAATTGCGTCAATAGTAATTTGTGTATTGCTTTGGTAATCCTCTTCCAAACAAGATACAATTTTATTAGTTAGTAAAGGATGTCCACTTGTCCAATCAATAATTCTAGCTACAATTTCTGTCCAATTATTAACTATCGTTTCAGTTAATTGTAAGGTTTCAAGCCTCAACTCAGATGTTCTAATCTTTCCGATACGAATTATTTCAACTCCGTTAATATCCTCAATTATTTTTTGATGCTTTTCAGCAAATGAGTGATTAATACGTTTGTCATAGTTAAATGTTCTTCCTAACAAAACAAAAGTTATTTTTGGATCATCATGACTCCTATTTAACTTAAACCTATTCTTTAAACATTTATAAAGACTATCTAAAAATGATATCCTAAAATTATGATTCAAGTGATCATCTTTAAATAAGATATCAAATTCATCTATAAAAATAATAACTTCTTTATTTTTATCAGCTTTTGGTAAGAGTATATTTTCTAAAAAATCTTCTAATAATCGATGTCCATTTAACGACCTAATTTCACTGGATAAGTCGTCACAGAGAGTAACTCCATTAGTTTCTTGAAAGTTAATCGCTAGATCATATATCAACCCTCTATAACATTTATCTTCATCATTTTTTCTATCTTCTTGTTCGGTACTACTTTTCAGACAAATATTAGCACACTGGAATTTTTGACTATTCATTAAGCGTCCACGGATTTCTTTTAATAAAGAGCTTTTACCAGTGTGAGGTGGACTTAGTATGTAGCAGTGCTTTACTAATATTCTGATAGGATCATTGTTGATTTTGCTTAAGCGTCCATAAATATGTTGTTCTGTTTCTTGTTCTATATAAAAATCAGTCATTGAACTATAAATCTCAATAAAGAATAGTTTAAAGTAAATTTAGGTCTTATAAAAGAAACAACAGTTAAAATAGTAAACCTTCTAAAAATATAAAGCATTTCCAATTTCAGGTTTGCTCTACCCTGAAAAATTGTAAAAAAACTTAAAAAACTGGACTTTTGGCAATTTTTGAGAATTAGGCTTAGGATCAAAAGGGTAAAATTGGTTAATTTAGAAAAATTCTATGATCCGTCCCCGTTGGTTAGTTCTCCTACTAGCAACCTCCCTCATGGTACAATCCTGTGGTCAGGTAGAAGTCCCTTTTGCTTGTAATGCTGAGTCGGTTTCTGAGTCTTCTCCCTTGTCAGACTCCCTTGACATTATGATTGCGGTCGATGGTTCTCAATCTATGCTAGGGTATGTCAGCGATCGCAATAGTCGCTATGTGCAAACCCTCAAGTTGTTGGATGATACGTTGTCTTTAAGTAGTTTGCGATCGCAGAGTAATTCCAGTTACTATCGTTCAGGAAAAAGCATCACTCGCAGCGATTTTAAAAAAGCACAATTACCCGAATTTTATAATAGTAGTAATCCTAATTTTCCTAATATTTCTGTTCCCCTCCAAGAGTTTATTTTACCACCAAATCAACAAGATAGTTTGTTGGTAATGGTAACCGATTTAGATCAAGCGGATGGAGATGTTACTATCGTTAATCAAAAAATAAAAGACACTTATCTCAATAATAATAATAAAGATTATGTTGTAGGAGTTTGGGGAATTAAAAGTGAATTTTCGGGAACCGTTCACGTTCAAGAACAAGGAAGACTGAGAAAGTTTAATTTTCCTAATTCTCAATCTACTGAAAGTTTGCGTCCGTTTTATGTAATAATTATTGGTCGTTACGAAGATGTGGTTGATTATTTTAAAACGGTACAAAATAGAGATAGTGAACTACTAGAAAATAGTGAATTAACTCTATTTTCTCCTTATAAAATTGTTGATGAAATTGCCTATTTAGATAAAGAAGTGATGACTGCACCCTCTGAAGAGCAAGCAGTTGCTCAACTGTGGAAACTAGAAGATGGTTTAGTTAAAGTACAAGCACAAGATAAAAAAAATCAACTGTGGGACATTCCCAGTCAACAAACAGGAATTATAATCATTGAAGATAGTGTTAACCTAAGGTCTGATAATCCAATAACAGAACTAAATTCTAATTCCCTGACTACCATAAAAACAATTCAAATGTTTGAAAAAGTGTCAGGAGAATTTAAAAATGCAAAAGAAATAGATGGAGATGGCACTTCTTTTAAAGAGATTATCAATATTGACCAATGGGAAGTCATAAAAGACAGTGATAGCTCAGCAGAAAAGTTAAAATTCATCACAACTATTGATGCTAATAAATTTCCCAACCCAGGACTCTATAGCTTTGAAATTGATGTTGTTTTAAAGAATTTACCCGAAGAAAATTGGTGGCAACAGTGGAATTTACAACCAGGACAAGATCACCCAGAAGATGGCTCTAAAACTCAAAATCTGTTAAACTTCATGAGAGGATTAAAAACCATTACCAGTAACTTAATGGCAGATAATCCTCCTAAAGTTGCTCGTTTCTGTTACGTTTTTCACAAAAAGTAAAAACTGTAGTTAAATTAATTTATGAGTGTTATTGTTATTGGAAATCGCGCCGTTGGCAAGACAAGTATGATAGTCGCTTTAGCAAAAGGGACAAAAAATGTTCAAGTCATTCAACCGAATGCTAACAGTTTAATTGAAAGATTTTCTAATCCTAAAACGGGAGAACTTGCGGGTACATTTGAAGTTAAAGATCCCATTTCTCTTTCTCTTAGTATTAACCTTTCTTCACGAAAGGGACAGGAGTTTGAGGTAAGATGGATAGATACCCCTGGAGAATATTGGTCTAACCCTAAAACGAGAGAAACTAACCCCAAAGAATGGAAAAAGCTGATTGAAACAGTTAGAAATAGTAAATCAGTTGTTTTATTACTTCCTCCCTATCTTTATCGTAGTAGATCGGTAGAATTAAAAGAAGGAGAAGAACCAGAAGAACTCGATCCTCAAACCTGGAAAACACAACTGAAAAATTGGTTAGCTTTTTTAAGGAAAAACTGTCCTAAAGTTCAACATCTTCTCATTACTATTCATAAAGCAGATTTGTTTAGTAATAATTTAGATGAGGATGAACAAAATTGGCAGTATGATCCCGATCAACTCTTTCGTTGGTCTGATTATGATAACCATATTCGTAAAACCTATTTTGATTTAGCCTATGATATTATTCGAGAACATAATTCTCAACCTCCCTATATTAGTCCACAGTTTTTTGTGACCACTATTCATAAACCAAACTTATTAGAATTACCTTGGGTCTATTTAGGATCTCATTTAGCTCATGACTACAACTTCTAGTGAAATTGAAATTCGTATTTTTGGAGCAAGAAATGCAGGAAAAACCACCTATCTTGCGACCTTAGCTGCTTGTCCTTCTGGACTCAAAGAAAAGTATCCAGGAATCGAAGTAATTCCCCGTACTACCGAAACCCAAAGTTTAGCTGATCTTGCAGAAGATATTCTTAAAAAACAGGCCAGAATTGCCCCAACTATATATGATGCAGAACAGCAACATAACCTACCTTATTACGACTTTTTAATTAAAATTCCTGCTTATGAAAAACGAAAAGAAATTGATATTGAATTAACAACAAGAGACTTTCCTGGGGAATTTTTTGAGAATATTCCTCGGAGAGATAAAGAACAAGAAATTATAACTTGGATAGATGAATTATTTACCACCACAAGATGGATAATTATGATGACAGACTGGGAACCTCAATGGGATAAGTCTGTGTACAAACCAGCGTTTGAAAAGCTATGTCAAGAACTTTCAGAAAGGGAAGAAAACAATGGGGAATTGAAAGATTTACGGATAGCTGTGGTAATGAATAAATGCGAACGAGGAGAACTTTGGCCTTGTCGTCTTGATCCCGATGAAGATTTATTTGAAGTTCGTTTACCAGAAACCTATCAACTACTAAAAAAGAATATATCTGATCATAGATTGCAGTTTTTTGCTTGTTCTGCTTTTGGTATTTTATGCGATCGCCGTGAAGGGTTTGATCCCCGTCCTAACTGTTATCTTCCTGATGATGGAACCCCCGAAGAAGTTAAAGCTTATTTACGCGATCCGGGTAGTTGGTATCCTTATGGATTAATTCCTCCTCTATACTGGTTAGCAACAGGAATACGACTCGAAGAATAACTCAAACTAACTATCTATTGTTGAGGATAATTATCGACTATGGTGCATCTATTTCGCAAACAAGAACCAGAGTTACCAGACAACACAGAATTTCGTATTATCGGACCCAGAAGTGCGGGGAAAACAGCTTATTTAGCTGCCTTAGCTTATTGGCCCAGAGCCAACAAAAATAGTCCGATTGCATCCGTTACCCCGATGGATGATGATACTAAACGATTCATTGGTATCGCTAAAGATATCCTCGAAACAGGTGCGCTACTGGCACCCACGTCTCGACCTGATGACCCTGACGTAATTCCTCCTTATGGTCTTAAGATTACTATGAAGTCGGATTTTCAACTCAGTAATCAAAGTTTTGAAGTGATTTGTAAAGACTTTGCAGGAGAACTTTTTGAGTTATTACGATATCAGAAAACTGCTGAAATCGAACCTTATTTACAAGAATATGCAGAAGTACCAGGATTATTAATTCTTTTAGATGGTACTTTTTTTACACAAGATCCCATCTATGCTGAAGGTTTAGCCAGTTTAAAATCTGAATTAAATTTAAGATTAGTAGCAAAAAATAAATCTTTGAGTAATTATCGTCTTGCTGTTGTTTTTAGTAAAGCAGAACAGTCTCAAGTCTGGACTCATCGTCGCAATATTAAAAGATTTATGCGCTTAAAATTTCCCAAAACTTATCAAGTTTTACACCAATGGAGTATGCAGTGGAACTCTCCCATTAACTACTTTTTCTGTTCTGCATTTGGAATGAAAGGTAATCCTCCTACCCCCAATGTAAAGGTAACCAGTCGAGAAAATGGGATAACATTAGGAATTATCGCTCGTAAAGAAGCATGGCGACCTTTTGGTTTAGTCGCTCCCATTTATTGGTTATATACTGGAAAAGATATTCCCGAATTAAGAGATATTGAGGAGTAATTGTATTATGAGTATAAAAATTTGTGAATTTTCAAGAAAACTTTCAGATCCGATACAAACTGATGGAAAATGGGTATCCACAGGATTTGATAAAGAGATTGGATTGAGATTTGGTCCAGAGTCAGGCGTTCCTGAAATCATTGAAACTGCTGTTAATCATCAGCAGTTTCGTCTCAATGACAACTATCCTCCTAACGAGGGAAAAATAGGTTTAATTGCTAAAGAATTTGAACAGTACGCTATCTTAGTAGTAGCCAATAATTTATCTGATGATAAAGCTCGTCCTTTGATTGGTTATCGTTATTTTTGGTTAGAAAAACCAGAAAATACTGATATTGATGGAGTGGGAACATTACTTAAATGGTGGGAGAGTAAAGGTCAACCTTGTTTAGAACTAAAACCTCATGAAGAAACCGAAACTCTTCAAAAAGAAAATTATAAAAATGGCTATTATAATGCTGAAATTTATCAAGCAGAAGCTTTTAGAGGATATTATGATCAGGTAGAAGAAATTAGTCATCAAATTAACGAAACACCCTATATTTTTACAGTAGAAGAAAATGAAGAAAATGATCAATATCCCAACTATTTACAATTACATTCTTTAGCCTTACATTTACACGAAAAATATAATCGACCGATTGTGTGGACATGGAATATTTTTTGTTTAGAAAATCCTAACCCATTTACTTTGATTGGTTGTGCAGATGAAAAAGATGAAAAATATTTTAAGTGGAATAAAAAACATACGAACCTTTTCATTTCTCTTGAGCAAAATGTTTCTTCATCACTAAGTGGTGATACAGGTCAAAAAACAGCAACTAATATTCTTAAACAAGCTATTCAAAAAATAGCCGAAAAGAAACAGGTTCAAGATAATATTAATACTTTAATTAATGAATTAAAAAACAGTAATAGTGTAGATTGGGATTGGGGGGGAATTATTGATCCAACTTGGTATAAAAATCACAATCAATTTCAAACTACTAGATATAAATCTTTGATATTATTCCTTAATACTCAATTGAAAATTGACCAAATTGATATTAATCCTATAAGCTGGATTGAAAGCTTAAAATCTTCCCCAGATACTCAAGATAAAAAGAAACCATCCCCTGTGAATGAATATGCTACCGATATTATTGAGCTTCAATATGAGCTTTTTAAATCTTGTTATAAAGATACTAAAATAAACAATCAATTAGTCCCAAGAATTAATAAAATAATTGGAGAGCTATTATTAGACTTCTCCAAATCTCAAGAAAATGCTCAGGTCATTGAATGGCTATTTTTAGCATCTCCTAAATTATGGAAAGAGCGTTTAAAAAATTATGCTAATGATCTTTTTAATCAACTTTATGATTATCAACAAAAAGGGAGTGAAGCTAAACAAATAGAGGAAGAGGATAAGTTCTTATTAAAGATTATTGAAGATTTAAAATATAGGCAAGAAAAAGTACCGACTAATGCTCCTGGTGCAGAACTTGCTCGTCAAAATTTTGATAATCAATCTAAGCTGTATGAACAATATAATTACTCCCAACAAACAACAATAAAATTTCCTTCTTATCAACCCATTGCTGAATTATTTGAAAGCATAGAATCTTATCCTTTATCTGCTTTTTTCTATCAGCTTAGTATGGGTGATGTTCCTAGCGGTTTGAAAAAGCAATGTAGTGGTTTACCTGAAATTATTCCTCTCAAAAACAGCCAAGATGAGCAACCAACTGAACCTCTAAATAGTCGTGAAAATACTAACCAATCTAATTGGAAAAAAAATATCGGATTAGTTGTTTTAGGGATTATCATAGGTATAGCATTAGGACTACCGATTCAAAAGTTTGTTAAATGGTATGATAAATTCTGGTACTCACCCATTTCTAAAAATGAATCTAAGATTATTTCTTCTACTCCTATTCGTGAGCTTTTCTTATACTTCAATCTTCTAGAAAGTGGAGATTTTCGTAAAGATATTCAACTGAAAAATACTGAAAATTTGGATAAGTTCATTAGTTCAATACCAAATTTTGGCACTCCAAACTTTAAACAAACAGAAACAAGACCTGAATTCCTAAAAAATCGAAATAATACTCTAGTTAAACAACCATTATATGGATATATAAAAGGATTAACTCCTGTTAAAGAAAAACCAAGTCTAACTTATAAAGCAGATGAAATTGATGAGAAAAATCCTGTCAAAAATATTGAGATTAAACAAGTAAAAGAAGTGCTAAAACAACCACTCGGTATTTATAAAGGGGAAATTAATGAGATATGGGACAAGGAAACATCAGAGGCCATTAAAGTCTTTCAACAACAGTACGAAATTGAACCTTCTGAGGGTAACTTAGCTTCAGAGACATGGAAAGTTCTTTCTATTATGATAGAAGACAGACAACTTGAAGAAGCAGCAAAACATCTTCAATCAATTATCAAAGAAAGTAAGAATTATAAGGAGTTTGAAACTAAATATAATCAAATGAAAAAGTGCAAAGAAATGACTGCTCAACTTTATTCTGAATGTTTAAAGGAAAGACCTAAAAAAACAGAAGAAACTGGAAAAACTGGAGAAACTGAAAAAACAAAAGAGGAAAAAGATGATGGAAACTCTTAAAATTTGTGAATTTTCAAGAAAACTTTTAGACCCTATACAAACTTACGGAGGATGGG
The DNA here is from genome assembly GCA_030065205.1 of Crocosphaera sp. GTDB lineage: Bacteria > Cyanobacteriota > Cyanobacteriia > Cyanobacteriales > Microcystaceae > Crocosphaera. The sequence goes on from JASJDN010000033.1 coordinate 13,716, forward strand.
TATCCCCAACTTATGGAGAATGGGTATTTAAAGGAATCGATAAAGAGATTGGATTAAGATTTGGACCAGCATCAGGAATTCCTGAAATCATTGAAACTGCTGTTTATAATCATCTTTTTCGTCTCAATGAGAATTACCCTCCTACCGAGGAAAAAATAGGTTTAATTGGGAAAGAATTTGAACAATACGCTATCTTAGTAGTAGCCAATAATTTATTAGATTATCACGAACGACCTCTGGTGGGTTATCGTTATTTTTGGTTAGAAAAACCACAAAATGTTAATATCGATGGTGTGGGAACATTACTGAAATGGTGGGAAAGTAAAAATAAACCTTGTTTAGAATTAAAACCTCATGAAGAAACGAGAAAGATTCAAAAAGAAAATTACGAAAATGGATATTATAATGCTGAAATTTGTCAAGTGGAAGCATTTCGAGAATATTATCATCAAGTAGAAGATATTGGTAATCAAATCCAAGAAACTCCCTACATTTTTACAATCAAAAAAGATAAAACTAATAGTCAATATCCTAACTATTTACAATTACATTCTCTAGCTTTACATTTACAAGAATATTATAATCGACCGATTGCTTGGACATGGAACATTTACTGTTTAGAAAATCCTAATCAATTTACTTTAATTTGCTGTGCGGATAACAAATATTTTGAATGGAACAAAAAACACACGAATCTTGTAATTCCTCTTGAGCAAAATGTTCCTTTATCATTACGTCGTGATTCTCTTCAAAAAACAGCAACGAATAGTCTTAAACAAGCTATTCAAAAAATAGCAGAAAAAAAGCAAATTCAAGATAATCTTGATACTTTAGTTAAGGAATTACAAAATAGTAATAGTGTTGATTGGGATTGGGGTAAAATCATTGATCTAACTTGGTATAAAAATCACAAACAATTTCAAACTATTAGGTATAAATCTTTGATATTACTTCTTAATACTCGATTGATAATTGACCAAATTGATATTAATCCTATAAGCTGGATTGAGAGCTTAAAATCTTCCCCAGATACTCAAGAGAAAAAGAAACCATCCCCTGTGAATGAATATGCTACTAATGTTGTTGAACTTCAATATGAGCTTTTTAAATATTGTTATAAAGATACTAAAATAAACAATCAATTAGTCCCAAGAATTAATCAAATAATTGGAGAGCTATTATTAGACTTATCCCAATCTCAAGAAAATGATCAGGTTATTGAATGGCTATTTATGAACTCTCCTAAATTATGGAAAGAGCGTTTAAAAAGTTATGCTAATGATTTTTTTGCTCAACTTTATACTTATGAACAGAAAGGTAGTAAATCTGAAAAAATCAAAGATAATTTTTTATTAAAAGTTCTTAAGGATTTAAAACTTAGGCAAGAAAGAAAAAAAACTAATGAAGCTCAAGAATTTCTTAATCAATCTAACCTATATACACAGTATAATTATCAGCAAGAAAGAACAAGAAAATTCCCATTTTATCAACCAATAGCTAAATTATTTGAAAGCATAGAATCTTATCCCTTGTCTGCTTTTTTTTATCAGCTTAGTATGGGGTATGTTCCTAGTAGTATAAGTAATAAATGTAGTGTTTTACCTGAAATTATTTCTCTAACAATTAGGAAACATAAAAAAGAAACTACCCAGAAAAATCTTGATAAGAACACTAAGATTAATTTTTTAAATGTTAATAACATACAATTAATTACCCCTTCTGTAATCGTAGGTACATTGCTAGGTATATTGTTAGGTGTACCCATACAAGGGTGGTTTAAAGGATATGACAAAATATTGTACTCCCCCATTTCTCGAAATAAATCTGAGATTATTTCCTCTACTCCTATTCGTGAACTTCATTTATACTTAAATCTTCTAGAAAGTGGCAATTTTCATAAAGATATTCAACAAAAAAATATTGAAAATTTGGACAATTTAATGAGTTCAATACCACATTTTAACGATCCAAATTTTAAACAAGCAGGAACAAGAACTGAATTCTTAAGAAATCGAAATAATGATTTTGCTAAACAACCATTATATGGATATATAAACGGATTAACTCCTCCTATTAACCAACAACCAAGTCAAACTTATAAAGCAGATGAAATTGATTTTATTTACTCTCTAAAAAGTCTTGAAATGAAACAATCAAAAGAAATTTTAAGACTACTCGGTATTTATAGAGGGGAAATTAATGGTATATGGGACAAGGAGACATCAGCGGCCATTAAAATATTTCAACAACAGTACGAAATTCAACCTTCTGACGGTAACTTAGGTCGACAGACATGGAAAGTCCTTTCTATTATGATACAAGACAGACAAGTTGAACAAGCAGCACAACAACTTAAATCAATTATTAAAGAAAGTAAGAATTATAAGGAATTTAAGACAAAATATAATAAACTAAGTGAATGTAAATATATTCAACATCAACTATATTCTGACTGTTTAAAGGAAGGACTAAAACAACCATAAGAGAAGAAACTTCAAAAACAGATGATATTTAACCAACAAGCTAAAATCTATGAATTTTCAAGAACGTTCCTAGAACCTCAATGGTCAGACAATCTTAAGCAATATGTTACCACGGGTTTTGATAAAGAAATTGGATGGGAAAGCAAAAAAGTTCCCAAAGATATCATTAATGTTGTTCATAACCATTTATTGCGTATTAATGATAATTACCCCCCCCAAGGAAATGAGATTGCTTTAATTGCCAGAGAACTTAAAAATTATGCTATTTTAGCAGTAGCAACTCAATTAATAGATAATCGTTATCGTCCTTTAGTTGCTTATCGTTATTTCTGGTTAAAAAAACCTTCTAGAAATGATACCGTAGATGGTGTAGGAACCTTATTAAAATGGTGGCTAAATCAATGGGAAAATCAAAACACTTTATATTATAAATTAAAACCTTCTGCTGAACATAAAATTGAGAAAAAACCTTACTTAACATCTTTTTTGTTAAAAAATGATTTAATTAAACAATTTTATGATGAACCATTATTTAAAGATATAAAGACGAGAAATGAGCAATCTCAAAATAGTTTAGTTGTTCCTATTCAATATAATCTCGAAGATGAACAATTTCATATTCTTGCGTTAAAACTTAGTCAAGAATATAAAGTTTCGTTAAATTGGGCTTATAATGTTAATAAATTAGAACATCCTGAACAATTTACGCTCATTTATTCTCAAGATAGTTTAATTATAAATAATCTTAATGAATCTTATCAAAGCTTTTCTGATAATGATTCTTTAGATAATAGCTTATCTGATGTAAACTTAACAGAAACCAACCTGAAACGGTGTTTAATAGAAATAGCAAAAAACAAAAACTTAGATCATAATTTTTTAAAATTAAGTAACTATTTAGAAAAAATAGATAGCCATAATTGGCACTGGGAAAGTATCATAGATCAAACATTTATTCATAGCTCTAATGATATTAAAAATGCTAAATATCGAGGTCTATTAGCAATTTTAATGCCTTCTCCACAGGTATTTGAATGGCTATATTGGATAAAAGAACAGAATAATCAAAACTTTTTTTTAGCAGGGATTAAAATTCAAGATCAATTCATAAATTTTCTGATAAATGAAGGTATCATCAATAACATAAAAATTCAAAATCATATTGATAGCATCATCATTGAATTGCTTTTAGAAGAATCTGTAAATATAAAAAGCCATTCTCTCCTAAAAGAAAAAGAATATCTTTTTATTAAATCATCAACTTTTTGGAAAAAATATATTCGAGAATGGGGAGAAATTTTATTTTACAAAATCTCTTTTGAACCTTCATTTAAAAGTGATAAATTATCTCAAAAAATTTCATCAGACTGGAAAGAATTACAAAAAAATCAAGAATTATTATTAGAAAAAAAAGATTACTATGAATGGATGGGGAGATTATTTGCTCAAGTAAAAGTTTACAGTTTATCAGCCTTTCTTTATCAACTAAGTTGGGGAGAAATACCCATAGATATTTATACAAAAGCTGACATAAAATTTGCATCTTTTCAACAAAGTTCTCGGACATCGGGACTACTAAAATTATCCATATCTAATTTCATAGATGAGTTGAGATTTTTATTAGCTAATATCTATCTAGTCTTAATTCAACGAATATCAGCCTTGTTTCCCCACTTTTTTAGAAAGATGCGCTAAAATCACAGTAGCCTGAAATATGGAGGAGTGACCATTGTGTGGATAAGGGGTTTATTATATAGTTTAGCTGGTATTACTGCTGCTTTGTTTGGTTGGAATATTGCTTTACTATTAGTTTATTTAACTAAATTTATTCTAACAACTATTTCTAAAAATGAAATTTCTTCTAGTCTTGAAACAACCCTATTTAATTTTGAGAGGATTTTTTTACCAGAAATATTTTTATTCCCCATTGTCGCATCTTGTTTAAGTGTATTATTAGTTTTAACTGCTATTTATTTAAGTAATCCAACCCATGACAAAGCCAATAGAAGAAAAAGAAAAGATTATATTTATATGGCTTTAAAAATGGGTATAATAACAGGTTTAATATCGGCTCTAATTACTATTATATTATATCAACCTGATTGGACTTCTGGCGTTATTAGAAGGTTATTTGGTTGGGGTATTATTGGGTTAGGAATAGGTTTAGCAGAAGGACTCTGTTGGCGTTTTTTAACAACAGAAGGGTCAAGTTCTTTTACAATAAATAGACTTATAAGATCACCTATTTTTGGGTTTTTAGCCGGATTGATAGCAGCTTTTTTAATCGAATTAATTAGACAAACAACTAAATTAGGAGGATATGAAGAACCCCTAGGGTTTATAATTTTAGGGATATGTTTGGGACTATCTTTAACCTTTTCTACTACTCCTGCTTATCAAGTTGCACTGAGAGCAGGTCGAGGTTTTGGAATGACAAAAAAACAAAGTGATAATAGACAGGATAAACCTAAAATCATACTCAACGATAATACTGTACCATTAAGTTTAATTTACTTTTCTGATCAGGACATAATAGAAGAAGGATTATCAATTCAACTCCCCACTAAAAATCATTCTACTATTGTTATTGGCTCAGCTAACGATTCACATATATTTTTACCTGGAACCCCAACAAAAGCAGCAACATTGACCCTAGAAAAAAAGCAATGGACAATTAAATGTTTTGCAGAATATAAAGTCCAAATACAAGCCAAATATTTATTAGAAAATAGCCGTCCTCAACCATTACATCATAATCAAATACTGACTTTTTACTATGAAAAAGACAAAGAAAAGTTTTACCGCTTTATTTTTTACGATCGCTTCCTTGATCCGAGTACCTAAAAAAATGACTTTATTCCATCAAAAAGCCGTAATATTAGCTAGTATTTTTGCTAGTTTCTTTACACTACCAGTTCTTGCTAATTCTAATACTGTTGAAATAATTAGAGATAATTCTGAGCAAGATGATGTTACCTTAAAAGTTAGGGTGGTTAACGATCAAAGAATTCCCATTCGAGGACTAACGGTAGAAAACTTTGAAGTCAAAACCACGCTTCCTAATGGACAAGAAGTGGTATTAAAAGAACCAGATATTCAATTAATACCACCAGAAGAAACTCAACCTGATCCTACCTATTTAGTCATCTTATTAGATATGAGTGGTAGTATGAAACATGAAGATGATTCTGGTATAATCAAGTTAACGGGAGCAATTAATGGAGTGCAAGCATTTCTTGAGGCCATCGAAACGCAAAACCTTCCTGTTAAAGTTGCATTAGTTCCCTTTGGAGAAGGGTGTAATAATAGTTATCCCGTTACTCAAGAAATTATTAGAGAGAGTTTAGAATCACGTCCTTATCTAGACACTAAATCTTATCTTAAAAAACTTGCTAATATCGATGTCTGTGCTGCTACGAATCTTTACCAACCTCTGACTGAAGCAGTAGAATTTCTAGGGACTGACAACCGTTTTCAACCCGATGTATCTGGAGTTATACCACGATTAGGTGTTATTTTATTTACGGATGGTTTTGATGCTGATCCTAACCGCGATCGTGAAGAAACACGCTTTCAAGACTTAAAAAATACTTTGGAACAACAGAATCACGTAACGGTTCATACCATGGGATATGGAGAGTCTTTATCAGAAGTGTATAACCGCGCTGATTGCGATTATAACTTATCAGGAGAAAAGCTAACGGTTAATAATCTTTTACAATGGTGTCGTTTTATTGGAAAAGATATTAGAGAGTTTATTGTTGATCAAGATCGTCTACAAGACATTGCTCAGACAACAGGGGGGATTTCCTTATTTCCTGAAAATGCTCAACAAGTCATTGATAGTTTAAAGACATTTTTAACCACTTTACGAGAATATGAGATTACTTATGAACAACCCAATGCAGAAAAAGCAGGTTCTTATAAAACTCAAGTGATTGTTAATTCCGAAACTCATCAATTAGAAGAGCTACCTTCTAACCCAACAACCGTCCGATTGAAAAATTTTTCCTATCAACCCCTATCTTGGTGGGAACATCTCTTATTTTTAATCATAACCATAATCATTGGTTTAGTCGGCATCAATCAATTTGAGCAATGGAGTCAAAATCTAAAACAACAAGCTAAGAGAAATCTTCATTCTTGAACCTCCCGTCGCTGAAAGCGAGGGATTCCCATATAGACAAATTCTGCCCCGAAATTCTTCCCGTCCGCTATGCCGAGGGTCTTCTTTCGGGAAGAATGATAAAATGATCATCAGGGATTGATACTTTTGTCTCTTTTTAATCATCTAACCCGAACCCGTGCTTTATAAAGTCCGTTGTCGTCCTGCTTTTGCTGCTTTATTTGTCACCCTCAACCCTGGAGAAAAGATAACAATCAAAATGGGTTCAATTATTAGTATGGATGGAGATGTAACCGTCAAAACGCAGTTTTGTGGTTTTTGGCTATGGGCATTAGTTAGACAATTTTGTGGTGGAGAGGATACTTTAGTCCAGTATGTGATTAATGAGACGGCAGACCCGATAACGGTGGTTTTGAGTCAAACAACCATAGGAGATATTGAACGCATTGATTTATCCCAAGGTTCTATGTGTTTACAACCAGGAGTCTTTTTAGCCTATACCAAAGGGGTTAAAATTGAAAATCATTGGGCTGGCTTTGGTAGTTGGTTAGCTGGAGACGGATTATTTAAAACAAAGTTTAAAGGGAAGGGACGGGTGTTTATTGGGGCCTATGGCGGTATTATCAAAAAAACTGTTTATCAAGACTTAGTTATCGAACAAGGACATTTATTGGCTTATCGTCCCAAAACCCCTGTAAAATATCACAAAGAAGAAGAAAAAGTCTATATTACTGTTTCAGGGATAAAGGCTAAAAATAAACGGACTCAAGGCACTATAATTTATTATCAGTCTCGTACTATTAAAGGGTTACTAAATTATCTTCGTTCTTTAGTTTAGGGTTGGTTGAGATGCTTCCTCAACTATTAATAAAAATATATTACTGTCTAACCAGTGAGTTGATCACTTAACAGATAATCTATTATCATTATCATCAGAATTAATCTCTGTAAATAGATTTTATCCATAACTAAAATGTTAATGAGAATCGATATTGATCACATTCATTGGTATGTAAAAGATACAGGCAATTGGAAAAAGTGGTTTATTAATGTGATGGGCTTTCACTCCATTGCTGGCGGGAAGAATCATCATACTTATACAGAAATTGTTAAGACTGGAAGTAAAAAAAATCCGATTATTTTTGTCATTTCTTCTCCTTTATCTGATCAAAGTCCTGTAGCTAAATTTCTAGACATTCATCCTCCTGGAGTGGCTGATGTTGCTTTTAGAGTGAGTAACTTAAAGATGTTACTAGAAAAAATAACGAGACTTGGCACAGTCATTAAAACACCAATTCAAGAAAAAAAGTACACTCAAGGTTATCTAAAATGGAGTCAAATTATTAGTAGAACAGGTATAACACATAGCCTATTTGAACGGCAAGGAACTACTTCAATTTTACCCGAAGATTGGATTCAAGAGACTCCAATTAATAGTAAAGATAAAAATTATTTTTTGGGTTTAGATCATTTGGTTTTGAATGTTCCGAAAGGAGAGTTAAACTTAACAATAGATTGGTACTATAAAACATTAGGATTTCAAAAAAAACAGTTCTTTAAAATAGAAACACCCCAATCAGGCTTATATTCTCAAGTTATGTTTCATCCTGTGGGAAATATACAATTGCCCATTAATGAACCCATTTCTAAAAATTCACAAATTCAAGAATTCTTGGATATTAATCACGGCTCAGGGATCCAACATATTGCGTTGAAAACTAATAAAATCACGGAAGTCACTCGAAAACTACGCAACAATGGCTTGACCTTTTTAAACGTCCCTAATACCTACTATGAAAATTTAGAAAAATCTAATTTTGACTTGAGACTTAATCAACAAGAATGGCAGGAAATTATTAAAGAAAATATACTAATAGATAAAGAACAAGCCAAAGACAATCAAAATCATCCGTTACTTTTGCAAATATTTACTGAACCCATTTTTGAAAAACCCACCTTCTTTTTTGAAATCATCGAAAGACGAGAACAAGCCAAAGGGTTTGGAGAAGGTAATTTTAGAGCATTATTTGAAGCTATTGAAAGAGAACAAATCAAACGAGGAACGCTTACATAACTCATCATCAATAATTCTTGAAATAATCTAAAATCCTTCCCTTTAAAATAATTTAATTTGTTATCCTAGAAACAAAACCAGTGTCTCCGTTTTTAGCCGTCGAATGCCATCAAAAACTACTAATACTAATACGACAACTACCCCAGTCACCACTTGCATTAATTCCTTATTCGTCTCCCCGACTCAAGTGATGCAAGGAGAAGGAACCATATCTCAGTCAGGACAAGTAATCTCTGGTTTGGGTAAACGTCCTGTAGTTGTAGGGGGAAATCATAGCCTTAACCTTATTTCTTCTCATTTAACCCCAATTTTTAAACAATTTAGCCTCACAGCAAACTTTGATAGCTATGCTCCCGACTGTTCGGAAACTTCCTTAAAAAATCTCGCTCAAACCACCCAAAATCATCAAGCTGACTTAATTATTGGGGTAGGTGGAGGAAAAGCCCTTGATACCGCCAAACTACTGGCTCATCAGCAACAACTCCCCATCGTTACCATTCCTACCTCCGGGGCTACCTGTGCCGCTTGGACAGCCCTTTCTAACGTTTATTCTAACCAAGGGGCGTTTCAATACGACGTACCCTTATCCCGTTGTCCCGACTTACTGATTCTAGACTACAATCTCATCAAAACAGCCCCAAAACGGACATTAGTCGCTGGCATCGGAGATGCGATCGCCAAATGGTATGAAGCCTCTGTTAGTAGCGGTAATTCTAGCGCAACGTTAACCATTGCTGCCGTACAACAAGCCCGGGTATTACGGGATCTTCTCTTACAAAAATCCGTTAACGCTTTGGATAATATCGGGGGAGAAGATTGGCGAGAAGTGGTTAATGCTACCGTCTTGTTAGCTGGAGTGATTGGGGGGTTAGGGGGGGCAAATTGTCGCACTGTAGCCGCCCATGCTGTCCATAATGGCTTAACCCATATTCCGGCTGCCCACGATGCCTTACACGGGGAAAAAGTTGCCTACGGTATCTTAGTGCAATTAAGGCTAGAAGAAATGTTACAGGGGAATCAATTAGCAGCCACCTCTCGGCAACAACTATTAAAATTCTATGACGAGATTGGTTTACCCAAAAGTTTAGAAGACTTGGGATTATCTCACGTAACGTTAAAAGAATTACGTCAAGCTGCACTGATTACTTGTCATCCGAAGTCTGATATTCATCGTTTACCGTTTAAAGTATCCCCAGAACAACTATTATCAGCCATGGTGTCAACTCTGGCTGATAATTAACAGAAATGGCAAGTCATTGCGAGGAGATTGCTTCAGAGGCAGAGTTAAGTCTCAAAATAAAATTAACTCAAAATTTTGCCTCTTCGCAATGACATTTTCCCTATACTTTAGGTGATCTCAACAATTAAGATGCCGTTCCTACGGTTTCTTTGTCTTTTTTAGCTGATCCTTGAGTTCCCAGTTGAATTAATTCAACTTTATAACCGTTAGGATCTTCTACAAAAGCAATAACCGTTGTCCCGTGTTTCATGGGACCGGGTTCTCTAGTAACATTCCCACCTTGTTGTTTAATTTTTTCACAGGTTCCGTAAATATCATCTACTCCCAGGGCAATATGTCCATAAGCATTCCCTAAGTCGTAGGAATCCACCCCCCAATTATAGGTTAATTCAATCACTGCGCTGTCGGACTCATCGCCATACCCCACAAAAGCAAGGGTAAATTCACCCCCTGGATAATCTTTTTGGCGAATCAGTTTCATTCCTAACACATCACAGTAAAATTTTAAGGATTCTTCCAGGTTTTTCACCCTTAACATGGTGTGTAAAATACGCATAATTTCTTGATTCAGTTAAACAACTATGTGATCAGTGTGATCTTTATTTGTCATGTTATCATTTGTAAACCAAATTTTCTGTTGGGGGACAGGTAAAGGTAACCCTTGTTGATCAAATTCGTTCTTGAGACGACGACGAAATTCCCGAGACACATCCCATTGTTTGAGGGGTTTGGTTTTAATCCAAACTCGAATAATTAACCCTCGTTCAGCAAAGTTATCCACCCCTAAAATTTCAGGTTTATCTACGATATACTGTCGCCATTGTCGATCTTTAGCCATTGCTTCAGCTACATCTTTAACAATATGCAAGGCTTGATCAATATCGGCATCGTAAGCAACAGGAATTAATAAATCAGCCCGTGACCAATTACTAGAATGATTGGCTACAATTTTAACTTCACTATTAGGAATGGTAATTAATCTTCCTTCTGGATCTCGCAATTGTGTAATCCTTAAATTGATATTTTCAACAAATCCCCCAAAGTCTTGAACTTGGATGACATCCCCCACAGCGTATTGATCTTCCAGGATAATAAAAAAGCCATTAATTGCGTCTCTAATTAGGTTCTGAGATGCTAAAGAAACCCCTACCCCTAAAATACCTAAACCAGCTAATAAGGGGGCAGTATTAATACCAATTAACGATAAACCAATAAGGAAACCCGAACCTGTAAAAACGACAGTGACGACACTACGGAATACCACAGTAACGGTATCAATTCGGAGTTGTAGACGTTGATTTTCATGAAAATCTAAGAGGTTACGAATCATCAAAGCAGATGTTAACTTGGCAATTAAAGCGTAACTTAAACGAATAGCTACGTAAGTTCCTAAGCCAACAAATCCTAATCTTGCAGGAATTCTCAACAGGGTAATTAACCAAACTTGAGCAATTCTTGTATAGGGAAATAAACCAACTATTACTAAGCTAGATCCGATCCAAATACCCGCTTGAGCCAGTTGTAAGAGTCGATATTGAACTTCTTTAATATTCCAATGTTGCCGATTGGTTAACAACATGGACATGGGCTGATCGCTTCTTTCTTCTCCGATACTTTCTTGAGATGATTTTAGATGATGAATTTGGCGGCTAATCAATTTATTGATAATAAAAGCACCACCCAAAATACCGATGGAAATTAACCCTCTAGAAATTATATATTCTAACTCACGCTCACTTTTTGCTTGTTGTAACCCTTCTTTTAATCGCTCACTAATGTTACTTGCTTTTGTTTCAGCGTCAATGCCTTCATTTTGAAAATCCAGGTTTCCAATGGTGATTAATTGAATGGTTTCATCCCCGACAGTGACATAAATTTTAGGATTTTCTCGTCCTCTATGGGTAATTTCTAAGTCTGGGTTTTCTTGGGAAAAATAGAGATCACTAATTCTATCTAAACGAGTTTTGATAATCTCAACCCTTTCACCGAGTTTTGATTTTGGGTAGGTTATATTGAATAAACAACGACCATCTAAGCGAATACAAGTGGTGATATTTGCTTCTTGAGAATTTTGCGGTAGCCAACTTTCTGTATCCTTAATTTCTGGTAAAAAAGGAATGACTTGAGGTTGTGCTTTTGCGGGTAATGTCCCTTGAAACGTGGTTATAAATAGTAGGGTGGTGGTTAAAAGTTTATGATTTAAAAAACGAGTGAGTGAGAGCTTATTTTTTAAGGATTTCAACATAAATCAATCTAAACGAAAACAATTACTTCTTTGGTAATCTTCCTTTTGGTAAAGTGGTCAAGCTTGATACAGACAAGGAAAAATTGTCCATCAAGTTAATCTTAGTATAACTTAACATTGAGATTTCGCAATAGACAAGGGTTGATAATGGATATTTTTTGGTGATCAAAAATACATTATCAACCCATCAAGAATTTATGACTTTTTAAACTGATTTATGCTTTTAAAGCGGGTTTATAATTTAAAACACGAATTAACGTTCCTTCTTTGGGTAAATCTTCAAATCTTAGGCGAAGTTTATCGTTATTAACCTGTTTAATATTCATGTCTTTTACTAGGTCTAAAAAGTCCCCTAACGGCTCAATGTCACAGGTTTTTTCATCAGCCGCCGAAGTCCGATAATGGGTAGGTATCATTACTTTAGGACGTAAAGTTTCCATTGCTTGTTTCCCTTCTGTGGAATTATACGCTTTCGGACCGCCACCGACAGGGATACAAGCCACATCTGGACTGCCTAAGAGAATTTTTTGTTCGATATTAATAGGAGCAGCAGCTCCTCCTAAATGTACCACCCGAATACCCCCTTGAGTCCAACGCCAAGCCACATTGGTTCCGAAACGTTTACCTCCTTCGCGATCGTGGGCAATCCCTACCCCTTGCAGTCGAAAGCCGTTAATTTCATACACCCCGGGTTCATACAATACTTTGGGATTCCCTGGTAAATTTTCGGCGGCCCCTTCGTCCCACATTTGACTACTAATAATCACTAAATCAGCTTCTACTCTGGGTAAACGATAACCTGCGGTACAACCAATAGACCGAAACGGGTTGGCTAAAATTCTGATCCCCCCTCCAGTAAACAAAAAGGCGGTATGACCTAAATATTGAATCAATAGGGAGTCTTTACTTTGGGCCGAAACTGCTTGAAAACGAGAAGATAGGGAAACTCCTGAAGCTGCGATCGCACTAGCCCCTGCATATCGTATAAATTGTCGCCGTTTCATTATCAATCTTAAAAATAGAATTTATTACAGGATACTGCATTCAAAGCCCACCAGCGTAGCGTTCTTTAGAGGTGGGATGTAGAATGCCCACCTTTAGGTGGCGTGAAAATTAATTCTAAACATAATTTGATGGGGAGCAAGTGTCGGGGGACAACTAATAAATAAATGCACATGATCAGGCATTATTTCAAGAGCTAGAACATCGCAATCTAGCTATGCAAGCTTTTTGATATATAATTTCTTCTAGTCTTCTACCAACATCATTAACTAGGACTTTTTTCCGTCTCTTAGGACAAAAGACAAAATGATAGTTGATTAAGCTAACTGATGTGTTTTTTCTTTTGTATTGATTTTCTGTCATTGTTGATATACACGATTTATCAACTTTATGTTATCATGGCTAGCATGGTAAAAGTAGCTCGCACTATCAAACTAAAATTTTTGAATCTCAACCGTTGTAAAGCTCAGTTATTTGAGGAAATGACTGCTGAAAACACACGGATTGCTAACGAGTTGTTGTTATTGCCTCTTCAAGAAAGGCGTAAAATGACCACAGCAAAGATAGTGTCTGACCTAAAATCTGCTCTTGTTAATCAAACCATTCGACATACCACATCACCAACTGGTAGAAAAACCAAGCACTATAAAACGTTGCCTATTGAGGTTAACAATCAAAATTGGAAGTTAACAAAAAAAGGTGATACTTATTCAATTAGCTTTCCTACTACCAAAGGTGAAAAAAGAGTTCCTATCTATGTGGCCTCCTCTCATTGGCAACCCGTCTTAGATGGTTTGCTAGAAGGAACCGTAAAGGGAGGCTCTTTTAAGTTAATTAAACATCGTAATAAATGGTATGTCTATCTGTCGGTTATTGAGGATGTTCCAGAAGTGGCGACAGAGACAAAGATCGGTTGTGATAGGGGACAGAATAATATATCAGTAGTAGCGTCTAAAAAAGGGTTTGGTAAATTCTTTAGTGGTTCTGAAGTAATGCACCGTCGTCGTTATTTTCAAAGACGAAGAAAGCAGCTTCAACAAGCTAAAAAGTTTAGGGCATTAAAGAAATGGGACAAAAAAGAACGACGATGGATGGATTCAATCAACCATACCATTAGTCGTCGTATTGTTCGTTTTGCTGAATACAAAAATGCTGATGTAGTCATAGAGGATTTAGAAGGATGTCGAAAAACCATGAAACAGAGTAAAAAATCTCGCTCTGATTCTGGTCAATCAAGACATAGTTGAGCTTTCTATTCTTTAGAGCAAAAACTTGAGTACAAACTAGCTCTCAAAGGATTAAAACTAATTAAAAGACCAGCCCCATACACCTCAAAATCATGCTGTACTTGTGGCGTTCTTGGTAATAGGAAAAAACATCATTTTAATTGCTCTAATGGACACTACCACAATGCTGATCTAAATGCTAGTAGAAACCTAGCTCAATGGGATGGTTTCTCATGTGATTTAAGTCTAAAAAAAGATGCCTCTATAATGGATTCGTCCGACTTAAATCATGGGGTGTTTGGCACACCCCCGAACTTCATGAATACTCAGAAAGAGCAAATAGAGTACATCCAACTGTCTCTATTTGCTCCTACTCTTTTTGGGGGCTAGATGGAAGAATCCAACGTGCTTATAGCCGTTGGAGTGTCAAGGGTTTAACATGGTCAGAAAGTTCTTCAACAGGGATTTTCCTGATGTAGTTAAGATACTTTCTGGATGAAATTGTACCCCTTGAAGGTGTAAATAGTCTTTATGTTGCAGTCCCATAATGGTTCCATCTTCAGTCCAGGCGGTAATTTCGAGAACATCGGGGAGGGTTTCTCGTTCCACCACTAAACTATGGTAACGGGTGGCTTCAAAGGGGTTCTCTAACCCTTGAAAGACCCCTTGATTCTTGTGGTAAATCGGGGAAGTTTTCCCGTGCATTAAAATAGGGGCAGCTACCACCTTTCCGCCAAACACTTGACCCATACTTTGATGACCCAAGCAAACCCCTAAAATGGGGACGGTTGGACCGAGTTCCTCAATTAAGGCCAAGGATATTCCTGAATCTTCTGGACGGCCTGGCCCCGGAGAAATAACAATGCCATCGGGATTAAGATTACGAATTTTAGGGAGATCGATTTGATCATTCCGGTAGACTTGAATATCAGAAGCAACCGGCCAATCAAAGCCCAATTCTCCTAAATATTGCACCAAGTTATAGGTAAAACTATCGTAATTATCGATAACGAGAATCAATGTTTATCTCCTCGATGATAGTAATAAAGGCGATCACGACAAGGGTTTAGAAAGGAAACACTAAAGCTACTAAAGGAGGGGCAATAATAAACCCTGCTACCAATAAGGCAGCCATAGCTGAAATCATCACAGCACCAGCAGCGCAATCTTTGGCAATTTTAGCTAATTCATGATAAGACTGACCGACGGTTAAATCCACCACTGATTCTAAGGCCGTATTGAGTAATTCTAGAACCATCACTAAGGCACAAGTTAAAGCCACAATAGCCATTCCCACAGCATTAACGTGGAGAAATAGTCCGACACTAATAGCTGTGCCTGTCATAGCCGTATGAATCCGAAAATTCCGTTGCGTCACAAAGGCGTAAGAGATCCCCGCCCAAGCGTATTTAAAGCTGAGAAAGAGATTAGGAGCAATATGCCAAGCAGAGTTTTTCCTAATCTCTGAGGGGCTTTCTTGCCTTGGATATGGGGTGATCTGGGGCTGTCTTAAGGCAGTGACACCAGAGAAAAGACTGGTCAGAGAAGATTGGCTCATTTTAAAATCGGCTTTCATAATCTTAAGTTGTACTAAGTTTGGTACAGAATAATTAAATATTTTTACGAAGTCTGTTCAATTAGAACATATAGTGTAGCAATTTTGTCCTCAGATACCGACAAATTCTAGCAATGTTTCTTGTTGTTGTAGCATTTCTTGTAAACTTTGTTCATCAAGGTGATCCCATCCCAACAAATGCAAGAAACCGTGAGCAGCTAACCAAGCCAGTTCTCGTTGAAGGCTGTGGCCTTGTTGTTGTGACTGTTTGGATGCTGTTTCTAAGGAAATGACAATATCTCCAAGGTATAGGGGTTCATTGACTTTTTCTTCAGGGGTGATAGTGGGAAAATCCCATTCTAGGGTAGCAAAGGCCAGCACATCGGTGGGTTGGTTTTTCTGACGATATTGGGCGTTTAAGCTTTGAATTTCTTGATCCCCCGTCAATCTTAGGGTTAATTCATAGTCCGAAGCGGCGGGTAGATAAGCAACCAGGGCTTTTCCCCATGCTTGAAACCACTGCTTCCAGATTGGTGAGACAATCGGATTAGATATTGTCATTGGCTCGGAATTAATCTGGAAAACGTCTTGAACATTTAGCTCAATCACCGGATTTGAAGTCTCAGAAGCTATCATCCTGTTTATGCTAACGGGTTAAATAAGAAATTCCAATTAAGAAAGCTAAAAGTCCCATAGTGGTGAGAAAAAAGTGTTTTAGAGATTTTCCTCCTTTGCGAACCATATTTCGCATTGCTAATTTCGTATAACTCGGTTGCGGTTCATCTGTGGGGGGTGTGGGGGTATTTTCTTGGGTAGATGGGGGTGTATTTGTCATAGGAGTTTTCCGTATTGTTCCATAAACCTGTCTCTTAATGTAACAGTTTGTTACCAAAGTGCAATGATTTTTAACAACTTACTGATTGATTGGGATCACCCCTCTATCTCTGATGGTTCCCAAATTCGGGGATAATCCTATCAATGTTAATGACTCACACCTGAACAATTATGACCCTAAATCCAGAAGAATTAATTGACTTAGCCCTTAAAGCAGGGGCAACACAAGCAGAGGTTTATCAGTCCCGTTCCCAGTCTCGGCCTGTGTTTTTTGAAGCAAACCGTCTTAAACAGTTGGAGAGTTCCCAGTCGGAAGGAACGGCGTTACGGTTGTGGAAAGGGGGATCTCCTGGGTTAGCAGTGGCTTATGGAGAGGTAGAGAGTAAAACGTTGGTAGAACGAGCGATCGCGTTATCCAACCTCAATGATGCCCAAACCATCGAATTACAGGAACCCCGTACCGATATTCGCCCAACTGTGGGAGAAGGAATGGCCGTAGAAAGGTTCATAACAATGGGAAAAGAGGCGATCGCCCAATTACGTCAAGACTATCCAGAGGTGCTTTGTAGCGGTGAATTTGCCTCTCAAGAGGATGTCACTTGTTTAGTCAATTCTTTGGGGCTTCATTGTCAATATAGCGAGGTTTCTACGGATTTTTATCTAGGAGTAGAATGGGTTAGAGGGGAAGATTTTCTGGCTATTTATGAAGGGGAACATAGTCGCCAAGCATTAAATACAGAAAAGGTAGTACAAGCAATTTTACAACGGTTAGCATGGGCAAAGCAGACGGTTCCCCCCCAAACAGGTCGTATTCCTGTGTTATTTACCCCTAATGGGGCAGCCATGTTATGGGATACGGTGTCTGATGCCCTTAATAGTAAGATGGTGTTAGAAAAGGCTTCTCCTTGGAGTGAGAAACTAGGGGAAACGGTCATTTCTGAGAAGTTAAATTTATCCCAACAACCGAATTTTGAACCCTATACTTGTCCCTTCGATGATGAGGGGACACTCACACAACCATTATCGTTAATTACAGCCGGCAGATTAACCCAATTTTACTGCGATCGCACTCGGGCAAGATTATTGGGAACAAAAAGTACAGGGAATGGCTTTCGTTCTAGTTTGGGGAGTTATCCTACCCCTAGTTTAATTAATTTAATTATTGAACCTGGAAATAGCAATTTTGATGCGTTAGTTAAACAACTCGATAACGGAATTATTGTGGATCAAATTTTAGGGGGAGGTGCCGATATTTCGGGAGACTTTTCGATTAATATTGATCTCGGTTACGGTGTAAAAAATGGAAGAATTATAGGCAGAGTCAAAGATACAATGGTGACGGGTAATGTTTATCAAACATTAAAAGAAATTATTGCCTTAGGGAATGATTGCCGTTGGATAGACTCTTGTTTCACTCCCTCTTTGCTAGTTGAAGGATTATCCGTTACGGGTTGATATGTGCCTCGTTATAACTCAATAACCAGAGTAAAATAGGTGAGATAATGGTGCAAGCAAGGCTAATTAAACCTATTACCATTAATGCTTGTGTAAAATCAGTATTCATCAATTTTGCCTCCTAATGCTTGAATAATACTGCTAAGTATAGATACTTAGCAATAACTTTATATTTAGTTGCTACTAAGACTAGATACTTCTAGGATACTCAAACTAATATGGAGTTTATTAACTTTTTTCTGATAATCTTAATAAATCTTTTTTCAAAGGATTGTTTATATAAAAATATATGTACTTTGTTGAAGTTTTGAAACTAAAGTAAGTCAATTAACGATTAAAACAACGATTCAAATCATCCAAATTATATCCAACCTTCCTCTGTTTCATCATCAGTATCTTGATCCGACCGATAAGGGGGCGTAATCACTCGATATTTAGCCTCATACACGCCGTCATTGGTGAGAGGTTTTTTATCAATCACAGGGGGCTTTTTCTCAACCACAGGGGTATCTTGAGGAGGATCACTTTTTTTTGCGCGATCGCTTAATTCTCCGTAGGTGTAGGAATAAACAGTCCCCTCTTGGGATGAGGTTTGGGGTGGTTGTTGCACTTCAAACTCTGAACGGGTTTCGTCAAGATTTGGTTTCGTTTGAGGAATGGTTTGGTCAACAGGAGGTTCTTCGATATCCCACTCATCATCCTCTTCTTCTTCTTGTGGGCTATTTTCCCATTCTCTCGGGGGAGGGGTTTCCCAGTCCGATTTTTTCGGTTCAGGGCGTTCATAAGGGGTTTCAGGAGAATTTTGGGGTTGAGGACGAGGGTTACGACGTTTTCTAGGGGAGGAAATATTAGGCGATCGCGTTAATAATTGAATCAGTAAACTGGTTATCATTCCTGCTAAGGTAAAACTAATAATCCAGATCCCTAAAGGAAGTTGTTGTGACAATAGAGACGTTTGAGGGTCCGTCCCCAGAAAATAAAGGGTGATAGGCTGCTGATTTTGCAGCAGAATCAGCACTGTCCCCATCAACATTAATAATAATACAATTAATCGCATATTTTAAGTTCTACCGCTCTATCCGACCCATCATCATAGCAAGATGATGGTTGCTATGGTTGTTTAAGATAATGATGTAAAGCTTCTAATCCTAACAGATAACTATTCGCTCCAAAACCACTAATCTGTCCCACTGCAATTGGGGCGATGTAAGAATGATGGCGGAAGGGTTCTCTTTGGTAAATATTACTGAGATGAACTTCAACGGTGGGTATTTTCACCGCAGATAAGGCATCTCGAATGGCAACACTAGTATGGGTATAAGCCCCCGCATTAATCAGTATCCCCTGATGTTTTCCTAAGGCGGACTGTATGGCATCAATGATAACCCCCTCGTGGTTCGATTGGGTTACACATAGGGTAACGCCCAAAGATTCCGCCTTCTCACTGAGAAGACGGTTAATGGCTTCCAGAGTAACAGAACCATAAATTCCAGGTTCGCGAGTACCCAACATATTCAGGTTAGGACCATGAATGATCAGTATACTTAATGTTTCGGAAGATTTAGTGATCACACCAGACCTACTTATCTATGACGGCGACGCTGTGGGTCGTTAACTGGGATGGGGATAAGTTCTGGTTCTGGTTCGGCTTGGGGGCCTAACAGGGTTTCGATTAGCTTTTGTGCCAATTCTCTAAGCTTTTCTAGAACTTTTTCTAAATAGTCCATCAGGCAGAGGGCTCCTGTAGTATAGTTGCTTCCCTTGTATCGTTTGTCAATAGTTAAACAGACCGATAAGTTTTCACTTCTTTTAAGGCTCATAGGTGCTATTTATGACAAACTCAGGTTGTAAATGAGTTTATAGTTATATTAAATATAACATAAAATTTTAGAAGGTGGCCATTGTCTTAGATAAGTCATCTCACATTTTTCAGATAGATCCAATAAGATAGATCAAATCAGAAACGATCTTAAGAATGATGAACCGATGGGAAAAGAACCATTAATTGAACTCAGAGGGGTTTCCAAATCCTTTGGCAATCAGATTATCTTAGATGAAATTGACTTAACTGTTTATCGCGGAGAAGCCCTGGTGATCATTGGTCCATCAGGTACGGGGAAATCGACTATTTTAAGGCTAATTGCCGGATTACTTCCCTTAGATAGTGGAGAAATTTATATTCAAGGAAAACGACGTAAAGGCATTATTGAAGACGGCCATCAACCGATGCGAATTGCCTTCGTCTTTCAACAAGCAGCGCTGTTTGACTCCCTTACTGTTGATGGGAATGTGGGCTTTTTTCTCTATGAGCATTCAAAACTGCCCCGTCCCCGTATTCGGGAATTAGTGGAAGCCAAACTGGCCATGGTGGGTTTACAGGGAATGAGCGATCGCTACCCTTCCCAACTCTCAGGAGGAATGAGAAAGCGAGTCAGTTTTGCTCGCGCCCTCATTGCCAATCCTGACGACCCCCTAGACGATCCGGAAATCGTCCTTTACGATGAACCGACGGCGGGACTTGATCCCATTTCTTCGACTGTCATAGAGGATTTAGTCAGACGCTTACAAAAAGCCCCTGGAGGCTGCGATACTTACGTAATGGTATCCCATCAGGATAGTACCATTCGCCGTACTGCCGATCGGGTCATTTTTCTCTATGGAGGTAAAATCCAATGGGAAGGAAATGTGGATGAAATTGACGATACTGGTAACCCTATCGTCCGACAGTTTTTTAATGCCAGTGTTAAAGGTCCGATTAAAGTCATTGATTAATCATCTCCTTCTTTCCGTTTATTAAGTTATGGTAAGAGGGGAGTTGATTGAGTTAATCCCTAAGTGAGAGAGTGTGAGGCAAGACTATGTTACGAATGCGAACCCTTCAAGAAGGCTCAGTGGGGCTATTTGCCCTGTTTGGTTTAATTATCTTTGGAGGCTTAGTGGTTTGGTTAAGAGGAGGGATTCTCGGCCAAAAAACCTATCAATTTTTTGCAGACTTCCAAGATGTCAGTGGTTTACAAATTGGGGCCCCGGTCCGTTATCGGGGAGTTGCCGTGGGCAAAATTTTAGGTCTGCAACCCAGTAGCAATGGGGTAACAGTAGCTTTAGAAATTTCTTCGACTGACTTGCGAATTCCCAAGGGTTCCAAGGTCCAAATTAACCGTTATGGTCTAATTGGGGAAGCTTCGGTGGATATTAGCCCATCGCGTACGTTATCCGAAACAGCATTAAACATTGACCCAACCAGTGAAGATTGTGCCGAAGTCGGGAAAATTCTCTGCAATAACGATGAAGTGATGGGAGAAACTGGATCACAATTGGTAGAAGCTTTGACCCGTTTGAGTAATGCTTATAGCGATCCTGAGTTTGTGGGTAATATGAACGCCGCTGCGAGAAATGTCGCCAAAGCAGGGGATAAAATTGCGACACTCTCCCAAGAAGTCACCCAATTATCCAAGGCTGCACGGGGAGAAATTGGTGGGGTGAGCGATCTAATTAGTAGTGCCGATCAAGCGACTCAAGATGCCTCACAATTGATGCTTAATGTGAATACAGTGTTGTCAGAAAATCGCACTGATATCAATCGAACGGTACGCAGTGCAGCGAATTTGATGAGTAATTTAGATGGGTTAGTCTCTGAAAATAGAGGCAATATTGTTAATACGTTAGACAGTATCGAAAGAACCAGCGATCAAGTGCGTTTATTAGCCTTGAACTTTAACACAACCGTAGATCGACTCAATCAAGGAATTGATGAAATTGATATGGCAAAATTAGCCAACGATCTCGAACTTTTAATGGCTAATGCAGCCCAAACGGCACAAAATTTGCAAAATTTATCCCAATCTCTCAATGATCCTGAAGTGTTAGTAACGATTCAAAAAACCTTAGATTCTGCCCGCGTTACTTTTGAAAATACCCAAAAAATCACCTCTGACGTGGAAGAGTTAACCGGCGATCCTACCTTTAGAAAAAATATTCGTAAATTGATCGATGGACTCAGTAATTTAGTGGCTTATACTGAACAATTAGAACAACAAGTTTATGTGGGACAAGTGATTGAATCGGTTTCGGCTCAGGTTGAATATAGCTTACTCCCTCAAGAAAATTTAAAATCATTTTCTCCTGGGGAAAAAACGCCGACTCAATTACCCAACCGTTTTTCAACGATTAAGAAACCTATGTCTAAAACTGAGAAAAATGTAATCTCGACTCTAGGGGAAAACCCTCAAGAAAAACAAAAATAAACTCCAGAGCGGAATTATTAATAGTTTCTTTGAGCCATTACCGAAAAACGCTCCTCTGTTGAGTCCCTAAAACCCTTATGAATCTTGGGTTATACTGATTATAGCTAGATGCCAGGAGGCGGACTTGAACCGCCGACACGAGGATTTTCAGTCCTCTGCTCTACCAACTGAGCTATCCCGGC
>JASJDN010000149.1 GCA_030065205.1 Crocosphaera sp.
AGGTGTCGGGGGTGATGAGCCTAGATAACTGGCGTAGGGGCTTCATGCCTCTGTGGGCAGAAATATCTCATCGTGAGTTGGGAAGCCCACACTGTACCGCAAGCGCGGTCAGTGTGGGAGGATGTCACACTGCTTGAGGTTGGCCTTGAGGTTGGAACTGGAAGAGAGAATAAACAACGTTCCGACGAATATCAATCATCATCTCTAAGAACATTTCATACCCTTCCTGTTTGTATTCAATCAGTGGGTCTTTTTGTCCATAGCCCCGTAACCCAATCGACTCCCGTAAAGCGTCCATTGATTGTAAATGTTCACGCCATAGGGTGTCTATCTGTTGCAAAATAAAGAACCGTTCAGCTTCTCTCATCAAACCCGGTCGAACTTTATCTACTTGGTCTTCTTTGATGTCATAAGCCTTCCGTACCTCTTCGTGGAGAAAGATTTTCATCTCTCCTACGGTCATATCTTCCATATCTTTAGCAGTGATATCTTCCAGGAGATAGACAAACTCTTTGACCTTACTGACTAGGTTTTCTACGTCCCATTCTTCGGGGGGTAACTCAGGATTTACGTAAGCATCTACAATTTCATCCATGGTCTTTTCAGCGTATTGTAGCACCTGTTCTTTGAGGTCTAACCCTTCGAGTACCCGTCGACGTTCGGCGTAAATTGCCCGTCTTTGGTTATTCATTACCTCATCGTATTCAAACACCTGTTTACGGGTGTCATAGTAGAAGGTTTCTACCTTTTTCTGGGCCCCTTCTAAGGAACGGGTCAGCATTTTGGACTCGATGGGCATATCTTCTTCGACGCGGAAGGCATTCATCAACCCGGCCACGCGATCGCCCCCAAAAATCCTTAATAAGTTATCTTCTAAACTGAGGAAAAATTTAGTAGATCCTGGGTCTCCTTGTCGTCCAGCCCGTCCCCGTAACTGGTTATCGATGCGACGGGACTCGTGACGTTCGGTGGCCATCACATGAAGTCCGCCAAGTTCGATCACCTCGTCGTGTTCTTTATCGGTAAAGGCATCGTACTCTTTACGAATCAGCTTATAGACTTCCCGTAATTTTTCGATCACCGGGTCATCGGTGGGGGCATTTTCAGAGGCAACAGCGATCTTTTCTTCGGCTTCGAGTTCTGAGAGGCTTTGCTGTCCGTATTGATCCACCGCAAATTTAACGGCCTCTTTGATCATATTTTCGGTTTCTGAGGACAGTTCTGTGGGGAAAATATCAGCCGAGGGCTGCCATTTTTTCTTTTTACTATCCTGACCAAACCCCTTCGCAAGACGGCCATTACCCCCCATTCCTCCTGCTGCCATCAGGTTATCATCTTCTGGCATCACAATTTGAGGCATGAGGTATTGACGAATTTTGAGGCGGGCCATGTAATCTGAGTTACCCCCTAAGATAATATCCGTTCCTCGTCCTGCCATATTGGTTGCGATGGTAACAGCCCCTTTTCGTCCAGCTTGGGCAACAATTTCTGATTCCCGTTCTACGTTTTCGGGTCGGGCATTGAGAATATTATGAGGGATATTGCTTTGTTGCAGTAAAGTTGAGATTACTTCTGATTTTTCAACGCTGGTGGTTCCAACGAGGATGGGACGACCCTGTTGATGCAGTTCTTCTACTTCTGCTGCTACGGCGTTCCATTTAGCGGGTTCGGTCTTATAAACCACATCAGGATAGTCGTAACGTTGGGAAGGACGGTTCGTCGGCACGATCGTGACTTGCAGGTTATAGACTTTTTCTAGTTCCGTTTCTTCGGTTTTCGCGGTTCCCGTCATTCCTGAGAGTTTGTTATATAACAGGAAGAAGTTTTGATAGGTAATGGTTGCTAGGGTTTGGGTTTCTCGTTGAATGGGAACCCCTTCTTTCGCTTCGATCGCCTGATGCAGTCCATCACTCCACCGTCTGCCAGCTAATACCCGACCGGTAAATTCATCAACGATCACCACTTCTTTATTTTTAACGATATAATTCACATCTTTGGTGAATAATTCTTTGGCTTTGATAGCATTAAAAATATAGTGAGCCCAGGGGTTTTCTTGATCGTATAAGTCGGTTACTCCTAAGAGTTGTTCTGCTTTTTCAAACCCTTGATCCGTCATTAAAACGTTGCGGGCTTTTTCGTCGACTTCGTAGTCTTTGGGATCTTCTTCTGATTCTTGAATTTCTAGTTGTTTGGCAATTTCGGCTGCTTTAATATATTTTTCGGTGGGTCGTTCCACTTGACCGGAAATAATCAAGGGGGTACGGGCTTCATCGATTAAAATAGAGTCAACTTCGTCAATGATGCAATAGTTAGGGGGTCGTTGCACCACTTCGGCCATGGCTGTGGCCATATTGTCCCGTAAATAGTCAAAACCGAGTTCGCTGTTGGTGGTGTAGGTAACGTCACAGGCGTAGTTTTTCTTCCGTTCTTCTGGGTTCATTCCTGACTGAATGAGTCCGACAGTTAACCCTAGAAAACGATGCACTTGTCCCATCCACTCTGCGTCCCGACGGGCTAAGTAGTCGTTAACGGTCACAATATGAACCCCTTTGCCAGTGAGTCCGTTAAGATAGGCGGGAAGGGTAGCAACGAGGGTTTTTCCTTCCCCTGTTTTCATTTCGGCAATTTGTCCTTGATGGAGAACCATTCCCCCCATCAACTGTACGTCAAAGTGACGCATTCCTAAGACGCGTTTGCCGGCTTCTCGGACAACAGCAAAAGCTTCGGGCAGAATTTCGTCTAAAATATCCTCTAGTTCTTCATCGTTGTTGGCTTTGTCTAGCATTTCCCGAAATTCAACGGTTTTTTGCTTGAGTTGGTCGTCGGATAGGTCTTTAATATCCTCTTCAAGCAGGTTGATTTCGGCAACGATGGGTTGTAATTTTTTGATTTTGCGGGTATTAGGATCGCCAAATAGAGCTTTAAGCATAAGGTATCGTTTTATTCTTTATTCTAGTTTATATGCTAGGCTGTGTTATCTTCTTGTCTTATTATCCTTAATTTTGTCTTGAGTGTTGTTTTGCTTTTGTCAAAATATTGCTTTAACTTATCCTCTTTTTTTAAATCTATGATTTATTTTAATAGCTTCTTCTACTTAATCTAACTTTATGAAAAGAGGGGTTTTGCCGATTTTCCTAAAATTTGCTTGAAAATGAAGACTTGTATTTTTGTAAATTTTCAGATACGCTATTTTTGGAATAAGCTAGGGTTCTTGTAAGTAAAAATAGCGCACAACTCAGGTAAAGCATCTATTTTGCGTAGTTTTGATCCTGTTGAGCATTAAAATAAGTGCAAAAAGGCAACTGCCATCAGGGTAGTTTCTATGTTCTAGCTAATAATTTTTGTAAACTGAGCTTGACAAAACCTGAGTATATGAAAAATTAGGGACTTTAGCATCAACAAAGTTGACGGTTTATGATTTTACTCATCGGATTTCTAGTTAATTCTATCAAGACTCTTTTCTATTCTTTCCATGTTTTGTTCTATTCTCTGAAAGTCTTTATCGAGTTTTATAGCCAAGGGATCTTTTTCAGGGAATAATAATTGAACTCCTAAAAATAATAAGTAAGCAGAACTAATTGCGATCGCAGAATTTTTAACTATAATTTTCATCTTTATTTAAGTTAAAACTCTAATTTAATCAAAACCAAATTATCTTAAAACGGCTGTGATTGCAGGCACGAGTTTCCAACAATCCCTATTTAACCCAATAGGTAAGATTTTAATTGGGCAAAATATCACTCAAATTATTCACAAGATGAGGCAGGTAAAATATCTTTAAATTGTTGATATTGAGATAGATAATTTTCGAGCAGAGTAAATTGAGATAAATTTAAACGATAATAAATCCAACGACCCTCTTGACGTGATCGCACCAACTGAGCATCTTTAAGATTTTTCAGATGAAAAGAAAGTTTAGATTGATTAATGTCTAATTTTTCACACAGATCACAAACGCATAATTCTTGAGTTTTCAGTAACTCCAAAACTTGTAACCGAATGGGATCAGATAATGCCCGAAACCCTAATAAAATAGTGGATAAATGGGTAGAAGTTGCGCTTACCATCAATCAATCGTCAAAATAAGTCTGTTATTCCTATCATAAACTAAGAGTAAACAAACAATAACCGATCACTGAATCCAATGGCCCGTCAACGCTCAAAATCCGATCTCCCCACAAAAATCTGTCCCGTTTGTGGCCTTTCCTTTACATGGCGAAAAAAATGGGCCAAATGTTGGGATGATGTAAAGTATTGCTCCGAAAGATGTCGCAGAAGACGGTCCCAACTACAGGATAAAAATTCATGACTACAACCCAACCGAAACTTATCATTCATGGTGGTGCGAGTTCCCTCGACGATAAGGGTGGTTTAGCCAAAGTGCGTCCCTCTCTCCATCATATTGTCACCGAAGTTTATCAATTATTAAGCGACGGGGGAACAGCAGTAGACGCAGTGGTTAGGGGGTGTCAGTTACTCGAAAATGAACCCAGTTTCAACGCCGGAACCGGATCGGTGTTACAATCCGATGGACAAATTCGCATGAGTGCATCCTTGATGGAAGGGTTGAGTCAAACCTTTAGCGGTGTCATCAATATTTCCCGTGTCAAAAATCCCATCGATCTTGCTAAACATCTACAAGAAGAAAGCGATCGCATTCTTTCAGATATGGGGGCCGCAGAATTAGCTAGAGAATTGAATATCCCCGTTTATGACCCCTTAACGGAGTTTCGGGCCTTAGAATGGATAGAAGAGTGGAAAGATGATTTTCAGCGCAAAATGGGGCGTTTATTCGCCAGTACAGAGTCCTCTGAAGCTAGACGGGGAACTATTGGTGTGGTGGCTTTAGATAGTCAGGGAAAAATTGCGGCTGGTACGTCTACGGGAGGGAAAGGACTAGAAAGAATTGGTCGAGTGAGTGACTCAGCGATGCCTGCGGGTAATTATGCTACGGCTGATGCAGGGGTGAGTTGTACGGGTGTAGGGGAAGATATTGTTAACGAATGTTTAGCGGCGCGGGTGGTGATTCGCGTAGGAGATGGGTTATCTTTGCCTGAAGCGATGCAGAAGTCTATGGAAGAGTGTCAAAAACGAGAAAGAGATTTAGGGGCGATCGCATTGGATCATAATGGGGTGATAAGTTGGGGTAAAACCAGCGAAATTTTACTGGCCGCTTATCATAATGGTTCAACTATTGGGGATACTTTAGAATGGCAAACAGAGGAATTAATGGGCTATTGTTAAAGTCATGACTAACCTGGGTTTTCTTAACACTTACGAAAGAGATTATTATCAATGGACAAGGGAACAAGCTGAGGCTTTACGAAAGCTTGTGAATGCTCACCAAGGGCTAAAACAATTAGATGAATTAGACTGGGATAATATTATTGAGGAGATAGAAGCATTGGGACGTAGTGAATATAATGCGGTGGTCAGTTTATTGATTAGACAAATTGAACATAAGCTAAAAATTGATTACGTTCCCTTAGAAGATTGTCACAGAAAATGGCAAGGGGAGGTTATGGTTTTTAAAGTTAATATGACCCGTAAATATGCCCCAAGTATGAAACCTAAACTGATACAGCAATTTGAGGGAATCTATCAAGATGCAGTTAAAATTGTTGAAGCTGAATATGATGTTAATTTACCCAAGGAATGTCCTTACTCTCTAGAAGATGTATTGTTTTAGAGATGATTGGAAATGTTCAGTTATCAAACTGTCCCTTACCCCATCCCATTTTTTCTTTTCCTCGATTATTCTCTAGAATATCAAGATGATTTTTTAACAATGTTTGTCTTGATCTTGTCTTCTTCTTGCTTTACACACAGAGAATATTATTATGAGTAGAAACAACTTGACTCAAGATCATAGTGCAGCTTGGGTGATTCAAACTTGGGCATCTTTTATCTTAGCTGTTTCGACTACAAGTGTTGGTATTCTTTATTTACCTGTCAATGGTTGGATTAAAGCTTTTATGGGGATGGGGTTAACGTTTACCATTGGTTCTACCATTAGTCTAACGAAAACCCAAAGAGATTTACACGAAAGGAATAAGTTAGTCTCTCGTGTGGATGAAGCTAAAGTTGAAAAGTTACTTTCTGAACATAATTAATGTAACAGTACATCTACAAATTCTGAGATGAATTTAATCCATTTAAAAACATAGGAACAAACTTCTCTAGAAATTCTTGGGGGTTTTCATTCCAAGATTTTTGTGCTATTCGCAAACGAGTTTTTTGTAATTCAACATCGAAGACACTTTGAGGAAGATACTTGATTAAATATTCAGGTCTTTCCCATAAAGGTAATGTATTGACAATGTCCATTATATTACTGAAACGACGCAATTCTGCCCCGGCCATAACATCCATTCCGGCATTATAAGCAGCATTTTCAATGGTTGTATATTTACGTTTGGCTTCTTCTACTTTTTGTCGATGTTGTGGACTTTTTTTGGCTATTTGACTTAACCATTTGTTTCCCCAACTGACATGGCCGACTTCTTCTGGAAAAATCTTTTCAAGGGTTTCTCGTATTTTAATATTCTCTTCAGTTGGAGGTGCTTCTTTTAAAGCATAAAGATGAGCAGAAAAATATTCACAGCCTCTTTTTTCTGTGATATTAATAGCTGCTAAAGCCGAGATTATTACTTCTTCTATATCATTATATTTTTTAGTGACATCCGACTCTATTAAACGGTCAAATTCATCGATATAAGACACTCCAGGTGGCGTTCCAATGTCAGCACCTAAGTCCACCAATAAATCGGTTAACCACATAGCATGACGCGCTTCATCACAAACGTGACGAGATAAGTCTTGTACTAACTCTTTGGGTTGACCATTGAGTTTTTCAATCAAATCAGTTAAATCTTTACAACTATGCTGTTCATTATAACGATAACGATTGATAGTAATTAAATGAATTTCACGATTACTAACAACTTGTTTAAGAATGTGACGAGCATTCATGCCATTATAAAGCTTACCAGGAGATGAAACTACCATGATTTTATCTGATGTTTTTTAATTTTTTGATTATACATAAATCTTATTATTTTTGTCCAGCAATTAAACCAAAACGGATTAAACCCCTTTCATATCCTCGACTCATTAAATCCAAAGATAACGCACCCTCTATGGTTGACCAACCACTGTTTAATAATCCTGTAATCGCTTCTAAATTTAAAGCTGAATCTATGACAATATCCCAAAAAGGTGCGACGGCCATTGACCAATCATCGACTCGAATATTGTTAAAACCACAATCACTAGCAATGGTTTTATATTCGGGTAAAGAGATGACATAAGGTAAACAATAAACCCGATAAATTTCTTGTAAATGTTGTTTTTCATCTTCGGTTAATTTCCCTGCCCAAGAATTAGTCGAACGATGACACCAAGTGGCACAAATAAAGGTACCACTTGGTTTCAATACTCGATAACATTCTTGAAAAAATTGCTTTTTATCAGGCATATGTTCCCCGCTTTCAAGAGACCACACCAGGTCAAAATTATCGTCTGGGAAAGGCATATTTAAGGCATCAGCCACCTGAAACTGTACCGTTTCTTCTAATTTGACCTCAGCAGCCCTTTCTTTCGCTCTATTGGCCTGTACAGAGGATAGGGTAATTCCTGTTGCTTTGGCGTTGAATTTATCGGCTAAATAGAGGGTACTTCCGCCAATA
Source organism: Crocosphaera sp. (assembly GCA_030065205.1). GTDB lineage: Bacteria > Cyanobacteriota > Cyanobacteriia > Cyanobacteriales > Microcystaceae > Crocosphaera. The sequence goes on from JASJDN010000149.1 coordinate 7,689, forward strand.
CCACAACCCACATCAATTAAATTAGTAACGTCTTTAATATTCGCCCAGATTAGCAATTCTTCGATTAAATCAATTTGGGCTTGACGACGGTCTAATTTATAGTTTCCACCTCTACCATAATAACCGTGGTGCATATGCTCACCCCAAATTTGTTCCCATAAATTACTTGAGGTATCATAAAATTGAGCAATTCTTTCTGATAGGTTGGCCGAGTTGGTCATGGGTAAATATTAGTTTTTAAATTGGATTATAACAGTTTTTTTACTGACCAACAAAAACGAAAAATTATTAAAAATCATTCTAAATAAGTGTACAAGGTGTCCCTCTTCCGAAGAACACCCTATAGTGGTTTGTCGCGCAATATGTCTGAGTTATGATGAATTTCAAAAACATTAATTAGAATTAACTCATCGCAGCATTGGAGCGATCATAAGAACTACGGAAACCAGAACAGGGTTTACCTTGAATAGTGGTCCAGTAATCTTTTTCAACATCAACGCCAATCTCAGCCGCAGCCCGTCCTAACATCGATTGTTGGCGGTTTTTGACCATTTGGTGATGACGCATCATTAAGGCTCTTGCTTGTTGTTGAGTGGACATAATATTTAGACTCCGATTGTTTATGGTGGTTTGTTATCTGGGGTATTTCACCCTCTGTACTATATATAACACATAATTCTGTAACATTTGCTACAAAAACACCTTTCATCCATAAAACTTAATATTTTTTTTGGGATCATTAAAAAAAGTAAGGGAATAGAGCTATTAAAGTTAACTTTAGGTTAAGTGTGGAAACGTGAGAAAGAAAAACAGGTGAAATATAAGGATAATGTCAGGAATCCGTGAACTCATTAGCCTAAAAAATCGTTATCATTGAAGATCAAGCAAAATTATTATTTTTACTAAGGAATACCTTAGATTAATTATTATGGCATTACCGATTGTAGCGATTATTGGCCGGCCTAATGTGGGCAAATCAACGTTTGTGAACCGTTTAGCGAAGGATAGACAAGCTATTGTACACGATCAACCGGGGATTACCCGCGATCGCACTTATCGACCCGCTTTTTGGCGCGATCGTGATTTTCAAGTAGTGGATACAGGGGGGCTGGTTTTCGACGATGATACCGAATTTTTGCCCTTAATCCGAGAACAGGCCATGGCCGCCTTAAGCGAAGCCAGTGCAGCCATTTTCGTCGTAGATGGACAACTCGGACCCACTGCTGGCGATCGTGAGATTGGGGACTGGTTAAGACAACAGAAGGTTCCTGTGTTATTAGCTGTTAATAAGTGCGAGTCACCGGATCAAGGACTCATTCAAGCGGCCGATTTTTGGGAGTTAGGACTGGGGGAACCTTACCCTGTTTCGGGTATTCATGGTAGCGGAACGGGGGAATTATTAGATGAATTAATTACCTATTTACCCTCTCCTGAAGAACTGCCGGATCGAGAAGAGATTAATGTCTCTATTATTGGTCGTCCTAACGTGGGAAAATCCAGTTTATTGAACGCATTTTTAGGGGAAAAACGAGCCATTGTTAGTCCTATTTCCGGAACAACGAGAGATGCCATTGATACGGTAGTAGAACGAGGAGACAACACCTATCGGTTAATCGATACGGCGGGGATTCGTCGCAAAAAAAATGTCAATTATGGGGCAGAATTTTTTAGCATAAATCGGGCATTTAAAGCCATTCGTCGGGCGGATGTGGTGTTATTAGTGATTGATGCCATTGATGGAGTCACAGACCAAGATATTAAGTTAGCCGATCGCATTATTGATGAAGGAAGGGCTGCGATTATTGTTGTTAATAAATGGGATGCCGTAGAGAAAGATTCTTACACCATTTATGAGTATAAACAAAAGGTCATGGATCGACTTTATTTTATGGAATGGGCGGATCTTATTTTTGTCAGTGCCATGTCAGGAAAACGAGTGGAAAAAATCTTTGAATTAGTTGACGCAGCAGTAGAAGAACATCGTCGTCGGGTCAATACGTCTGTGGTTAATGAAGTATTAGAAGAAGCCGTTAAATGGCATTCTCCTCCTACCAGTAGACAAGGAAAACAAGGAAGAATTTATTATGGAACTCAGGTATCAAGTCAACCGCCAACTATTGCTTTATTTGTCAATGATCCTAAACGGTTTAGTGATAATTATCGACGTTATATTGAGCGACAGTTTCGAGAACAAATTGGCTTTCCTGGAACCCCTATTCGTTTGTTATGGAGAGGGAAGAAAATGCGAGATTTAGAACCTAGTGCAAACAGGGCAACCAAAGTTTAGATGCACATATTTGTAGGGTGGGCAATACTCAAAACTATCTTTATATTAAGGGTTTTAATGAATATTGCCCACCTTACGTTTATTTATAACCACTTTAAGAAAAATAATCAAATGGAAGAATTATTTGAGTTAAAAGATTTGTTACTAGCAGGGAATATTGATGATGCTTTATTATTAGTTGAAGAACTAACAGAAATGAGTAAAGATGATAAACTCAACAAAATTTTTAGTTTTGGTAAAATCCTCCTTTTACATCTTATCAAACAAGCAGCAGAAAAAAGACAAACACGCTCATGGGAGTTATCTATTGCTAATGCAGTAAAAGAGATTCAAAGGACAAATAAACGACGCAAAACAAAGGGAAACTACCTTACTAGAGAGGAGTTACGAGAGACACTAGAGGATGCTTATGACTTAGGATTAAAAGCTGCTGCAAAAGAAGCATTTGAAGGTAAATATGAAGCAGAAGAACTTGCAGAAATGGTTAATAAAACTGCTATTATTGAGCAAGGAATAGAATTAATTTTAGAAAAATAAACGTTAAGGTAATTAGTTCACTAAAATATACTTGTGTAGGGTGGGCAAAGTTTTTTAATTGATGGGTAATCCAAACAAAACTTTAATTTTCCCACCTACAACCTTAATATTTGGTTTATTAACAGTCTTTAAAGCTATCAATTAGCTAAAATAGTAATTAGTCAACTCAGTAAAAATATAGAAAATGAATACCATTGATTTAGTAACACAAAAAATCCATTTATTACCCCCTGATAAACAAGAGGAAGTTTTAGATTTTATCGAGTTTTTAATGATAAAATATCAACCAGAAACCTCTCGAAAATCTGCTGAACAATTAGCCATTGAACGCATTAAGGATCTAGATGATCCAGATAACCCTGATAAATGGGAAACTGTCGTCGATATCGGTGATGAAATTGATGTTGAATCTAGTTTGGAGAATTTGAGAAAACGTGGGTACAAAATTAAGGTATCAAGTGAAAGTCAATCATCTTGTTAGAGAAGAAGATTTACCTCAATTATCTGAAGGGTTAAGGAAAGACTTTGAGGATTTTTGTAATTCTATTTTTGTCGAAGATCCTTACAATTGTTTAGGGTTAGATAATCATACCCTTAAAGGGGATTTAAGCAGTATAAGAATTAGTTAGGACAGGGTAAATATGAATCAAAAGAACTTATAGAAATAGTAAATAAAACAGCAATTATTGATGAAGCAATGGACTTGATTTTAGGATAAAAACATTGAATCTTTAGAATAATTTTCATAATGGTAGGTGAAAACTTTGTTGAACAAAATTAGTGGTGACACCTAAACTATCTTGTCCTCGGGCCCATAACTGATAATCTCCAACCATAACATCGTTTAGGTTCAGATCATAACTAAAGCTTCCTATATGATCTCCCTCCTTTTCAAAAATGGTAATATCTGGTATGTCCACCCAAACATTATTAGGTTGTCTCAACCACATTTCTACTTTAAGTAAATCATCAAATCCATCCATATCTGTCAAAGTTCCTTCGATGTTAATTAGATCATCATTGTCATAATTATCTAAATCTAAGGAAAAATTGAGGTTGTTAGGGGCTTGATTATCGATATTAAATGTTGTCCAAAATCCCTCTCCATTAAGTCCTTGGTTATCAAATACTTGTCCCCAAACACCATAATTTCCTACTGCATATCCTTCTAAGTTGAGTTCTTGGCTAAAGTGGCCATTATCATCAAAATCAGGAACAGTATCTAAAGTAGTCCAAGTGCCATTTGGACGTTTTAAATAGAGATTGACATGAGATAAATCCTCTGTCCCATCAGAATCATTGGCTAGTCCTGATAAAGTTAGGGTTTCTGAGGGATGATAACTGTCTGAATCTAATTCTAAGGTAAGGCTATCAGGGGCTTGATTATTAATCTTAAAGGTTGTCAAAACTCCTGAACTCTTAAGTCCTTGGTTATCAAATACTTGTCCCCAAATACGATAGGTTCCATTACTATATCCTTGTAAATTGAGTTCTTGGCTAAAGTTACCATTACTATCAAAATCAGGAACAGTATCTAAAGTAGTCCAAGTGCCATTTGGACGTTTTAAATAGAGATTGACATGAGATAAATCCTCTGTCCCATCAGAATCATTGGCTAGTCCTGATAAAGTTA
>JASJDN010000150.1 GCA_030065205.1 Crocosphaera sp.
CGAAAAATTGGTGCGAGAACATATCCTGATTTAGCTAAAGCCATTGAATATGCTTTGAGTCAAATCTCTGGAGATGATATTCGCAACTGGTTTATTCATTGTTGTTACTGTACCTCACTAGACTGAGAAACGCTATATCGATGGTTGCTGGTAACATTTTTTGTGTGAACTCCGAACCCCGAACGCCAAACTCCGAACTCATATGACATCCGTTTGAATACTATACTTTCTAGTAGGGTAAGCAGGGGGAGCAGAGGAGGCAGAGGGAGCAGGGGTTGGCAGTAATAATTTTAGTAATGGCTAATTAAGCGGATTTCATATCAAATTAACTCCACTTATCGAACTTATCATCATGGGTATGAAGTAACCCGGTAAATAAATCATTCAGTTTTTCAGTGCTATATTGAGGTTGTAATAATAGTTGTCCTGCATTAATAAAAGAGCGTTGAATGTTTTGTACAGGGGTTAGTTTTGATTTTATCGCTGATAAGCTTGCTTTTGGTGTCTCTATATTAGTCACATTAATCCATGTTTTGATACTTATAGGTAGTTGGGTTCCCATGCGAAAGTTTAAATTATCCTGGGATAAAGATTCAATATAGGTTGGTGTTAAAAACATTTCGTAGTTAGATTTTTCGCGGGTTAACTGTTGGATAAAAGCTACACTAATGCCCCGTACTAACTGACGAACTGGTTCAGCTTTTACTCCCATTACTTCCCTCACCAGGGTACTCTGTCCCACGGCACTATTGATACTATTCATATCACTAATACTCATGTGAGTTCCTCCCATAGCCATTACCATATATTTTTCTCCAGACAGTTGTTTAAAGGGTTTTAATTGATGAGAAACTGTAGGGGTAATTCCATCATCTGAAGCAGATAACATTAGGGTTGGAACTTGGATTTGAGATAAATTTTTACCAAATAATTCACCAATGATAGGATTAAAAACGATGATTTGTTTAATACGATGATCCTTGAAATTTCGTTGAGGATAAGGTAATTCTCCTGCTGCACATTGTAACCAATCTGCCGGCGCTCGTCCTAAAGGTGATTTCTCTTGGCAAAAACGTCGTAAGCTTTTTAAATCTAAGGAAGCACCCCCTAAGGCTAAAGCCGTATAACCACCAAAAGAATGACCAACGATACTAACTTTTTTGGTATTAAATTTTCCTTTAAACTGTTGATTATTTTTATTTAAAAGGGTTAATTGATTTAAAACAAAACTAATATCTTGAGGACGATCAATAAATTCAGCAGAAGGTAAAATCTGACTCAGTTTTATTCCGGTTGCTGTTTTAATTAGGGCATGAATATCACTTCCAGGATGTTCAACAGAAACAACGGTAATACCATAAGAAGCTAAATGTTTCCCTAAATAGCGTAAAAAACGACGATCTGAAGCAAAACCATGAGACATAATCACCAGAGGTCCTTGGGTTTTTTCAGCAGTATAAATATCAAGGGTAATGTAACGATCTCGACTGCGATCATAAAAGACATCCGTTGTAATGGAGATGATTTGTTCTCCTGATTGCGTGGGATCGAATTTTGGTAAAATGTCTGTGTTAGCAGTGTCTTTAAAACTTTTATCTAATTGAGAACTCATTAATTTACTGTGCAAAAAAGACCCATTTATTTTTAGGGTCAAAATAGCTGCTTTTGAAAGATCAATTGTTACTGTTTCTTTGGGATAAGCTCGTAAAAAATTAATAACACTTAAATTATTAGTTTGTTTTAAAAGTAATTTTAATCCCGCTTCAAGTTCCGATGAATTACTATCAGGTAATATTTGACTAATTTGCTCTAATAATCTTTTTCCATCATCATTTTTTAATAAATCGGTTAAAAATTGTTCTGCAATTAAAGTATCGATTTTAAAACTTTTAGATAAAACCTGTTGGATTTCAGGAGTTAATAAAGCACCGTAGGGTTTCAAAGTAGTAGAAATTTCCTGGTTATCCGCAAATTGTTGTAAATCTTCAACTGGAATTTTCTGATGAAATAATCCTACTTTTAAAATAACATTTTCTGCTGCTACGCTAGAAGATACTCCACAAAATAAAGATAAAAAAATAGGAGAAATACCTCCTAATATTTTCAAAATACAAGGTGAAAAAAGTTTCAAAAATTTCATAGGTGCAAACAAGAACAATTAATTACTCTTAAGTCTCTCACATTTACCAACCAGTTAAGTGAGATCCCTTTGAATAGTATGCCCAATTATAATCCTTAACCTAGCAATGTTCTCTAATCAAAAACCTTCGTTCCCTAACGATAATCATCTTACACTTAAGTCCCCGTCTAGATTTTAGCTGATTTTCAGTTTAATAGCAGTTTTCATATCAATAGACTAACGATGAACATAAAAATTCCCCCCCACACTTCCCACCGCTCCCACACTCCCTACACTCAACTTGACTAGAATATTGATACACCCAATTGAAAACTGCTATGAGTGGAATGTTACTAATTGTGACAATTTACAAACTGTCATAATCTAGATTGGCCTTAAGTATTTAACTTGATACATTATGGTTGTGTGTGAGGAGTAAGAGTGATATGAAAACGCCTTTGGAGTCGAAACACGGCAAGACGCCCGAAGGCTTTTCATTTTTATTTTTTGATTAACTGAATATGCCTCCGAGTTGTAGTAAGGAAAGAAGAGTTTTTTCTCCAATATACTCTAGCTAAAAATTATGGTATCATCTACAGAAAATCCTCAAAATAAATCTAAAACAACGGAAACTCAAGAGATATCAGAAGATTTATCAAACCAAGAACCTATTTTATGTCCTCATTGTAAGCGAACAGCGAGTAATGGCATCAAATGTAAGGGGATTTGTGTTGCTGATGCAGATTATTAAGTGAGACTAGATAATATTTTTTCAACCTGTTGAGGAGAAACCAAGCTATTAGCGCACAAAATACCAGAAGCAGCAACTGCTGGAACTCCAATACCAGGTAAGGTACTATCTCCTACCCGATACAATCCTGAAATGGGAGTATGACAGCTAGGAAACATCCCCTTTCCTGCTGCTATAGCAGGGCCGTAGGTTCCCTGATAACGACGGAGAAAACGACTATGGGTTAAGGGGGTTCCAATTAATTCGAGAACCACTCGTTGACGAATATCAGGAATAACCTTTTCTAATGCTTTATAAAGGGTTTGCGATCGCTGTTTTTTCTTGTTTTCATAGTCTGCATTTTTTTCCCATCCTTGATAGGGTTCTAAGGTGTAAGCGTGAACCACATAATAACCTTCTGGGGCTAAGTTTTTATCCCAAACCGAAGGAATTGAAATCATACAGGTATTACCAGGAACGGTGATATCTTTATCACTATCATGAACCACCACATGATGACCGGTTAAATTTTCTAAGCCTTCTGCTTTTATTCCTAGATGAAGGTGCATAAAACTTTCAACTGCAGGAGTTTTTAGTTGTTCTTGTCTGTATTTTTCAGGTAAATCTTCTGGGTTCAAAAGCTGCTGATAAGTATCCCAAAGGCTGGCATTAGAAATAACAATAGGGGCATTTATGATGTCTCCTTTTTTTAGTTTAATTCCTGTTACTTTTTCTGATTGAGTGATTATTTTATCTACATGGAAATTAAGATATAATTCTCCTCCGTATCGCTTGAAACCGCTAATTAAACCATCAATAATTGCGGCACTTCCCCCGAGGGGATATTCCACCCCTGCGCGGGTTCTTTCTCCCAACATAAAAGCAATTTCTGGGGCAACTGTTCCCTTAGCTTTTAATCCTGAGAGTAAAAAACATTCAAGATCAATCAAACGACGTACCCAAGGATCTTTGACAGTTTTATCCATCACATCCCCTGCTGAACCGCTTATGATTCCCACTTGAAATAAACTTTTGATGAGAGAGGGAAAATAACGGGTTACTAGAACAGGAAATAACTGCCAATCTGACCGTAGCGCGATGGTAGGAATGTCTTTTAAACAGTCATATAATCCTAGCATTTTAGACTCAAATGCAGCTAATTCTTTAGCTCCTTCTGGTGTGATTTTAGCAACGGCTTGACGGTACTTTTCTAAATCGCTATAAACGGGAAATTTACCCTCCGGAAAATGATAATGACCCAAAGGATCATAAGGAATAACCTCTAACGATTCTCCTAGAATATCTAATACTTGTTTCAAAGGATTAAGAGACGGTTTATCATTGCCTAAACCACAGTAAAAGGAAGGACCTGAGTCAAAAGTAAACCCTTGACGAGTAAATGTATGAGCAGCACCGCCGGGAAGAGAATGGCTTTCAAAAATGGCAACTTTTTTTCCATATTTTGCTAGTAAAGCACCTGCGGTTAAGCCACCAATTCCACTACCAATAATAACAACATCAAAACTCATTATTTAAATATTATACGGGTTTGTAGGTTTAGAATGACTAAACCCCTACAGCGTTCTGAAATAGAACCATGACTTATGACTCAGAGTTAGATTTATTCTGAATTAAGGCGCGATATAAACCGTAAAGGATAAACCCTAGAATTCCAACTACGATTAAAGAGGTGACTAATTTCAAAATACCATTGAGGATGGATAAACCTACTATCACTCCAACCACAGCAACCCCTACTTTAGCGGGGTTTTCTAACCCTTGATACCAATTAGCGGCGCGAGTGAAAACTCCATTACTACCGTCTTCATTGGGGTTGAAAGGGCGTACTGGGGTGGTTTTACCGTTTATTTCTGCTTCGAGATCCTTAAATTTCTGTTCTAATTTTTCTTCCCAGTTGGGACTATTGCGATCGCTCATAAAATCACTATCCTAATTGAGTTATCATCTAGTCCTATTTATCTTAATACAATTTAAGGGGTTATGGCTAATCTGATGAATGACATCACTTTGCTATGACAATGACATACAAAAGACACAGAAAGACTTTAATCTAAAAAGTGACCATTCGACAGGTTAAATCACTATGAAACTCACCGCTTTTATCCTTAATGCTATAGTAGTCGCTGCTTTTTTGACTGGAGTTGGACTAACCTTTGATAAAATCGAAAGTGCTTCTTTATCTAATCCTTTTACAATCAGAACCGCACAACTTAATAAAACTAAATAATTACAGTTCACCGCTTTGGGTCACTCTTTTGGGGGAAGACTCAAAGTTATATTTCAGATAAGTTAAAAATATTCTGAATAACGCAGTGAATGAGATTGAGCAATGAAAAAAACAACAGAAATCAAGAACTTTGAGCTATTTATTACTACTTTTGTTTACATCTTTTCATTGTTTCAATCCTTTCTTCCCCAACAAAAAGCTAATTAAAGGTAAGTTCGGTAAAACCGAGTTAAATAATTTTTCACTCTTGCAATCTTCTCTTTCTCCAACGGATTCATCAGATTAGAGGCTGAAGATGTCATCGTCGCCTTATCAGGAGACGCTTCCGTTTTATAGTCTAGTTTTTCTAGTCAAAGATTTGCTAAGGAATTAGTCCTAATTTTCTAATTTCTCTAATGATTTTATGTATTTTTCTAACTGTTGTCCTAACCTATCTACAGAAATCCGAGGAGAAAAGCGAGGAATCGTTTTTTCTCCTTGGGGTAACTGTAACCGCAAAACAGGAATTTCGTATTGATAGGCATTAAACCAATCTTCACGGGTGGTAATATCTCGTATTTCTAGGTCAAACTGTAGGGTTTCTATTTGTTTTAATTTCCCTTCAAGTCCTTCACATAAATGACACCCTGGTTTGCTATATAAAATGAGTCGCATAGATTAATTAAAGAATAATAAAATAATTGGTTAAGGTAGAAAATAAGGGCAAATGTTAAGGATAATTAACCCTTGACCATATTGTAAATCTTGAGAAGCTATTTAGACAATGGATTTAACCGTTGCCACTCGCTTGGCCATTTCTTTAGTTTTAGGTTTAATTATTGGCATAGAACGGGGCTGGAAGACCCGTGAAGCCCCTGATGGTTTGGGAGACGGAGGGATACGTAATTTTGGTTTAAGCGGTCTATTTGGAGGAATTGCAGGGGTTTTAGCGGATAAATGGGGCATCGCCATATTAGGGGTTATTTTTTTTGGTTTATCCCTTCTCGTCGTCACGTCTTATGTATTAACGGCAAAAAAATCAAAAGATTATGGAACCACTACAGAAATAGCCCTATTAATGACCTTTAGCTTAGGGGTTATGGTGGTAAGTGGTTGGATGATAGAAGCAGTGGCCATCGCTGTGATTATTGCTTGGTTATTGGGGTTAAAAGAAGAGTTAAATCGCTATTTATCATTATTACAACGTCGAGAGTTAATTGCTACTTTACAATTATTATTAATTGCTTCTGTGTTTTTCCCCCTTTTACCGAATGAAAATATGGGTCCCTGGGAAGCGATTAATCCCCGTTCTATTGGTTTATTGGTGTTGTTAATTTCGGGAATTTCCTATTTAGGCTATTTTTCTATTCGCATTTTAGGGAATAAAGTTGGTTTATTATTAACGGGATTTTTCGGAGGAATCGCTTCGTCTACCGCTTTAACCTTAGCCTTTTCTCGTATGGCGAAAACTCGTCAAGATATTACCGTTTTATTAGCTGCAGGAATCGCCATTGCTAATGGAATGATGGCCCCAAGGTTACTAATAGAAATTATGGTAGTTAATGGACGTTTAGCACAACAGTTAATAATCCCATTGCTAATATTAGCAATTATTCCCTTAATTTGTGCTGGTTTATTCGTTTGGCGGTTATCTCCTCCTAAGTCAACGACTCCCGTTAAGCTATCAAATCCAGTCGAATTAGGTGCTGCTTTACAATATGCTGCTTTATTAGCTATTTTATCAATATTGGTTCGTGCTGCTGAAAATTGGTTAGGCGATAGTGGCGTTTATCTATTATCGGCTATTTCTGGTCTGGTGGATGTAGATGCGGTGGGGATTTCTTTAGCTAAGGCTGCTAATGATACCATGAACTTACAAGTTGCTATGATTGGTACTTTATTAGCAATAACCATGAACACTATTGTTAAAGTAGGAATGACTGCTATAATCGGGGGGAAAGTATTAGCTTATTGGTGTGGTGGGGTTCTTTTTGGTTCCCTAGCGTTAAGCATAATAATTATGTTAGTGAATCGTTAACCGTTTCAATAAAGGTAAGAAATATGACCTTAAAATTCTTTCAAAAACCCGAACCGGATAACAGCGATCGTGTCCCTCCTGGACAATATTTAGCTAAAGGGTTTCCTGTTTTAACTTATGGTGATACTCCCCAAATAAGTACGGATAACTGGCAATTTAAAGTCTGGGGTTTGGTGACAGAGAAAACCTTTTCTTGGTCAGATTTTATGGGTTTACCTCATTATGAATTTACTAAAGATTTTCACTGTGTTACTCGTTGGTCAAAATTAGATGTAAAATGGACAGGAATTAAGATTACAGACTTTATTAATTTATTAGATATTGACCCCAAAGCAACCCACGTTATGCAGCATTGTTATGGAGGTTATACGACTAATCTTCCCCTCAAAGATTTTGTTTTAGAAGATAATTTTTTTGCCTTTAAACTATCAGGAGATCCTCTACCGCCTGATCACGGTGGCCCCATGCGTACCGTTATTCCCCATTTATACGCTTGGAAAAGTGCAAAATGGATTAATGGGTTGGAATTTTTACCGCAAGATGAGTTAGGTTTCTGGGAAAAAAATGGGTATCATCGACGGGGTGATCCTTGGAAAGAAGAAAGGTATGGGGGATAATTAACAATGAAGAGGGTAAAATTAATTCTACTCTCTTCATTTTTTTTTGTTATTATTATAAATATGCAGACATGGTTAATATAAACAACTTACCTTATTCTGTTAGCATTGTTTTGTTTACACGGTATCCCGATCCAGGTAAGGTTAAAACCCGTTTAGCGTGGGATATTGGTGATTATGCAGCGGCCGAAGTCCATCGCTACACCATGAGTCAAACTTTGGGGACACTACTCCGTGAGATGAATGGGGTTAATATTATTGTTAATTATACAGGAACAAACGCTGCAACAGAAATGATCAAAGGGTTCGATCCTGCTTTACAATTAGATATTGATCAAGCAATTAAATTGGGTATTCTTTCCTTTATTCAACAACCATCAACCGCATTTGGGGAAAGGATAAATAACATTGCTAAACAGTTAGGAAAAGTAATCATTATTGGGTCTGATATTCCAGGGATTACTTCTAATATTTTATACGAAGCTATTGAATGTGTAAAGCGAGAAGAAGCTGCGATCGCTTTTACCGAAGATGAGGGTTACTATCTTATTGCTTTACCCTATTATAGCGATGTTTTTACGACCATTAATTATAGTTTAGGAAATGTAGGTCAACAGACTTATCATTTGATGCAAAAAAACTATACTTCTGCGTCTATTCTTGATCATACTTTAGTTGATATTGATGAAATTAGCGATCTCAAATCTTTAGGTTTAACTGACTTAATTGAACAAAATCAACCTGATATTTCAGTTATTATTCCAACTCTCAATGAAGCGAATTCTATTTATGAAACTTTAGTCAATTTAGTTAAAAAAGCTGAAAAATCAACAAATCTAGAGATTTTAGTGGTTGATGGAGGAAGTAAAGACGATACTATACAACGGGTTGAAGATTTTAAAAAAGACTATCCCCATATTTTTATACAGTCATTAATTGTATCCTCTTTAGGTCGTGCTTTTCAGATGAATATGGGGTTAAGACATTCATCAGGAAAGTATCTTGTTTTTTGTCATGCAGATACCTTATTACCGTCAGCATGGGATAAAAAAGTAATCTCTTCTTTAAATAATGAAAAAGTTAAATTGGCTTACTTCGATTTACAATTTCATGACAAACATTTAGGCTTAAAATTAGTTGCTTGGACAGCTAATAATATCAGGCGATCGCCTTATGGTGATCAAGTTTTCTGTATGAGACGAGATGATTTAAAACACATAGAAGGATATGATTATTTATCTTTGTTAGAAGATGTTACTTTAATTGATAATAAATTTGGTCGTAAATACTGTCAAAGAATACCTAACTCAATACTTACTAACCCTCGTAAATATAGTAATACAAAAGGTAAATATAGTTATCTATCTATCTTTAAAAATGTTAGTAAAAATTTAGGAATTATGACAGGAACAAAACTTTTAAAATTACCGGCTTGTCAACTGCGAAAAATTCATTATGGTTCATTCCATAACTATGAATTATTAGAGGTTCCATTCCACAATAAAATCTATACATTTAAGTATCATTTCCCTGATAATTTATTTTACAAGCTTTCAATTTGGAAAGTCGTATATTATCAAAAATATATGGATCAATTGATTCCTAAAATCATGAAATACTGTCAAGGGAATGATATTTTTATTGATGTTGGGGCTAATGTAGGAGTGGTTAGTTGTTTACTGAGTATGGTATTAGCTAAACATCATATTCAAACTGACATTATTTCGTTTGAACATCATCCTTATCTTTATCAACTCTTTAAAGATAATTATTCCCTTTATGCTGGTGAAATGCGAAATAAGATTTATATAGAAAATGTAGCTTTGGGAGATAAATCAGAATATTGTTCCTTAGAATTAAATAATAAATTATCGAATTCTATTAACAACAAGCAAGAAAATAACATCAGAGAAATAAAAAAAATACCGTTAGATAATTATAAGTTTTCTACTGATAAAAAAATTAGCATAATTAAAATTAATGCAGAAGGTCGTGAATTAGAGATATTAAAAGGAATGAAACAAATCATTCAACAGCATCAACCTGTTTTGATTTTTCAAAATTCACAACCTATAATGAATTATTTTTTCAGTCATAAAACTGATAATCAAGCCACTGTTAAGTTTTTAAATCAATTAAACTATAAACTAGAGCAATCTAGTTCTATTGATTTGGCTTATCCTAAGTTCTAAATATTTATTATTACCTCAGAATTATGATTATAAATTAATTTTCTTGAGGACCAACTAAGTTATTATCCCTGATAAAATTGTTAATAGATTGACTTAACGCATTAGAAGATTTTTCAGTAATAATATAGGTTTTAAATTCTTGACCTTGACTTAAATATTCACCATAAGCTGATTGTAAGAAAGGACGATATTGAGAGTTCTTTTCGATATAAACCTCAAAGAAAGATAGCATCATTGAATGAGTATAACTATCTAATAATTGAGGACTCGGAAGCGTTAATTTAGTGGTTTTTTGTAATGTATCCATAATCCCTGCATCTAGTTGAGAAAAATCAACATGGGCTTGCCCTTCTTGTAATTGAAGGTATTTTTCAGGAACTTTTAAGCGTGGATAGGATGCAACTTGTTCAAAAATAAATGGGGTTGCCGGATCATAACTGCCAGCAGCAATAAACACAGGAATATCAATTTTTTCTAAGGACTTATCACCGAATATACCTGAGTTTACAGGATTAACAACAAATAAAGCTTTTACTCTATCATCTTTAAAATTATAGTCTTTTTTTTCTAATTTTAAAGCCCGACATTGCAATAATAAAGCAGTATTTAAGTCCCCTATTTCTAAGTTACAAATTTGTTCCAATCGATTAAAATCAGGGGTTGCGCCGGCGATTGCTAACATGGTATAACCACCAAAAGAATGACCAGCAACGCCTACATTCTTTAGATCCAATTTTCCTGAAAACCAGCCTTGATTTCGTCGTTCTAACTCATCTATGGTATAAGTAATATCTAGAGGACGATTAATAAATTCATTTCGAAGAAAAATTTGTCTAGATAATCCTTCTAAAAAGTTCTCTGTTTGTTGGATATCGCTTCCTGGATGTTGAGGTAGAGCAACAACATAACCATAAGAAGCCAAATGGTTAGCCCATTTTGAAAAGTCTTCAGGACGAGATGCTAACCCATGAGAAATGACTATCACAGGAACCGATTCATTAGGTAAAGTTTGAGGTTGATAAACTTCAACATAAAAGTTACGTTTACGGTTTTGATCAAATAGATTCCACCTATCTTTTTTAACCTCAAAAGGACCAGATTGACGGGGATCAGTTAATTGAGAAAAGTCAATTTTTGGATCTTGTTGTGCTTCAATTGCTGACAATTTTGCTACTTCTTCAGTAAATAAATAAGTTCCGTTAACAACAATTTCGATTTGTTCAGCTAATTCTAGGGCTTTTTTAATATCAATTTGTACATCTGTTGCTAATCGATTTAAAAAGTTAATGAAGGTTAATCCTTCTGGTTCAAAAGCAGCTTGAACTAAAGCCCCTCTAATAATATACTTACCATTTCTTCCTCCTTGAATATTAAAAACTTTACCAACATAATTTAAGATTCTTTCTCCTTCATCAGTATTCAGGAGTCTAGATAAGTCCACAGGATCGATAGAAACAGGGGTAGATAACGCTTCTCGAAAGGCTTGTCTTTCTTCTTCGCTAGTTCCTGCTAAGTTAAAATATCGACTTAATTGTTGACTTAATTGTCCTTCTTCCGCATACACTTCTAAGGAACTAACAGGAATTGAAATAATTAAAGAATCAAAAACAAAATAGATTTTTTCAGCAGCATTGGTTGGTAATGTTAAGGTTAAAGATGTGAGGGTTCCTAAGACAAGAGAAGTGACGGGACGAAACCAATAATTTAAAGAAAAAGATGTCATAAATATTTTTTAAAAAGCAACAATATTGAACGCTAAAAATACAGTGTACCTCATCAGTCCCAGAAACCCTATATAGCAGTACAAAAAAAGATTATGACATCACTGTAGGCCGATAGACTGCACACCTGATACTAAATCCGTTTCTCAAAACCCCTCTATATATTACCCGATAACAGGCTCTCCTGTAGTTATGGTGATAAGAAAAAGCTATACCTCGTACGGGGGGTTAGGGGCAGGGTTGATTTTCATGAAAACACAATAACTTATGGTCTGCGCCATAACCCACCATTTTAGGTATGTAGTCTATTATACTTTTTACCCCACACTGTCGGGAGAGCCAACAGTGGTACTAGATGGGGTTGTTCAACCCATTGGTGGTGTATCTCGTTAACTTTGATCTTGATACCCTAACCTTGGGAGATGTTGACAACGACATCGGCATTGTGCAGGGTGGTGCAGCTAGTGGTGTTACTTATAGAACCCATTTGGGATCTTTTTTGACAAACATAAATATTCTTAGTAAATTACCAAGTAACTTACTAAGTAATTTTAAATTAGAATAAAGAACTATTTTCTGAAACTAACTACAATGTATATACATTTG